>CAZQJD010000001.1:0-49196 GCA_964593575.1 uncultured Oscillibacter sp.
GCCGAACGGCACACTCGGTGGTGTGAGAGGGGCGGAAAACCGCCCCTACTCGATTATAGAATGATACAGATTAAGCCGCCGCTTCCCTCATTGATGATGCGCGTCAGTGTTTCCTGCAGCTTTGTTCGGGCATCCTCTGGCATACGGTGCAGCTTATTCTGCAGATCATCGCTGACAAGTTCATGAAAGCTGCGTCCAAAAATATTGGATTGCCAGATCTTGCCCGCATCCCCTTCAAACTCCTGAAGAAGATAGTTCACCATATCCTCGGACTGCTTTTCATTGCCGACGATTGGCGAGACTGCAGTTTCGATATCGGCCCGAATCATATGAATGGACGGTGCGCTGGCTTTTAAACGGACTCCGTAGCGTCCTCCCTGCCGGACGATTTCCGGTTCTTCCAGTTTCAATTCGGAAATACCCGGGATCACGATTCCGTAGCCGGTTTCCCGTACATCACGCAGCGCATCCGCTACTTTGTCATATTCGTTTTTGACGGTAGCCAACGAGGTCAGAAGGCACATCAAATCACCGTCATCTGCGACACGGAAGCCGGATTGCTCGGATAGCGTATGATAAAACAGTTCGCGCGGTAGTAGCAGCTCCGCCGAGGCGATGCCTGTTCCGAGGTCAATGCTCATAATTTTAGCAGAACGAATGCTGTCGGATTGATCCAGCGCCTGGATGACACCCTCAACTTCACGAATGTGACGCAGCGTACACGCCGTTTCCCTTACCGCAGCATAGACTCCGCTTTTGATGGGATGCTCAGCAGGCAGCGCATCTACCCATGGCGGCAAAAACAGATCCAGCTCCTGCATAGGAAATTCATACAGAACTGCTTTCAGAATGGCTTCCACATCCTGCTCGTTCAGATCCAGACAATTTACCGGCAGGCAATTGATCGCATACCGTTCGCGGATCTCACGGCTGATCGCCTGCGCTCGTGTGCTGAGAGGGTCCGATGTGTTCATGAGAACAATAAAAGGCTTACCCAGTTCCTGCAGCTCGCGAATGACCCGTTCCTCTGCATCCACATAATCTTCTCTCGGAATCTCCGATATGCTGCCGTCTGTCGTGACAACGATACCGATGGTGGAATGCTCGGCAATCACTTTGCGTGTGCCGATTTCAGCGGCCTGAGTCATAGGGATCTCATAATCAAACCACGGTGTGGTCACCATACGCGGCGCATCATTTTCAAATTGACCGATGGCACCTGTTACCATATACCCAACACAGTCAATGAGTCGAACAGAAAACGCCGCACCGTCATCCAACTGGATCTGTACTGCTTCTTCCGGTACAAATTTGGGTTCTGCGGTCATGATCGTTCTTCCTGATCCGCTCTGTGGTAGTTCATCACGTGCGCGCTCTTTGCGGTAAACGTTATCAATATTGGGAATTACCTGTGTCTCCATAAACCGTTTGATAAAGGTAGATTTCCCGGTGCGCACCGGCCCAACAACACCGATGTAAATATCTCCGGCAGTTCGCGTAGCAATGCTTTGATAAATGGAGGTGTTTGTCATATCATCCCATCCTTTTTGGTCCTCAGTCTTGTTCAGCGTTTTTTAGGGATCAGAAGCAGCCGATCACGCGGGATCTCCTCTTCCCCATTCAAACCGTTGGCAGCAAGAATATCCACAGTAGTGGTATTGTGTTGCTTTGCCAGCGTCCAGAGATCCTGGTCCTCTCCAAGTCCCCGCAGAACCAACGACGGTGAACCGGAAAGATCTTTTGGATGATCTGAAAGAAGTTTCACTGCAGATATGCAGATATTCTTTCTGCGGATAACCAATTGAATCTGAAATTCCACTGGGAAACGGACCTCGATCCCGCGGTCACCCAAACTACCCTGTGCATCTTCCGGACAGCACGAACGCGCACTGATATAACAGTCTTCAGGCAAATCCAGATGACAAACCGCATCCACACAGCGTTCTGCCACCAGCGGAACACCACCTTCGTCCAGATACAAGGCCCGGATGGTAACACCAGTTCGCAGAACTGTATGATCCCCTTCCCTGCCAACAGTGACACTCCCGCAGAAGGTATGGAGCGACAGCAGCGAATCCGCCACCACGCCAACTTCCAGTACCTCACGGACTGTCTGACGGCGGGTAAGGATATCCGCACGTTCTGTCAGCACAATGGGTTCGGCCTCATAGGTGAGGTCGTAGGAAGTGCTGTAGATATCCTTGATAAGAGGGATCGTTTGTTCCTGTCGCAGCAGCGCAATGGTGTGGAGATATAGTGTTACGGCAATACGGCGACCGTCTTGATCTCCGGAGCCGCTGACCTGAATATCTGTCCCCGTGAACTGCAACTGCGCCGAACACAAAGTATTTTCACTGACACCATTGACTTCTATGATCTGTGAGAATGGCAATTCTCCGCTGGTAGAGCAGCAACGTCCGCTGACAGAACGGTACAGCAAGTCAACACGAAACAGGCCTTTTAAAATCAATTTATTTCCAACAATTTTGTCATCTGTGATCAGCGCGGATGCGCGATTCGTCAGGATCTCTGCAACGCCCTCTTTTCCGGGAGACAAGTCCATTTCATCTGAAAATGTAAAATCTTTTTCTGCCAACTGCGTCAGCATGGAAACATGCTGCGCTTCCAGCTTTTTCTCCAGGCAAAGCTCTGGTGATGCATTCACATCTGCAGAAATATTCAGCGGCTGTTTCCGATATCCCGTCAGACGAAGGATCAGTTTACAGCGAGTGAAAACCTTGCGCGGGTTGAGCACACGTGTCTCAAGGCATTCAATTTCCGCTGTTGCAGACAAAAAAACACAGTCTGTCATGGCCCGTCCATCCGTTTCTGAAGAAAAGGGCATTGCAAACTCCAATGTCCTGATGCCGCTTTCGCCATCCGGCGTGTATAGTACTGTGATCTTGACTGTACCGGACACCTCGCCTTTTCCGTCGCGTAATTCGCGACTGTGCAGGAAAACCTTGCCTTCCGTATCAATGATCCTGGCTATGTCCGGACAATAGTCCGGTACAATGGTATCTGCAGTTTCCTCTTGGGTGAAAACCTGTTCAGCACCAATGTCAAAACCGTCCAGATGCGTTGTTTTCAGCTCAAGTTCCATCTATTATCATCCTTTCCCTTTGAAACATTATCTGTCCTACCCTATGAAAAGACCCAGCCGGTTATGCCTGAAACGAGACACAACCGGCTGGGTTCAGTATCAGTTTGTGATTTTGAAGAGCCGACGTAAAAGCCCCCTCAAGGCCTTCGGAGATTTCCAGATAACAATCTGCATAACAAAACCCCTTTCTATCCTCAGAATCTACAGCAGGCACATCCGCAGGCAATCAACAGAAATGCCACGAGAAACAACAGTGCGCCCACCGGAAAAATGGCAGAAATCAGGATCCCCGCCCCCAGCGCTACCGCAAAAATCCCTAAAATCCGACTCCCGCCTCTTCCAAACACAGCAGTCACACCCTTTCCTTGATACAGTATATACACGGATCGCCTGTCTGGAAACCAGAAAGCCGCCGGACACCGGCGGCTTTCCAATTACTTTTTTCGGTTTTTGACTTCCCACTCCTGAAGCGGCTTCAGCTCTTCATACAGACGCAGATAACTCTGGTGACGACTGGGATGAATCATTCCGCTCCGGAGCGCCCTCAATACGGCACAGCCTTTTTCCTTGGTATGGTTGCAGCCAACAAACTGACAGTCATTCAGATAAGGAAGAAACTCCGTAAAGGTTTCCGGCAGCCGGCGCTTCAGTTCCAGATTCAGTTCCGCTGTTTCAAAGGACGAGAATCCCGGAGAATCCATTACCTCTGCGCCGCAGTCAAGCCGAAACAGCTCCACATGGCGAGTGGTGTGCCGGCCACGCCCTAACGCCAGGCTGATCTCGCCTGTTTTCAGGTCAAAACGAGAATCCAGCGTGTTCAGGATACTGGATTTTCCTACGCCAGAGTTACCTGTAAAGGCAGAAACCTTGCCGGATATCAGTTTCTTCAATTCCACCATTCCTTCCCCGGTAGCAGCGCTGACACGAAGAATTGGGATGCTGGATGCTGTGTAGATTTCATAGAGTTCATCGGCACGGCTTAAATCGCTCTTGTTCAGCAGAACGAGAACTTCGCAGCCCTTCAAGGTGGCCAGCGATGCGATACGGTCGATCAGAAAGGGCTCTGTTTTCGGAATCGCGCCGGATGCTATGATGACCAATTGGTCGATATTGGCCACCGCAGGGCGATCAAAGGCGTTTTTCCGCGGGAGGATGCGTTCGACGTACCCTTCATCAGAGCTGATCTCACGGATCTCCACCAAGTCACCTACCAACGGAGAAATGCCCTCTTTGCGGAACTTTCCGCGTGCCCGGCAGGTGAGCAGAACGCCATCACAGTCCACGTAGTAGAAGCCGCTCAGGGCTTTCATGATCCTTCCCTGCATCATTCAAATTGCTGCGGAAAGGTAGCCTGCAGAATGCCGTCCCAATAATACGAAACATCCTGCATTCCGATACCCTTCAAAGTAACCAGAATGAAGCCCTGGCTGCAGTCTGTGACTTGGTCATAAAACGGAATACCAGCAACCTCTACCCGCAGCATTACCGTTGCACGGTCTGTAGGCAATGGGATTCCAATTTCCATCTCAAATTCCGGCTGAATACCGGTGCTGACAATAAAATCAATGTCCGTTCCAACATCTACCACTTCCAGGTCAGGGATACTCTGGTCAAGAATGATGCCAGCTTCCTTGTCACTGTCCTGATAGGTAATGACACCATTTGTGCCAAGATTCCACGGATCCACCAGCTGCGTCAGAACACGGTCAATATTCTGGCCAACGAAGTTGGGAACCACCGTAGTTTCCGGCCCCTTGCTGATAAACAGAGTGATCGTATCACCCTTGTTCAGAACCGTACCAGCGGCAGGCCTGGAGTCCATGACGTATCCCTTATTATATTCGTTGGAGAATTCGCTCGCTGTCTCCAGAATCAGGCCATACGCTTCAATGATGTCTTTCAAAATCACTTTTTCAGCCTGACGGGCCTCCTGACCAATCACAGAGGGCATTACTCCACTGGCGGGCCCCTTACTGACAACTACATTGATGATCAGGCCACTCTTCTTTTCAGTGCCCTGAGAGGGATCCTGCTGCATGATCACACCAGCAGGAATGGTATCATCAAAGAGTTTTTCTTCAATCTTGATCTCAAAAATGTCCTGAACAGCCGGGAGCTGCTGCGCTTGCTCCACGGTATGGCCAACTACATACGGTACCGTGTAAATAGGCGTTTCTGTAACATATGCACCAAAGGAACTGAAGACAAATCTAAGCAGCAGTGCCAGTGCCAGCAAGCCGGTAACAATGCCGGCCAGCATCAGCAAAATGCGCCCCCAGATGGGATTGATGCGCGGATAGTCATCCTCATCGTCCTCTTCTTCATCATCGTCTTCACCGCTGTTATTGCCAGCCCCGTCTTCCTCATCTTCCTCTGCGGAATGCTTCGGCTGCATGGACTGTTTGGCGGTGACAGCAGAGATGGGACGTGTCGGCTCATCTTCCTCATCCGGATGAAGGTCTCCTTTGTCGAAATTCAGCGTCACATCAGGGTTTTTACGGAAAAACTCCAGATCGGCAATCATTTCCTCTGCAGAAGCATAGCGGCGCTCAGCATCGGCAGACATAGCCTTCATGCAAATCAGCTCCAGCTGTTCCGGAATATCTTCATTGATATCACGGGGCGCCAGCGGGATAGAACTGAGATGCTGGATCGCCACAGAGACAGCCGAATCGCCTTCAAAGGGCAGACGGCTGGTAAGCATCTCATAGAGAACAACACCTGCAGAGTAAATATCAGAACGTGCGCTGCTGCGCTCGCCGCGCGCTTGCTCAGGAGAAATATAGTGAACGGAACCCAGAGCCTCCTGCGTCAGCGTTTGCGCGGAATTCCCAAGACAGGCAATTCCGAAGTCTGTCACTTTCAGACTTCCGTCACGCAAAACCATCATGTTTTGCGGCTTGATATCGCGATGGACGACGCCGCGGCTGTGTGCATGCTGAAGGGCGCGCATAATCTGTGTAATGAAGTGAAGCGACTCGCGCCAGCTGAGCTGACCGCGTTTTTCCATATACTGCTTGAGGGTAATGCCATCCATCAGCTCCATGACAATGTACTCAACATCGCCGCCTTTGGAAACATCGTAAACAGAAACAATATTGGGATGAGAAAGCAGCGCTACAGCTTGTGACTCCGTATTAAAACGGCGACGGAAATCAGCGTCCTGCGCAAGATCACTCTTTAGGATTTTAACCGCTACCAATCGGTTCAGATAATGACATTTTGCCTTGTACACCATTGCCATGCCACCGGTACCAATGCGTTCGAGAATCTCATAGCGGTTCCCCAAGGTTTTTCCAATATACGGATCCATTTATACCCCTCCTTTCTCTTCGTATAGCAATACCGCTGTAATATTGTCCGGCGCACCGTTCGCCTTGGCAATGGTGAGAAGCCGCTGCAGGCAGGTTTCCGCCGGACCGCTATGAACGATCTCAAATAGGATCTCCTGATCGGTCACAGTGTCTACAAGGCCATCTGTACACAACAGGATATATTCGCCGGGCTTCAATGCGGTTATGTAGCTGTCGCAGACAGTGCCTGCATCAGGCCCCAAAGCCCTGGTGATCAGATTGCGATTGGGATGTCTCCGCGCTTCTTCTACGGTAATATCTCCGCGTTCCACCATGCGCTCCACCAGAGAATGGTCTTTTGTAATTCTTACAATATCTTCATCAAAAATGTGATAGGCACGACTGTCACCGACGTTTGACACGACAACGCTTCCGCCCTTTGCAATGACAGAAACCAATGTGGTTCCCATACCTCGACATTCCTCATGCTGTGCAGCATATTCACGAATCGCTTTATTGGCAAGGGTAACGGAATAAGACGCCATTTCCTGAAGCTGTTCTGCAGAGGCATCTGCGGTCAAAACACTCTGCAAGCTTTGCAAAAAGGTCTCCACCGCAATACTGCTGGCCAATCCTCCAGCTGCCGCCCCCCCCATACCATCACATACAACGCAGATGGTATGTCCACTGTCAGCCTGTTCAATCACGCCATATGAGTCCTGATTATCCCTGCGTACAAGACCGGTATCGGTGATTTTCCAGATTTTCAAGAAGGCCTCTCTCCTTTCCGTTGCTCTTCCATGGCTTTCCGGCGCAGCTGTCCACAGGACGCATCAATATCACCGCCCAGACTGCGCCGTACCGTGGCGGTAACACCATGAGATTCCAGTCGTTTCTGGAATGCTGCAATGCGTTTAGATGGTTTGTATGGGCTTTCCACAACATCGTTGAGTGGTATCAAATTCACGTGCCCAGGCATTCCTTTCAGCTTTTGTGCGATCAAATCGGCTTGCCAATCCTGGTCGTTAACGCCATCTATCATAGAGTACTCAAAGGATATCCGACGCCCGGTTTTTCGGAAATAGCGGTGGCAGGCATCAAAAAGCGCATCCACATCGTAAGCGCGATTGACTGGCATGATTTTGCTGCGTGTCTGGGTATCCGGTGCATGGAGGGAAACGGACAGTGTCAGCTGCAGCCCCAGATCTGCCAGCCGGTCAATGCCAGGAATGACGCCGCAGGTAGACAGAGAAATGTGACGCATTCCGATATTCAAGCCATCGGCATGATTGACCAATTCCAGAAAGCGGAGTACAGTATTCAGATTGTCCATGGGCTCACCGATTCCCATCAGAACGATGTTGGACACCGGAAGACCGGAATCCACCTGGGTGAACAATACCTGATCCAGCATCTCCGCGGGAGTCAGATCACGTACACGCCCCGCCACTGTAGAAGCACAGAATGCACAGCCCATGCGGCAGCCAACCTGCGATGAAATGCAGACAGTATTGCCGTGATGATACTGCATCAGAACGGTTTCAATGCAGTTTCCGTCCTGCAGTTCCCACAGGTATTTGATAGTGCCATCCATTTGGGAAACCTGCTTTCTGGCTACTTTGGGAGCAGTGATGAAGAAGTTCTCCTTCAGCTTCTCCCGAAGCACCTTGGAAAGATTGGTCATTTCATCAAAGGATGTCGCACCTCTATGCAGCCAGGTAAACACCTGCTTACCCCGAAATGCGGGTTCGCCCAATTCCCGGAAAGCGGCTGTCATTTCCTCCTGCGTCATGGATTTTAAATCGATCATAAGGTATCCTTTCTGCTACCGCTTTCGCGGCAAGGGCAACTCACTTCTGCCGACGTTTCATACGGCAGATATAAAAGCCATCCACATCATCCCGCTGCGGCCAAAAAGTGATCTGACCGTCCGTGATCTCCCGACCATCCGGCAGAACAAATCTCTCTCTGGAAAATTCAGGATATTCAGCAAGAAACGCATCGGTAATCTGTTGATTCTCCTCCGGCAGGATCGTACAGGTAGAGTATACCAACGTACCGCCCGGTTTAACATAGCCAGCAGCGTTCTCCAAAATTGCTGTCTGGATCACCGGCAGAGCAAACAGCTCGTTGGGATTTTTATAACGGATGTCCGGCTTTTTTCGGATAATGCCAAGACCAGAGCACGGAGCATCTACAATGACAAGATCGGCACTGTCAACCCAATCCGGATCGGACACTCGGCCATCTGCAGCGGCTGTGCGAATGCAGCGGATACCCAACCGCTGAGCGCCTTCACGAATTCGCTTGAGTTTGTTCTCGTGCAGATCACAGGAGAGGATCTCTCCCTGATCCTGCATGGCAAATGCAGCAGCAAAGGACTTGCCGCCGGGAGCAGCACAAACATCAATTACGCGCATACCGGGCAGCGGATGTGCTGCAGCAGTTACCAGATGCGCAGCGGCGTCCTGCACCAGAAATTCGCCATTTTGAAAGGTCTTCAGAGCCGACAGGTTTCCGGTGCCTGTCAATGTAAAGCATCCCGGAACCCAGGCGTGAGGAACCGCTTTCACGCCTTCCTCCGACAAGGCGAAAGCCAACGCTTCCGGTGTTGTGCGCAGCGGATTACATTGAACCGTTGTAGGGACCGCGTCGTTATTGGTACGTAAAAAGGCTTCCGTTTCCTTGGTTCCCAGAAGGGATATGAGGCGCTTTATCAACCATTTTGGATGGCTAAATGTAATGGATAAATACTGTACAGCATCTTTCTCAGAGGGCTTTGGAAGGTTTTTCTTGTTCTGAACCACCTTGCGCAGCACGGCATTTACAAGGCCGGCAGCCTGTGCACGCCCAAATTGCCGTGTCAGGTTTACAGACTCATTGACAGCAGCACTATCGGGAATTCTATCCAGAAAAACGATCTGATAAACACCCAAACGGAGAATATCCAGTAACGGGATCTGCAAATGTTCCGGTTTCTGCGTGCAGTATGCACCGATCCAGAAATCCAGAAGCATCCGGTTTTGCATTACGCCGTATACAAGTCGGGTGGCAAGCGCTGCCTCCGAACCAGAGAGCTGATCTCTTTCCAACTGAGCTTTCAGCGCGGCATCAGACCAAGCTGCCGCATTCCTTACCGACAGAAGAACACGCAAAGCACATTCTCGGGAAGTGACAGGTTTCATCGACGACCAGAGCCTCCTCTTCGATTTTCACCATCTCTGGACGCAAAGATCAACACATAGCGCAACAGTTGAAGAAGGGACATCAGCAGCGCGGCAACATACGTCAGGGATGCTGCAGTCAGGACCTTTTTCGCACCGCGCAGCTCTTCTCCGTCCAACAAGCCTTCTCCCTCGATGGTTTCCAGTGCTCGACGGGAAGCGTTAAATTCCACCGGAAGCGTAACCAGTTGGAACAGTGTCGTCATAGAAAACAATACGATGCCGCCAAAGAAGAGAGTCTGACTGTACAGCAGCATGCCCACCATCATAAGGACAAAAGAAAACTGAGAGCCAAACTGCGTGACAGGAAGAATGGTGCTGCGCAGACGGATGGGAAAATATCCGTCTGCATACTGTACAGCATGCCCTGCTTCATGTGCAGCAACGCCTACCGCGGCAATGGTCGCTGCGTTGTAAACATCCTGAGACAGATAGATGGTATTATCCCGGGGATCATAATGATCGGTCAGATTTCCGGAGACACCGCAAATATTGACATCATGAACGCCATGGGCACGCAAAACAGACCTGGCAGCCTGTGCACCTGTGATACGGCGGCGATTAGAGCCGTTGCTATACTTCCGGAAGCTGCCGGAAACTCTGGCTTGTGCCCATACAGAGAGGATAAGCACGGGAATCAGCAGCAGGCAATAGAGATTGTCTGCCAAAAATGCGCCGTAACTGGAATAGTAGATATTAGCCATATGGGAGATACCTCAGAAATGAATGGAATGACCCAGCAGATATGCAGACGCAGCCATACGCTTTCCGCCTTCCGCCTGAAGCTCTGTGATGAACAGGCTCTTACCATCACCACACGCAACCTCGATTCCCCGTTTGTCGGCTGCAAGAATCGTGCCGGGAGCCTTATCTGTAGTATGCCCAGCTTCTGTGCGGAAGACCTTGAAGTTATTGCCGTCCAGCTGCGTAGTTGCGCAGGGCCAAGGAATCAGTCCACGCACCTGATTGCGAATCTCTGTGCAGGAACGCGTCCAATCAATGAGAGACATTTCCCGCGAGAGCATGGACGCATAGGTATGAGAGGCGTGATCCTGCGGGATGCGAACAGCAGTGCCGTTTTCCAACGTGGGGATCGTTGCAGACAACGCCTCCGCACCAAGTTCGGCAAGCCGCGCCCAGAGAGAAGGTGCGTCTTCTTCGGGATCAATAGGCGTAACAGCGGTTCGAATCACGTCACCTGCATCCAGCTCTTTTACCATGTACTGGATCGCTACGCCAGTCTCCTTTTCTCCGTTCAGGATCGCCCAGTTGATGGGGGCAGCGCCGCGATATTTGGGCAGCAGGGATGCATGTACATTGATGCTGCCATATTTCGGTGCGTTCAGGATATCCTCCGGCAGCAGGCGGCCATAAGCGACAACGACGATCAGCTCCGGCGCCAGCTCCTGTACGATCCCCAGCGCTTCGCCATCCCGCATTTTCAAGGGCTGGTATACTGCGATCCCCTGAGAAAGAGCATACTCCTTCACCGGAGAAAAGGTGACTTTATTGCGGTTGCGGGGTTTATCCGGCTGGGTAAAAACACCGCAGATCTCGTGCCCGTCCTCCACCAGACGGCGAAGGGAAACCACTGCGAAGTCCGGTGTGCCCATAAATAAGATCCTCATTCAGAATCCTCCGCTTCTTCCTCTTCCATATAGGAGCGCAGTTCTTCCTCTGTCAGGAAGTGATCGATATGTTCCACATACAGATGGCCGTCCAGATGCTCCAGCTCATGGCAGAAGCAACGGGCGGTGATCTCCTCCCCTTCCACCTCAAACCAATCGCCAAAGCGGTCCTGGGCACGAACACGGACAGTATAGGGGCGTGTAACAATGCCCCACTTGCCTGGAACGCTGAGGCAGCCCTCCAGACCGGTCTGTTCGCCGCTCTGGGACACGATCTCGGGGTTGATCAGCTCGATGATCTCGTCAGTATCCTGATCCACCACAATGCACAGGCGGCGCAGGATACCAACCTGGGGAGCAGCCAGACCTGCGCCATTGGCATCAGCCAGCGTTTCTGCCATATCGTCCAGCAGCTCCCAGAGGCGTTTGTTAAAATCCTTGACGGGACGGCAAACTTTGCTCAGACACTCGTCCCCCATGGTGGTAATTTTTCTCAATGCCATGTTGTTTTCCTCCTCGTATACACTTTGCCTTTATTCCATGGCGTTGCAGTCCGCAAAAACGCTGAGACCGCGGTTTTCCCGCCGTGAGGCAAAGTCCTTCAGCACCCAGGAAACGATCTCCCGGGTGATTTTATCGTTCTTCCCTACCAGCAGACAGCGGTAGCGGAAACGGTTGTTCACTTTTACAATGGGCGCAGGTGCAGGGCCAAGAACCTCCGGTGCACTGGCGCGCATCTTCGGAATAGAGACTGCCTGACGAAGTGCATCCCGCAGTTCAGCAGCAGCTCGCAGAACCCGACCTTCCTCCGTGCCGGAAACCGTAAACGTAATAAGATCCGCAAAAGGCGGATAACGGCGAATTCGGCGCAGGCGGATCTCACTTTCGTAAAAGCGGTCATAATTCTGCTCAGCAGCGGCCAGAATCACGTCATTTCCCGGTGTGTAGGTCTGGATAACGGCACGTCCGGTCTTGCTGCCGCGGCCTGCACGACCCACCACCTGCGTTAGCAGGCTGAAGGTGCGCTCAGCCGCACGATAGTGATCCACGTACAAGGAAAGATCCGCAGACAGCACGCCCACAAGAGATACGTTTTCAAAATCCAGCCCCTTAGCCACCATCTGTGTTCCCAGCAGGATCGGTATTTTCTTTTCCTCAAACTCCCGCAGTACGCTTTCGTGCCCGCCGGAAACAGTGTCGGCATCCATACGCAGGATCTGGACGCCCGGAAACAGCGTACGAAGTTCTTCCTCTACCTTCTGGGTTCCAATTCCGACACGCTTCATTTTACCGGCACAGATTGGACATTCCTCCAGCACACACTGGGAATGACCGCAGTAGTGGCACATCAACCGACCATTGGCAGAATGGTATGTCAGTGGTACGCTGCAGCGCGGACATTCCGGAACATGCCCACATTCTCCGCAAAGCAGCATTCTGCTGCTGCCCCGGCGATTGAGAAACAGAATGCTCTGTTCACCACGGGAAATGTTATCTTCCAGCTCTCTGCGCAGGGGCTCGCTGATCGTGCCGGAATTTCCACTGCGGATCTCCTGACGAAGATCTGCTATGGTGACCTTTGGCAGCGTTTTCTCATTGTACCGCTTTCGCAGCAGCAAAGAATGATAGACACCTTCCCGAGCCAGCCACGCGCTTTGGATGTCCGGTGTAGCAGAACCCAATAACAGAACTGCGTTTTGCTGGGCGCAGAGAAACTTCGCAACATCCCTGGCATGATAACGGGGCGAATTCTCAGATTGATAGCTGCCCTCCTGTTCCTCATCTAAAATTATGAGTCCAAGATTTTTCAACGGGGAAAATACAGCAGAGCGGGTGCCGAGCACAACATCTACCTCTCCCCTGCGGATCCGCTTCCACTGATCATAGCGCTCCGAAAGCTTCAACTCGCTGTGAAGCATGACAACACGGTCTCCAAAGTACGAGCGGAACCGCCGCATCATCTGCGGTGTCAGAATGATCTCCGGGACCAACACCATAGCGGTACGGCCCTGTGACAGAACACTCTGTACAAGACGGATATATACCTGCGTTTTTCCACTGCCAGTAACACCCTGCAACAGTGCCGCGGCAGGTTTTCCCTTCCGGGTCAGATCGCAGACAGAACGATATACCTCCTCCTGCTCTTCGTTCAATTGGATCGGCTCGCCAGACCCAACGTCTTCAACACGCGGAACTCGCAGATCTTCCTCTTCTGAAAATTGCAGGAGGCCGGTTTTTTCCATACTTTTTAATGCAGGCGCAGTTACACCCGTATAGTACTGAATATCTGCAGCAGAAGTGCGCCCGGCAGATACCAGCATCCGCAGCACAGCGCTGCGGGCTGGAGAGCGTTTTTCACGTCTGGCAGCTTCTTCAAGGGCAGTATCTGCGTCCACAGCCAGCTCTACCATTCTCCGTGTTTTATCACGGACATGCCTAAGCGCTTCCGTTTCCACGGTCAGCAGTCCCGCTTTACAGAGAGCATTCAGCGTTTCAGCAGTATTGACACCGCATATAGCCTTCAACTGCTCACGATCAGCCGAGCCTCCACAGCCCTGAATAACGGAGACCATCTGTTCTCCGCCTCGCACTGCAGAAAACCGTGAATCATCCGGTTCCGCCGCCAAAGAATATACTTCCCGCACCTGATACCACAGGCCGGTCGGAAGAATGGTTTTCAGCGCATCATACATAGTGCAGAAGCACCGCTGGCGCAAAAAGAACGCCAGAGCGATCCCGTCTGCATCCAGCACGGGTTCATCATCCAGAACGGAGAGAATAACCTTCAGCCGGGGCGTTTTTTCGCCGCTTGTACAGGCCAGAACGATTCCCTCCGAGCTACTGTTGCCTCGCCCGAAGGGAACAGTAACGCGGACACCGGGGCAAACCCCATCTGACAGCGGCTCCGGAATCAGATAGTCATAAGGCTTGTCAATGGAATACGGTGCTGCTGCCACAACAACACGGGCAATATTCACACGTTCCATTCACACGCCCCCTTGCAGTGTGTTATCTCAGCCAATGGTGAGATCCATGCCGGAGGCATCGATCTTACCCAGCGCAACTTCATCAATCGCCAGCGTGACGGCTTTTTCTTCCAAACGGGCACCTTCATCCTCAGCGGCTTCGGCAATCTGGCGGGCACGGCGGGCCACCACATTTACCAGCATATAGCGATTGGGAACATGGGCGCTGAGTTTGCTCATTGCGGGATAAATCATACCCTTCTTTTCGGTTGCAATACTGGACATATGTCTTCCTTCCATTCTGCCGGAACTCCGGCTAATATTTCAAAATTCAACAGGTGTAGAATACTTTTATGCCAAATTGATCATTCGCTCATCCGGTCTGCAGTGCTCAGCGGTCATAATGGCACTCAGCTCCCGCACAGCATTCTCCACAGTGTCGTTGATGACAAAATAATCATAGTTATGCGCTTTGAGAACTTCTTCCTTGGCACGCTGGAGACGTTTTTGGATCTTTGCAGCAGTATCGGTTCCGCGATCGGTCAGTCGGCGTTCCAACTCATCCCAGGATGGCGGCGCAATAAAAACGGTAACCGTTTCCGGGCGTTTTGCGCAGACCTGCTCTGCACCCTGAACCTCAATGTCCAGGATCACATCCTTGCCTGCATTCAGTGCCTCGTCCACGTATTTTCTGGGTGTTCCATAGGCATTACCAACAAACTCCGCGTATTCCAGAAACTCACCCTTGGCGATCCATTCACGGAATCTATCCATAGTCAAAAAATGATAATGAACACCGTCTTCCTCGCCCGGGCGGGGATCACGCGTGGTGGCAGAAACAGAAAAATAGAGATTCGCATTCTGCGCAAACAAAGCACGCAGCACCGTGCTCTTTCCAACGCCGGAAGGACCGGACACAATAAACAGCTTTCCACTGGACATCAGACATCATCCTCCCTTTCCAGTTCTATTTGTAGGCGTCCTGCGATTTTTTCCGGAGAAAGTGCCGACAGTACAACATGATCGCTGTCCATAATAAATATCGATGCGGTCTTTCTTCCGTAAGTAGCGTCAATGAGCATGCCACGCTCTCTGGATTCCTGGATCATTCGTTTGATGGGAGCAGAATCCGGGCTGACAATGGCTACCAGTCGCTCGGCTGACACCAGGTTTCCAAAGCCAATGTTGATAAACTGCATATCCGCCCCGCCTTATTCAATATTCTGAACCTGTTCACGGATCTTTTCCACTTCCGCCTTCAGGTTGACAACTACCTGCGCAATGGACACATCATTGCACTTGGAGCCGATGGTGTTGGATTCACGGTTCACTTCCTGAATGAGGAAATCCATCTTGCGTCCCATGGGGTCGTCAGAGTGAAGCATTGTCCGCAGCTGAGCCAGATGGCTGCGCAGGCGGACAGTTTCTTCATCTACAGCGATCTTATCCGCATAAATAGCAGCTTCGGTCAAAATCCGCTGCTCATCAATGGTGGTGGACTGCAATACTTCCTGCATACGATTGGTCAGCTTTCGGCGATACTCTGCAACGGTTTCCGGAGAACGCTGCTCCACCTGTGCAGTAAGCACCTCGATATTGGTCAGACGGCTGTTGATATCGGCAGCCAGCCGCTCGCCTTCCACAGCACGCATATTATTGTAGGCAATCAGCGCTTCCTCCAGCACCAGGCAGATATCGGCACTGACAGTTTCCAGATCCTCATCCTGTTTTGTAACGACCAGAACATCCGGAAAGCGTGCAATCTGCTCCGGCGTCACTTTGGATTCGGCGCCAACGATCTCTGCCAGCTCATACAGAGCTGCTGCATATCCGGAAGCAAGATCACGATTAACAGAAACCTTGGCTGTATCCGCGGCAGAAGCATCCACAGAAATATAAACATCCACCTTGCCGCGAGAGATCGCTTTTTGGACGCAGGTTTTGACAGCATCCTCCGCAAACGTATACATACGCGGCATTTTTACAGTACAGTCCAGATAACGGTTGTTGACCGATCGCAATTCAACAGTAATGTCGCGCTTATTCAGCATGGCGCGTGCACGGCCATAGCCTGTCATGCTCTTAATCAATTGATTTCCCTCTCTCTCTGTCAAATGCAGCAGACGCGCCAGCCGCAGCTGCTAAACAGCATATAGGTGCAGCACATTCGCATGCAAAGACTGTTGTCATCACACATATCTGTTCCAAAAACAGAGTTCCCCGGGTGATAAGCGCCCGAAGGTCCGCTCTCCATATAATCCAGCGCCTGCTGATACTCCTGATTACCGGGGTCCATCTGGCAAGCGGTGGTATAATACCGCCGCGCTTCATCCATCCAACCGCGGCGGTAACAGACAGCTCCCTTCAGGAAGTTCCATTCCGCATTGTGATTGTCGTAATTGGCCAACAGCGCTTCAGCCCGGCTGAGATTCCCGGAATTGATAGCTATCCGCACCTGTTGCAGCACCGATGATCCGGTGGAGGATTGATTGCCCCAGCTTCTTCGGTCAGAGTATCCGTCATAACCGCTACCGTAACTACCTCCGCGCTGGCCGCCGCTTCTGGACTTGGTGACCTGCTCATAGGCAGCATTGATCTCCTTCATCTTCTCCTGCGCCAGATCTGCCAACGGGTTATCGTGGTAATTATCAGGATGGTACTTGCGCGCCAGCTGCAAATACGCCTTTTTTACTTCTTCATCTGTTGCAGTCTCCGGTACACCCAGAATCTGATACGGATCTTTCATTCGGTCTCCTCAACAATCTGTATTTCTTATGTTCCTTCTGCTGCGTATGAAACGTTCCATCCAGAACAGATCTGCCAACAGCAAACAGGCTGTCATAAATGGTGCGTGCCAGCAGATCGGTCCAAATACCAAAATCCCAAAGCTCAAAGGCCGTAGCCGCCATGTGGATGGAATGATCCAAAGTCAGCACAAATTGAGGGCGGATCTCGGGTGGTATTCTTCCCTCATTTAGTTTATAACGCAGCGCAATGGGATTATAGCTCCCGCTGGCAAGGTCTGTTCTCAAATCGTCCGCTGCATCAATGAGATATACCCAACGCCCCAGATGATAGAGAAGCTGATGCAATACCCGACTTTGTACACGATCGGATATCTCATCCGCGGCTGCAGAGAGGATCTTTGCAAACGTGTCTGCCGGCTCGTCCAGTGAAGCGCTGCGTGCTTCCTCCAGGCGAGCGAGAATCTGCAGTTGGTCGCGTGTGATCGCAGCAAATCGGGGGCGCGCTGCTTCAGCTTTTTTATACGCAGGCCGCAGAACGGCTGCCAGAATACGATATTTGAGCCCTTTCCAACATCCATGGTCGGCAATACCATCCTGCAACTGCCAATAGGTCAGTATCACGCTCTCATCTGCCGCCAGATCCAGCGCATCGCTGCCTGGGCAATGGGGCCGAGGCTTCAACGGACTAACCGGGCAGCGAGACTGACAGGGAGAACACTGCTCACTTGAAGAGAGCAGGATGGCAAGATAGGTAAAATCATAGTTCAGTATAAATCTGGACACAAAACCGTAGCGGCGCTGAAGCGTATGACAAAGTCCGCAGTACACCAATCGAAACTGCTCATACTCTTGCGGTGCAAGATCTTCCGGAGGGGGTAAAATATATCCAAACATGGTTCAATAAACAGATCATGCAGAACCGGTTCTGAAACCGCTGCATTTGGTTTTAAGATGTCTGCGTCGTTCCCCGGATATCCACTGGGATTTCTGCGGAAACGTCAGCAGGGGTATCCGGCGTTATGCCAGGCGCCGGATCCTCAACTACAGGCGGAGGCGGCTCGCTGATATTGACACGAACCTGATACGCGCCAATGATGGCAATATCGCCGCTGCTGTCCAATCGGATCTCAGCAGGGACGGTATAGTTACCGCTGGCGGAGCTGATATCTCCGAGATCAGCCACCACGGTGATCATTTCCGGCGTAACGGCATTGACATCCACCGACGTGCCGCGAAGCGTAATCGGGAGAAGAGATGTCAAAACCTTCACAACTTTCCCACTGGGCTGGTTTTCGCAGATAAACTCACCTGCTTCAACCTGCTTGATAGCAAGATCTTTGAAGGAAAGCTTCAACTCCGCACGAGAAACACCGCTGACATTTTCGCAGCCTTCCGGCAGCGGAATCACATAGTTATAAGTCATGTCGCCATCCAAACTGGCAAGCACAATAGTGTCCAGCAGGATCTTGTCAACATTAACAAGAACCGCAGCATCACCATACACCGTAATGGAGTTGGGCTCCAGCTTCCAGTTCGTATTGGAAAGGCGGCTGCCGACATCTTCAATAAAGTCAATGGTGAGCGGGATTTCTTTGATGACATTGACCGGCATAGTTACCAGCACCTCCTCCGCGGAGAGGCGGAGATTATGCTCGGTAATGGGCTGATCGTGACGATCGTAAAGAATACACTTCAAGGTTTCGGAAACCGTTTCAGTTGCGTTATCAATATTCAGATTAACCTGGGCATAGGAAACTGCGGAGACTTCATCCTCTCTGCCTTGGATCGACAGAATATCCGGATACAGTGAAATCTCGCCGGCGATATGTCCTTCAGCTACATTGCCACGGAGATCGTAGCGAATCTCAACTTCCTTCTGCGAAAGCGCTCCAACCTGAATGGTCACCGTGTTGGAGGATGAGACATTCGACAGATTTGAGGAAAAATAGGAACTGCGGTTTGCATAAACAATGCGGTAGGAAAGATTCTGCTGTCCGGTGGAAAACACACCGGACAGATCAACCTGGATCCGAACAGTCTCCGGATCCAGATCGGCAATGACAGTACGCGCACCTTCCAGCTTCAGAGTGAGGCTCTCGTCGCTGCCGGGCAGAAGCATCAGGCCCCTGTTGGCCAGCGTGGTATCCTCGTAAAGATATTCGATGGAAATATCCTTGATAGTGGTATCAGAAAGAGCTGTCTGTGTTTTATCAGCAATTGCCCAAATACCCACTGCAACAAAAAAAGCAACGATCCAATAGAGCCAGTTCACTCTGGCGGTGTTGTCATTCTTGCTTTCATTCATCTGCACTAACACCGTCCTTTCTGGCGCGTATCCACTCAGGAATATTCAGCTTACGCTTATCCTTTTCATTTTCATCCTGCGGCAGCAGCTCGTTCCGCAGAATATTCTCCAGAGTTTCCGGAACCAGATGCCGCTTTAGCATACCGCCGATAGCAACAGAAATAGATCCTGTTTCCTCCGACACAATGACCACAACAGCATCCGAATTCTCACTCATGCCGATGCCGGCGCGATGGCGCATACCGAGATCTCTCGATATATTGACATTTCTGCTCAAGGGCAGCATGCAGCCTGCACTTAGCAGCCGCCCGCCGCGGATAATTGCCGCGCCATCATGCATGGGTGCTTTGACAAAGAAAATGTTCTTCAGGAGCTCCTGCGTAACAGATGCATCCAGAATCGTGCCGCTGCGGGCCATGTCATCCAGCCGAATCTCGCGTTCAAACACGATGAGTGCACCTGTGCGGCTCTTGGACATATCCCTACAGGCCTGAACAGTCTGGCTAACCGTCTGCTCCAGCGTGGGCGTAGTTTCATTATGGGCAAATATCCCCAGGACATTCAGCTTTTTACTGCCCATCTCTTCCAAAATGCGCCGCAGCTCCGGCTGAAAAAGAATGATCAGTGCCAGAATACCAATATCCACAATGGTGCTGAGAATAAAGCTGATACCGTTCAGATTCAGCAGGGTGACCAGACCCAAAATAACGAAAAAGATGACAACGCCCTTTACAAGATTTGCAATTCTGGTTGCCTGAACCAGCGTCAGCAGCTTGTAACCGACAAATGTCATGATCAGAATGTCAAGAACATCCGTGACTCGGAGCGTCATCAAGTAACGCACAGACCAGCCAATCAAATCAGAGAACTGTACAGCCACGCCAACTTGCACTTCCTTCCCAGAATAAGAATCACTTTATTATATAAAAACCACGAAAGAAATGCAAGGCAAACCGAGTCAAAATTAACGGACTATTCAATTTCTCCCTAATATTTCCGAACTCACCAAGGAATCCGCGATATTTAAAAAGCGAAAGACCTCTTCCATAGTGTTGAATGCTGAAAAACTAAGCCTGACAGTGCCGGTCTCCAATGTGCCAGCTGTTTTGTGCGCCAACGGAGCACAATGCAGCCCAGAACGCACAGCAACTCCATTTTCTGCAAGCCTTTCGGCAAAGACTTCCGAACTGAGCCTGCTGTGCCGAAAAGACAGTACGCCTGTTTGCGCAAAAAGCCCATCCTCCGCAAAAACATTTGTGCCTGGTATTTGCCGCAATCCTTCAGCAGCAACCGCAGCCAGCACGCGTTCCTCTCTGCAAATCCGCTCGATCCCCCTCATTTTTACAAAACGGATCCCTGCAAGCAATCCAGCAATCCCCGGAATATTGTGTGTGCCCGCTTCCAATCGGTCCGGTAAAAACTCCGGCATCAATACATCCGCTGACCGACTGCCGGTTCCTCCTTCTATCAAAGGCGTAACCGGCACATCTTCACGGCAAATCAAGGCGCCGGTTCCCTGAGGGCCATACAGTCCCTTGTGACCCGGCATGGCTATAAACGCTGCTCCGCTTTTTTCAATGCTCAGTGGCAGAATTCCCGCGGACTGAGATGCATCAATGATAAACGGGATCCCATGTTCTTTACAAAGGGCACCGATGGCATTCACAGGCTGTGCACAGCCAAAAACATTGGAAACATGATTGCAGATCAGGGCACAGGTATCTGAATGCAGCTCACGTTCAAATGCAGCCACTGTTTCTTCCGGTGAAAACAGAGCTGCTTCCGCAACGATGGTTTTTGCTTGCAGCGCCGCCAAAGGACGTGTTACTGCGTTGTGTTCATAGCCAGAGATAACAACCCTGCCGCCCGGAGGCACCAGAGATTTTATGGCAATATTTAACGCGTGAGTCGCGTTCATTGTAAAGACGACTTGTTCCGGTGAAAAAGCATCAAACAGCTCCTGCAGTTCTACCCGGCAGTCAAAAGCAATTTTTTCCGCCTTGGATGCCGACGGATATCCTCCGCGTCCCGGCGAAGTCAATTCTTGCATGGCGCGAAAAACAGACTCGGCAACCTCAGCGGGTTTCTGAAAGGTAGTTGCCGCACTGTCAAAATAAATCATGACTTGACCTCCCAAATGCCGGAAGCATCGGATTTCAGCAGCCTAACCTGTCGCAGCCCGTTTTCCCAGAGTATTTTTTGAGCAGTCGGCAGTACATCAGGCATCAAGCGAACTGCATACGCGCACCCCTCGCCTTTGGTAAGCTCCAAAGGTGCGCGGAACACCAGGGAGCGGATCCCAGCACGGCTCAGCACCCGCTCGATCCGCTGGGCATAAGTGACAGATCTTACAATGATCAGATAATACTCCACGGGTACTCCTCCTCTCTTTCCCATTCTATGAGCACAAAAAATTGGTGTGTCTCCAGAAACAAGAATTCCGAAGACACACCTATGGTTATCTGTGCCACTTTAAATGTAAAGGATATAGATTTTACACATATTTCTTTTCAAGGAGTACTACTGCTTTTGCTGCCATTCCAGACCCATCACCTGTGAATCCAAGCCGCTCCTCCGTTGTGGCTTTGATATTGACCTGTTCAATATCAATTCCCAGCGCAGCGGCAACGTTCTCCTCCATTTGCCGGCGATATGGTGCGACTTTAGGGGCCTGTGCCACCAGTGTTGCATCAATATTAACAACCGCAAAGCCTCTCGCCTGCAACGCTGCACTGATCTGTTTCAGTAAAAAGATACTGGAGATCCCTGCGTAGCAGGGATCGGTATCCGGAAACAGCTTTCCAATATCACCCAGCTTGGAAGCACCGCAGAGTGCATCCATAATGGCATGCACCAGGACATCAGCATCGGAATGACCATCCAGTCCCAGATCATGGGGAATGCTTACGCCGCCAAGGATCAAGGGTCTGCCCTCTTTCAGTCTGTGTACATCATAACCCTGTCCAATCCGAAGATTTGTCATATCAGAGCCGCCTTTCCGCCAGGATGGCCTCTGCAATAATCCGATCAACGGGAGTCGTGATCTTAATATTGGTATCCTCGCCCTCCACACAATAGACCAGCTTGCCCAAGCGCTCCACAGCCGCAGCATCGTCTGTCTGGGGGACGCCTGCATCCAGAGCAGCCTGCAGGGCGGCCTTTAAAAGCGTTGCCTCAAAAACTTGCGGAGTTTGTACTGCCCGCAGAGTATTGCGATCAGGGGTAGACGCAATTTCATCATCCCGTACGACCTTTACGGTGTCTTTTACAGGGATCACAGGAACCGCAGCATTACAGCGATCTGCCTTCATAATGACCCGGTCGATCAGCTCCGGCGTCACCAAAGGCCGCGCGCCGTCCTGGACTGCCAGGAGCTCTGTGCGCGGATCCGCTTCCAATGCAGCCAACAGCACCGACTCTGTACGGTTCGAACCGCCGCGCACAACTTTTACAGGCTTACGGAGCGCGTATCTACGGCAGAGCTCGGAAAAGGCCAGGATATCTTCCTCTCTGGATGCTATGACAATGGCATCCACAGCAGTTGACTGATCCAAGGCCTGCAGCGTCCAGGCCAGAACAGGGATACCACCCAAAGGATCCAGCAGCTTATTGGCGCCCGATCCCATTCTCGTGGAGCTGCCTGCCGCAGCCACAATGGCTGTACAAAAACGTCGCCTGGCATTGCGTACTCTGTTAAAAAAAGCCATTCGGCTCACTCTCCTCGATATTGTAGTGCTTTGCTTTATTATACCTGCCGCAGCATTCCTTTACAAGAGATTTTCGTCTGATAATAAGCGGATACCTGTACAGCCGCTGCCGCACAGGTATCCGCTTATTATCGATTACTTCTACGCCAGATTCGCATTTTCTCAGCATATTTAATCAGGGATTCGCGGAAATCGGGATGGGCAATGCTGATGATCTTCTCAGCGCGTTCCCAAGTGGAGAGCCCCTTCAGATTTACCATGCCATATTCCGTCACAATATACTGTACACAGGCGCGTGGATCGGTGGCAATAGAGCCATTTGGCAGCGTAGGAACGATACGGCTTATCATAATGCCATCTTCGTTGACAACAGTGGAAGACATACAGATAAAGCTCTTGCCGCCCTTAGACAAATATGCACCCAGTGCAAAGTCCAGCTGACCGCCGGTGCCGGAGATATGCTTCACGCCCGCAGATTCTGCGTTCACCTGACCATACAGATCCATATTGATAGCATTGTTAATGGATATAAAATTATCGATCTGACTGATCACATGGACATCGTTGGTATAGTCCACAGGCGCACCCATTACATTGGGATTCTGATTCATATAGTCATACAGCTTCTGGCTGCCGGCTGCAAATGCAAAAATCTGACGTCCTCTATGCAGCGGCTTATACTTTCCGGTAAGCTTGCCGGCCATGGCCATATCCACAAAGCCATCCACATACATCTCCGTATGCACTGCCAAATCCTTCAGATCAGACTGGGCAATCATAGAACCAATGGTGTTGGGCATGCCGCCGATCCCCAACTGCAGGCAAGCACCGTTGGGAATCTCAGGGACCACCAGATTGGCAACGGCACGGTCCACCTCAGTAGGCGGTCCACCAGAACCAAGTTGTGCCACAGGAGGGTTGCCGCCCTCCACTACCATATCCACATCCATGATGTTGATCTCGCAGCCATTCAATCCATTCACCCACGGAAGGTTTTCATTTACCTCCAAAATGATAATTTTCGCTTGCTCCAGCATATCAGACAGATGAGAGGCAGCCAGCGCGTAGTTGAAGTTGCCGTGTTTATCCATGGGGGTTACCTGAAGCATCGCCACATCCACCCTAAGACCATCACGGTAAAAGCGGGGCAGCTCAGAATAGCGCATCGGGCTGAAATATCCCATTCCCTTAGCAATGATGGCACGATCAATACCGCTGCAGTGCCAGGAATTCCATGTAAAATGCTTCCCCGCATTCTCTACTTTTGCAATTTCAGGCATCCACATAGTGACACCACCGCGGATCTTAACATCAAACAACTCATCCTTTCGGGCTGCCAGCGCCTTATCCAGCGCAACGGGATGATTGGTACACCAGCCATAATCCACCCAATCGCCGCTTTTGACAGCCTTAACAGCCTCGGCAGCAGTGGTCAGTTTCTTTTCATACTCTGCCCGAAAATCCATGAAATTTCCTCCGAAATTGAAGTGATCAATGAGATTGTTAACATTCTAACACAACGCTGCGGTTTTTGCAATTGTCACATCAAGAAATTAATGTCATTTAATCATTTAAAATCCGATTCCGGTATAATAAAAAAATAATGGGGCAGACAAATGTCTGCCCCATTTCAGGATCGTAGCTTACTCAACCTCAGTGGTAGCTTCCTCAGCCACATCCTCCTCTGCAGCAGGAGCCAGCAGAGCGCGGATGGACAGGGAGATCTTCTTCTTCTCTTCGTCGATAGCAATGATCTTCGCCTCAACGACCTGGCCCTCGGACAGAGCATCCTCAGGCTTCTCAATGCGGCGATCAGCGATCTGAGAAATATGGATCAAACCATCCACACCGGGAACGACCTCGGCGAAAGCACCGAAGGTCATCAGCTTGACAATCTTCACAGGTGCGGTATCGCCAACAGCATACTGGTTAACAAAGGACTGCCAGGGATCCACGCCGTGATCCTTGACACCCAGAGAGATCTTGCGCTTCTCTGCGTCGAAGGAGATGACGTACACTTCCAGAGTGTCGCCAACCTTGCAGACCTCTGCGGGATTCTTGATGCGGCTCCAGCTCAGCTCAGAGATGTGAACCATGCCGTCAACACCGCCGATGTCAACAAAGACACCATAGGAAGTCATAGACTTGACGGTACCGGTGTAACGCTTGCCTTCCTCAATGCTGTTCCAGATCTCAGCCTGAGCAGCCTGACGCTCCTCAAACTGGACAGCACGGATGGAACCGACCACACGGCGACGTGCACGGTTGACCTCGGTAATGCGCAGCTTGACCTTCTCCTTGATCATAGAAGACAGCTCCGCGCCACGGGGCAGACCGCTCTGAGAAGCGGGAACGAACACGCGGACACCCTTGACAGAAACAACGATACCGCCCTTGTTCTCCTCGGTAACGGTGCCTTCCAGGATGGTCTTCTCCTCGACAGCTTTCTCGATGTTCTCCCAAACCTTGACAGCATCCAGACGCTTCTTGGAAAGCTCGGCATAACCTTCAACGTCATTGACGCGAACGATGTAAGTCTCGATCTCGTCACCAACGCTGACAATATCCTCGGGCTTGGCGGTGGGATCATCAGTCAGTTCGCTGAACTTGATGTAAGCAGCCTGCTTGGCACCCACGTCCACCTGCACCTCGGTAGCGGTGATGGCGGTAACAATGCCGGTCACCTTTTCACCGGTATTTAAAGTTTTGAAAGACTGATTCAACAATTCCTCGAAGGACTCTTCTCTGCCCTCGGCCGCTCTGATTTCTTCACTCATGGTTGCATATACCTCCTTAATAATGCCCGCAGGCGTGGATGCGCCGGCCGTCAGACCCGCAGTACAGCAACCATTGAACCAGTCCGGCGAGAGTTCGTCCGCGCTTTCGATCTGAAAGACACGGGGACATCTCTCTGAGCAAATCTCCGTCAAATGTTTGGTGTTTGCGCTCTTTCGGTCTCCAACCACGACCATCACGTCAACAGAGGCTGCGATCTTTGCAGCTTCTGACTGACGCTTATGCGTAGCATTGCATATTGTATCAAAGATTTTCGCGTTTGTACACTCTTTTTTTATGATTTTAGAAGAAGTTTCAAAAAGTTCACGAATACAGGTGGTCTGCGCCACCACCGTTACTGGAACATGGCGGTTCTCCGGCGCTCTTCCCAGCCAATCCTGCACTTCGGCGGGAGTCGCCAAAATCAGCGGCTCATCGCACCAGCTGGCAACCCCCATCACTTCCGGATGTTGGGGATCGCCAATGATCAGAGAACGGCGTCCCTGAGCATCTGCTTCAGCCACCAAACGCTGTATCCGCATAACGTTTGGACACGTGGCATTGACGCAGCGAACACCCCTGTTCTCCAGCTCATCCAGTACATTTTTCAGTTCACCATGGGAACGGATCAACACCGTATCACCAGCCTGAAGCGTTCCTATGTCTGTAACCTTTCGAACACCTTTGCGGCTCAGATCATCCACTACATGAGCGTTATGGATCAGATCCCCCAGCATCCGGCAGCCGCCGTATTCTCTGGCGGTTTTGTGTGCCAGCTCAACAGCTCGTTCCACACCATAGCAAAATCCAGCAGACGCCGCAAGAATCACCTTCATGCGTCTTCCCTCCCCAGTGCGTAGGCGCGCTCCAGAATCTCAGAAGCGATGGCTTGATTCTCCTCTACTGTAGGCTTGCGGCCGGCGTAGGCGGGTGTATACTGCTCACCAAAAACAATTCTGGTCTTCCGGAAAAGCTTCTTCTCTCCGGAAATGAACACCGGAATGATTTTCGCTCCGGTACGGGTGGCGATCATAGCAACGCCACCCTTGGCCTGTACTTCTCCTTCGTATTCCACGCGTGTTCCTTCCGGGAAAATCATCAGGTTATCCCCATCTTTGATGACCTTCAGAGCCGTTTTGACAGCCTGGATATCCGAATGTCCGCGCGCTACCGGGAAGCCGCCGAAATGACGGATAATCTGCGACAGAACCGGAATCCGAAAGAGTGAATCCTTCGCCATGCAATGCAGCCGATAATCAACAGGCAATGCCACCAGCATCAAAACGGGATCCCAGTTGCTGGAATGGTTGGGACACAGCAGAACACCACCGCTGGGCAGCGTTTCCATTCCCTGAACGTCCAGCCGAAACATCCACCTGAGGATCGGCCCCAAAACCCGATAGGCGATCCGAAACAAGCGATTCATGCATCCACCTTCTCACAAATGATGCGCAAAAGCGCATCGCGACTCTGTTGAAAATTCATTTCTGTCGTATCAAGCCGGACAGCATCCTCGGCCTGACGCAGAGGCGCCACGGCGCGATTCGTATCATTATGGTCACGGGTCTGAATATCCGCAAGGACAGTTTCATAGGGCTGCGGGGTTCCCCGCTGCTCCAGTTCACGCCACCGGCGGTATGCCCGTGCTTCCAGCGAAGCAGTCAGATAAATTTTGACCTGCGCGTCCGGCAAAACCACAGTGCCGATGTCCCGTCCGTCCATGATCACATGATTGTCTCTGGCCAGCTGACGCTGCATCTCTAACAAGAACGTCCTGACCGTCGGATGCGCGGACACGCAGGATGCATAGCGGGACACCTCTGGCAAACGGATCTCCTTGGTCACATCCTGACCGTTCAGATACATATGCTGAAGGCCATCATCGCCATATGACATTTTGATGTCTACCTGTGGGAGGACATCTTCCACATCTTTTTCACAGGCAGGATCGATCCGCTTGCACAGAACATAATAGCCGATCGTACGGTAAATGGCGCCGGTATCGACATACAAATAATTCAAATGCGCAGCGATATCTTTTGCCAGCGTACTTTTGCCAGCACCAGAAGGGCCGTCAATGGCAACACTGATATAATTCATGGATTCCCTCGATTCTTTCTTGTTTATTCGTTTTCTGCTTTTGCAGCAGCCTCTCCTGCCGCCCTACCAGTTGCCCAGGCGATCTGCAGATTGAATCCGCCTGTATAAGCATCTGTATCCAGCACTTCACCCGCAAAGTAAAGTCCCTTTACACGCTTTGATTCCATGGTATTTGGATTAATTTCGCCGGTTTTTATGCCGCCGGAAGTGATGATTGCTTCCGCAATTGGTCTTGTACCGCTGACAGCTATCTCAAACTGTTTGAGGATGGCTGTCAACCGGCGGCGCTGTTCTCTGGTCACAGAGTGGATCTTAGTGTCTCCACTGACACCGCATCGCTCTGCCAGCACCGGAACCATGCTGTGAGGCACAAGTCCGCCCAGCAGCGCAGTGAAGTTCTGGTTCTTTCGTTCCTCCATATCACGCAGAAGCCGGGCTTCCAGTTTCTTCTCGTCCAGCGCCGGCTTGAGATCAATGGAAAGAACATACTGATTCTTTACAAAATCGCGCATATGGGCACTGGCTGATAAAATCAGTGGTCCAGAAAGCCCAAAATGGGTAAACAACAGTTCGCCAAAATCTTCAAAGACAGCTTTCTTCTGATTGCGAACTGTAAGCCGGACATTCTTCAATGCAAGTCCCTGCATAGCCGGACAAGCCGGATCATCGCTGACCAGAGGCACCAGAGAAGCTGTCGGCTTTACAACGGTATGTCCTGCCTCCTGCGCCATACAGTATCCATCACCGGTAGAGCCAGTGGCGGGATACGAAATGCCACCGGTAGCGATAATGACCGCATCCGCAGAGTACTCCCCTTTTTCGCCCATAGCGCCGATAATACGCCCTTCGCGCAAAGCAAGAGACAGCACTCGATCCCGTATCCAGCGCACTCCCAGCGTGCGCATTCTGCGCTCCAGGGCACCGCTGACATCAAAGGACCGATCCGAAACCGGGAAAACACGGTTTCCCCTCTCTACCTTCAACGGAACGCCAATACCTTCAAAAAACGCCATGGCATCATGTCCGTCAAAGCGGGAAAATGCGCTGTACAGAAACCGACCGTTTTTGGCAACATGAGCCAGCAATTCTTCTAAATTGGCACAATTTGTGACATTACAGCGACCCTTGCCTGTGATATTCAGTTTCTTTCCCAGTCGCTCGTTGGGTTCCAGCAGTGTAACAGACGCGCCGCACTCAGCAGCCGTGATGGCTGCCATCATGCCTGCCGCACCTCCGCCAATAACAAGGATCTGCTTACTCATCATCTGCCCTCTTGAAAACACCGTAATCATTCCAAATCGCTTCCAGATCTGTGAAGGTGGAAGAAATGTCTGCCCCCAGACGATTGCCCAAAGAAACCAAAAGCGCATTGATCGTAGACATGGGAGCCACCATAGAGTCCACAAAGGAAATCATTTCGCAGGGAGCCAGCAAAGATACATTTGCCATCTGGTGCAGGGGTGACAACTCATTATCAGTAATCGCAACAATGGTCGCTCCGCGATCACGGGCGAACTTGACTGCATTCATCGTGATCTGGGAATATCGCGGGAAGCTGATAGCAATCAGCACATCATCAGCATCAATGCGGAAAAGCTGCTCAAAAATCTCACCGCCTGCACTGCTCTCCACCAGAGTCACATTCTCAAACAGCAGATGGAGATAGAAGTTCAGATAGCCTGCCAGAAAAGACGATGAGCGAATACCCAGAATATAAATTCGCTTTGCGTTCATGATCTTTTCTGCCGACCTCTCAAAGGATGTGCGGCTGGACTCATCAACGACTTTGCGTAGCTTATCAATGTCCATCTGCACCACTTCCGCCAGAATATCTTGTCCGGAAAGCTTGTCCCCTGCCGCTTTAATTCGCTGAGTGGAGGTCAGGCGGCTGCGGATCATATCCTGCAGTCCGCGCTGCATGCTGGGATACCCGTCATATCCCAATTCAGAAGCAAATCGCACCACTGTGGACTCGCTGACGCCTACCAGCTTTCCCAGCTTGCTGGCCGTCATAAATGCTGCTTTATCGTAGTTCTCCAAAATGTATTGCGCAATCCTCTTTTGCCCCTTCGAAAAGCTGCGCATATTGTTTTCAATCGTGTGCAGTACGTTTTTTGCCATACAGGAGACCTCCTCGGGATAGCATAATGATAAATTAACCCGAAGCTTATTTTATCATAAGTTTTGTATTTTTCAAATAATTTTTGCAGGATTTTTTGCACAATCCTGCAAGCTCTTTCTGTAAACCGCTTAAAAATGAAAAACAGCCGCCATCCGGCAGCTGTTCCTAATGCAGTGCTTATGATCATTCACCTTTCAGAGCAAAAATTTCATCCGCTGTTAAGTAGCGCCATTTGCCGACAGGAAGATCTCCCAGCGTAAGTGAATGCTCGGAAATCCTGCAAAGGCGCTTAACAGACAATCCGCACTGTTCACACATACGGCGAATCTGGCGATTTTTACCTTCGTGAATGGTAACCAGCATTTCAGCGGTCTCTTTTCCCTGCCGCACGAGATCTATCTGCGCCGGATGGATCGGTTCGCCGTCCAGTTCCCGGACAGCACGCAGACGCTGCGCCGCGCCGGACATCTCGCCTGCAACAGTAACGGCATACGTTTTGGAAACTTCAAAACTCGGGTGGATCAGTCTCTGCATCAACGCACCGTCATTGGTCAGCAGCAAGAGCCCTTCCGACTGCAGATCCAGGCGCCCAACAGGAAACACACGCTCTCCCACATCACGTGTTAAATCTGCCACAGTGGCTCTGCCCTTTTCGTCAGACAGTGTTGTGACATATCCTCTGGGCTTGTTGAGCATCAGATATACATACTCTGCCTGCTGACCAACGACACGCCCATCCACTGTAACCGTGTCGTGCTGCAGATCCGCTTTTTCGCCCAACTGCGCTGTTCTGCCGTTGATCTGTACGCGGCCGGTTGCGATCAATGACTCTGCCGCACGACGGGAGCAGATCCCGGCCGATGCGATCAGTTTTTGCAGTCGTTCTTCCACATCCGCTCCCTCACTTTCGTCTTCAATAAGCAATTTGCCGTCTCAGGCGGTCGACCATGCTCCGCGATTCTTTCAGCTCCGCTCCGGCCGCTGCTACAGACGATCCGCAAATCAATGCCGTTCTCTGTACCTCCGTTCCGTCCAGAAGCAGAACCGCCTGTCCGACAACAGTATTCTGTTCTACCGGCGCCGCCAGAACTTTCGGAAGCTCCCATTGTACGCGCAGCTCCTCGCCGTCCTGTATTGGCCAGGACAGTGTTTCAGCCGCTATTACACCGACAGATGACACAGCACCGTCGATCACCGGTAGCAGCAACGCCGTTCCGTCCTTGTGAACCATCGTCTTTTCCGTGAATGCCGTAAAGCCATAGGAGAACAGCTCCGCATGGTCGACCCAGTCGTTGCCGTCCTGCAGCGTCACAGCCACCAGACGCTGGCCGTTTCTTTCTGCGCAGGATACCAGTGTCCGGCCGGCAGCGCGGGTATAGCCGGTTTTCAGACCCACACAGCCTTCCACCGTGTTCAGAAGGCGGTTGTGATTGTTCATTGTACGGCCGCCCACAGTAACGCTCCTTGTGGATGCGATCCGCATCAGTGTGGGATTTTCCATGGCGGCACAGGCAAGACGCGCCATATCCAGCGCAGTGGAATAGTGCCCATCTGCGTCCAGACCGTTGGGGTTGGCAAAAGAAGAATTTGTCATACCCAGCTCTGCCGCTTTTTCGTTCATCAGAGCGACAAATTCATCGACGCTGCCAGCCACACCTTCTGCTACCGCCAGCGCCGCATCATTCCCCGAAGACAGGAGAAGCCCGTAAAGCAGCGTCTCCAATGTCAGCTGTTCGCCTTCTTTCAGGTACATGGATGTACCTTCTGCCAACGTTGCTTCCCGCGTCACGGTAATCACATCCGACAGCCGACCGTTTTCAATGGCCACCAGCGCCGTCAGGATCTTTGTGGTCGATGCGATCAGCATTTGAGCATTCTCGTTATGGGCATACAGGATCCGGCCGCTGTCGGCATCCATCAGAATGGCTGCCGTGGCAGAGGTCGTGACAGCGTGCGCCTCTGAGGGAATCACGCTGAACAGCAGGATCATTATGGAAACGACTGCTGTCAGCAACCGAAATGTTCGGGTCGGCATATTACATCACCTTTCGTTTGGTGATGCATAGTATGTCCCGCTCAGAAGTCTTCTTTCGCTTTCTTCTTATCGAAATATTTTTCCACTTTGTCCATCAAATCCGGCACCATGTCGATGACACGATCCACCGTGGACATGGGAGGTACGGCCACAGGCATAACACGGGTGATGCCATCCTTGATCACGAGGAATGCCACAGGATCGATCTTGACGCCGGCACCGCTGCCACCGCCGAAGTTCTTGTCAGCCGCGTTTTTGCCGTAATCGCTGCCACCGCTGCCAAAGCCGAAGCTGATCTTCGAGATAGGGATCAGGGTGACACCGTCCGGTGTGGTAATAGGCTCGCCGACAATGGTATTGGTATCTGCCATTTCATGGATCTTCTCCATGGTAGAGCGCATCAGGGAGTCAAGCTTGTTGTTTTCCATATATGCCGTCCTTTCTTAAGCAGCCGATTCAGGCAGCGGCTGCTGCTTTGCTGTGTTTGATCTCTTTGTGTATTTAAATAACCATCGAATGGCGGGGATCGCTATGCCGAGAACAACGATCAGCAGGGTCCCGATACGGATCCCGATGCCGATATCCCCGCGCAGCTGAAGTTTCTCTGCCTCAAAGTCCATATCCAGATGAACATGCGGGTCCGGGATCGTCAGAAGCTGTTCCAGTGCCGGCATCACCGTCCATACCGCTGCACTGGCATAACCGTAGGTTTCCGCGGCTCCGGCGGGATCTTCCCTGCCGCCGAAAATTACAGAGATGTCCAGCGGATGAATGCGGATACCGCGACGGGTACTGTGCAGCGCACAAAGCAACGCGGGTTTCAGCGTACGGTATGCATCCTTGATGTCCGAAAGCGCAGGTTTGGGAATCGCCTTTTTCGTTTCTGTCCTCTGCTCTGCTTTTGTATCCTTCGCTTCTTTCGCCTTAACAGCGGGATAGAGCTGACGACGAATCGGACCAATATGAAGAGTCAGGGTGAGCGTCTGGTCTGCCTTTATGAGAATCCTTACCCGCAGCAGGCAAACCAGCAGGAACAGCAGAAGAAGTATTCCCAGTATCCACAGAAGAAGCATCACCCATCACCTCCCTCTTCAAAATGCACTCCGCTTCAATCCGTCTCGGTTGCTGCATCCTCCAGCAGATCCGTCCCGGGGTCCACCAGCATACCGTCGTCACCCAGACGAAGCTGGCCGTCGCCGGCCAGATCCGGCATCTCAGGCAGATCATCCAGGCTGGTCAGATGGAATGCCCGCAGGAACTGGCGGGTAGTACGATACAGTCTGGGGCGACCCGGTACCTGCAGTCGGCCGCACTCCTCGATCAGCTTGCGATCCAACAGAAGACCAATGGTATAAGAGCTGTCCACACCGCGGATCTGATCCACATAGGCGCGGGTCGTGGGCTGATAGTACGCAATGATGGTAAGCACCTCCAATGCAGGCTGACTGAGCTTGGCAGGCTTGCGGATCTCAAATGCCTTGCGGATGGCATCGGCGTAATCCGGCGAAGAACACAGCTGCCAGGTATCCTCAATGTGCAGCAGACGAATGCCGCGGCGTTCATAGGCATAATAGTCCATCAGCTTCTGCAGCAGCTGCTCCACTGTGGGACGATCCATTTCCAGCGCCATACAGATCCGCTCCACATGGATGGGTTCTCCGGAGGCAAAGAGAATGCCTTCAATGGCAGACTCGATTTCTTTCATATCTTTTGTATCCACTCAGGCATCTCCTTAAAACGTCAGATTATCCGGCAGGTCCTTTTCCTGCTTCACGGTGCAGTCCGTTTCCGATCCGGCCAAGCGGATCACACAGGCGCGGCACAGCTCCAGCACAGCCAGAAACGTAGCTACGATCTCACTGCGGCTGCGGTTGCCGCGGAACAGCAGTAAAAACCGTGTCATACCGCCGGTCTTCAGCCGCTCAACGATCTCTCGTGCCTTGCTTTCCACCGGATACGGTTCGCGCTTGACGATCTCTTCAAATGCCGTTTTCGGCGGCGGCAAACGGCGCTCCGCACGGTTCTGGATCTCAGCGATGGCCAGAATCAGATCCGCCGGCACATGGTTGTATTCATAGATCTTTCCCCGCTCCACCGGTTCCGGCATACGGGTCTCGATATTGCGGCCGAACTCGCTCATGGGTTCCAGCCGCTTGGCCATCATCTTGATGCGGCCATAGCTCTCGTTACGGCGGCGCTCTTCCAGAGACTTGATCAGAGAATCCATCTCCGACTGGACCTCTTCATCCTCCAGAGAAAGCAGCATCCGGGTCTTGATGTACATCAGATGGGACGCCATGGTGATAAACTCACTGGCCACCTCCAGATCCATCTTCTGCCGCTGCTCCAGCCAGGCCAGATACTGCTCCAGAATCAGAGAAATGGAAATGTCCTGTATCTCCATTTTATTTTTACCCAGAAGGAACAGAATCAGATCCAGCGGACCTTCAAAATCCTGCATTTCCTCGCTTCGGTCGTGTACGACGCGTTCCAGCTTATAAATCGGGTTTTCCATGGTTCACCCCAGTAAGATCAGATTGATGAGCGCAGAGTAGACCGCGGAGATGGCCCCGCTGATCCAATCTCCCGTCACATTGGTCAGCGACAGGATCAGCAAAAGGATCATTCCATAGCGCTCGTAGCGCATCAGTGTGTAGTATACTCTGTCCGGCAGGATCACAGCCAGAATTTTGGAACCGTCCAGTGGCGGGATCGGAAGCAGATTGAAGAGGCCCAATCCGATAGACAACTGTACTGCATACAGCAAGGTATAGAAGACAGTGACCAGAACGGTGCCAGGATTTGAGTAAAGGTAAATCACCTTACAGATAAGCAACAGCAACATCGCCAAAAGAAAATTGGACGCAGGTCCGGCCAATGCCGTGACTGCCATTCCTTTCTTCGGATCGCGGAAATGCCGCGGATCCACCGGCACAGGCTTCGCCCATCCAAAGCCGGCGGTGAACAGCAGCGCAAGACCCACAAGATCCACATGGCGCAGCGGATTGAGAGATAGTCTTCCCTCCTGTTTTGCCGTCCTGTCCCCCAGCAGATAGGCGGCAAAGCCGTGTGCAGTCTCATGCACCGTCAGGCACAGAACGACTGCAAATAAGCGCTGCAATGTGGATGTCAGAAAATCGATATTCATTTCCTGAAACAAATTCCGGATATACTGAAGCACAATGATACCTCTAACGATCGAATGGTATAAACAATCACAATATATTATAACAGCCATCGCTTTAGATTACAAGGCGCTGTGGTGCTGATAAAAAAATTCCGAGGCAAAATTTGCCTCGGAATTTTTCGTTCACCCAATTGGAAGCTATTACTTCACCATGGCAGCGATCTCAGCTGCGAAGTTCTCCTGCTTCTTCTCGATGCCTTCACCCTTCTCAAAGCGGACAGCATCCTTGAAGGCGATCTTGCCGCCCAGAGTCTTGGCGACACCGGCGATATACTTCTCAACGGTCAGGCTGTTGTCCTTAACGAACTCCTGCTGCAGCAGGCAGTTCTCGGAATAGAACTTGTTCAGCTTGCCCATGACGATCTTCTCGCGAACCTGCTCAGGCTTGCCGGCCATCTTGGGATCGTTGGCCATCTGAGCCATCATGATCTTCTTCTCGGTCTCCAGGACTTCCTCGGTGACCTGGCTCTTGTCCCAGAAACGGGGATTCAGAGCAGCGATCTGCATGGCGACGTCCTTGCCGCACTCCTCAACCTGCTCAGCGGTCAGGTCGGTGTCCAGGATCACCAGCACGCCGATCTTGCCGCCGGCGTGGACATAGGAAACGGGAGTGCCCTCAGCAAAGCGGGCGAAACGACGAACCTTGATGTTCTCACCGATGACCAGCACCATCTCCTGCTGCTGCTGCTCGACGGTCAGGTCGGTATCAGCATACTTGCAGGCCATCAGAGCATCCAGATCAGCGGGATTCTCCTTGGCGACGGTAGCGGCAACACCCTTGACGAAATTGACGAACTTCTCGTTCTTGCCGACGAAGTCGGTCTCAGCATTGACCTCGACCACGACACCGACACCATCGATGATGGTGGACAGAGCCATGCCCTCAGCAGCAATACGGCCAGCCTTCTTCTGGGAAGCGGCCAGACCCTTTTCGCGCAGATACTCGATAGCCTTCTCGATGTTGCCATCAGTCTCAGCCAGAGCCTTCTTGCAATCCATCATGCCAACGCCGGTCATTTCGCGCAGGTTCTTAACATCAGCTGCAGTAAAAGCCATTTTCAAATTCCTCCATTATTCAAGTATCGGCCATCCTCACCCATTCTCACGGAGCGAGATGTCCAGAGTATATAAGTTGATTACTCGGTGACCTCAGCAACATCTTCCAGCTGCTCGCCCTGCTTGCCTTCCAGCACAGCATTGGCCATAACAGAGGAGATCAGCTTGATGGCGCGGATAGCGTCGTCGTTGCCGGGGATGACATAGTCGATCTCGTCGGGATCGCAGTTGGTATCGGCGATGGCCACAACGGGGATGCCCAGCTTGTGAGCCTCAGCGATGGCGTTGCGCTCCTTGCGGGTGTCAACGATGAACAGAGCGCCGGGCAGGGTCTTCATTTCCTTCACGCCGCCCAGATACTTCTCCAGCTTCTCGATCTCGCCCAGCAGCTTCATGACTTCCTTCTTGGGCAGCATATCGAAGGTGCCGTCCTCCTGCATGGCCTTCAGCTGGTTCAGACGGTCAACGCGGGTACGCATGGTCTTGAAGTTGGTCATCATGCCGCCCAGCCAACGAGCGTTGACATAGTACTGGCCGCAGCGCAGAGCCTCCTCGCGGATAGCTTCCTGAGCCTGCTTCTTGGTGCCGACGAACAGGATGGTCTGGCCGTTCTCAGCCAGCTCGCGGACGAAGCTGTAAGCCTCTTCCAGCTTGCGGACGGTCTTCTGCAGGTCAACGATATAGATGCCGTTGCGCTCGGTGTAGATATAGGGAGCCATCTTGGGGTTCCAGCGACGGGTCTGGTGACCGAAGTGGACGCCTGCCTCCAGCAGGGCTTTCATGGACACGACGTTAGAATTTGCCATTTTTGTTTTCCTCCAAATCAATTTAGTTGTTACCTCTAACTGCTTCATTCTCCCTGCCAACCATGACGGCACAGACAGAAAGTCCGCAGCTATGCGGAATGCTGAAATATAGTACCATATTGTTCCCGTCGGCGCAAGTACTTTTTACAAAAATTCAGGCAAATTTTCGGTATATTTTCCGAATTTTCCACCCGTTTCACACGGTGTTCAGAACTTGCGGCGGCGTTTGTGCTCCAGCACCGGATCCCGGCGCTGGAACGGCTTGTCGACCAGAATAATGTCGTCGCCGATGCGCTGGATACATTCCCATGGAATGTAATATTCCTCTCCCCTGCCGAACAATCCGAAAAACCTGCCCGGCCCGTAGACGATGATGGCGCAGACCTGCCCATCCGGCAGCCTGACCTCCATATCCGATACAAAACCCAGTCGACAGCCATCACAGATATTGATGACTTCCTTGCAGCGCATATCCCGTATTCTGCAGTCCATCCACATCCCCTCCCGCAAAATTCTATGCAAACCGCAGAATGTCCCATACACCGCAGCATTTCCCGGTTTCGGCGAAATCCGCCAGTATAGGAAAACGTCGGGATGCTCATACTGAGTCAAGAGAAATTTCAAGGCGGGAGGCGGTCATTTTGCAGGGAAAGGTCGAGATCTGCGGCGTCAATACCGCAAAGCTGAAAGTCCTGAAAAACGAGGAAACCATGGAGCTGCTGCGCCGCACCAAAAGCGGAGATCAGGAGGCCAGACGCACACTGATCGAAGGAAATCTTCGCCTGGTTCTGTCTGTGATCCAGAAATTTGCAAGCCGCGGCGAAAACGCAGACGACCTCTTTCAGGTAGGCTGCGTCGGTCTCATCAAGGCCATTGATAATTTTGATATCACCCAGCCTGTGCGTTTTTCCACCTATGGTGTACCGATGATCTTCCGATGTCCAAAGAGAAAGGACATCAATGATATGACGAGAAAAATAGCCCTACAAGAAGCCATCAAAATTATAGAAAGTTCCCGTATCGGGAAACAACGGAAGGAGGACATCATTGCTGGTCTGCAGCTCTGTCTGAATGAACTTCCATTTGCAACATGGTCTGAGGCTGCCATATTTGACGTATGCGATCAATTTGTGGCCGAGCATGGTCATCTCAGATTATGCGATTTTAATCGTGCCGGACTTCCCTCGCATCCTACAATCAAAAACCGCTTTGATATGACGGCCAAAGAATTCCGTGATCAGTATTATCCGCTGCCTGACACACCAGAATTCAAGCCAAAGTACAGCTTAGAAGACCGTGATAAGTGGAACGCTCAGTTTATTGAGGAATTTCGACGTATCAAATGTACCAGTGAAGGTCACTACAATATGTGTAGAAAAAAAGATGTTCCGGTCTGGCAAACGATATGTAGGCTGAACGAAGTCGTTACATGGCGACAACTGTTGGCAAAGTTAGGTTTGGATACATATAAGCCAGAACGACCTATACTGTCAGCCACTATCAAACCTCCCGAATAATAACTGATACAGCAGAAAGGAAGTAAATCGATTTGAAATTGTCAACGACCGATGATACCTACACGCAGACTGCAAGAAAACGAAAGCGTGCCTCCAAACGTGGCCAACCATTAGCAACATGGCAGGCCATCTTACTTGGCGTTGCTTTAGGTCTGTTCTTACGCACATTTATACGGATCGGCTTTGTTCCAAGCACCTCCATGGAGCCCACAATAAAAGCCAACAGTTTTCACGTGTTCATCCGAAGTTTCCGTGATCCAGCAGCAGGTGATATTGTTTTGATTTCAGCCAAAGAGAATTTGGTAAAACGCATCATTGCTGTAGGCGAGCAAGTTGTAACCATCTATGATGGCAATGTATATGTCAATGGCATCTTGCTTGCAGAAGAGTATCTACCAGTTGAGACAATTACCTATGGTAACGGCGTCTATCACGTACCCGAAAACGAATTGTTTTACTTAGGCGATAATCGCGAGTATAGTTGCGATTCCAGAAGCGTTGGAACAGTTAGCGAATCTGCAGTCTCTTTTATCTTGTTAATTTAAGGGTGAGCTTCGGCGACACTTCTCAGCCTCCACATCCAGCTTCCTTCAGATTCCACCTCGCGGTAAACTCCCTTGCCTTCGGATAGCGGTTCCTGCTACCGTGCCCGCAGTGGACTTTCACCACCAAGTTATCGCCTATGCCGGGCGCACCAGCAGAAAGCCCTGCTGCAGAAATTTTGCAGCAGGGCTTTCTGTGTGAATTTTTTACTCCGTAACCAGACCAAAGATACGCTCGTAGGTATCACCATCGCAGCGTTCTTCGCACCACCGGCGTGCTTCGCTTTCCGTCATCGGGGTAATGCACTGGAGATCCTTCCGTCCACGAGGATGGCAAGGCCAAACAAAGCAGGCCAGTCCTCCATGTCCGTGGTGCAGAAAAAATTCACCCGTTGCCTTGCGATACAGCACTTCGTACACCTCGTACAATCCATGTTCGCCATTGGAATAATACGCCAAGGAAGCCGCCGTGCTCGTATCATACTTCTTTCCGTTGATAACCTTTCTCATAACTCTATGGTCCTTTCTTGGGGACGTTGCCCCGAATTATGTTGCCAACACTGGGGATTAGCCCGTATTGGCGCAAGGGGTTCAACAGAAATAAAGTATTAAATTGTTGGTTTCTTTAACTCCCGCCACATAGTGGCGACAAAACGGAAAGCGCCTCTTTCAAGGTATGTACATTTTATCACAGGCCTTTTTCTTTTGCAAGCAGTTTAGAACATTTGTTCTGTAAACATTCTATGAACAAGGCATACAAATAAGGAGTTAACAAGCCTCGAGTTGTTTTGCTTTGTAATCTTAAGCAATTCTCCAGATGCAAGCCAAGGCTTTACTCAGCCAACAAATAATTGTCATTTTACTATTTCATTAAAGGTCGAGGAACGCCGTGATAACGTTGCCAACGAAGTTCAATATCCTACCATATCAATATCCGTAGATAGCGAAGACTGTCGTATGGATAGCACCCCCGTGCCTCGCACCCATACGACAGTCTTCTAAGGAGAAATGAAAAGAGCCTATGTGAATTCAAACTTCTCTGGTATAGTGCCCATTCGCAAGAGCAAGACTGGGATTATTCTTTAGAAGTTTGCCATTTCAATTTAGTGTAAACCTTCAAAAGTCATCGAAGCGTCTGGTATTGATATCGGCTCAATTTCCTCTGTAGGGTGGGAAACTCCTTACGCAGGCGGAAGTAAAGCCTCCTCCCTGCAATGGCCAATCGGTTCAGCGCATCGTACTCAAAAACACCGATGCGGCCTACGGTCAGCTGCTGTGTCGTTCCTTCTATCACAATCTCCAGTAAATACTCCATCTGTTCTCTGCGCCAGATCAGCATCATGCTCTCCGGCGGGCTATCCAGCCCTTGCAGCCGCTCCTGAATCCCCTGCCGGATTTGTTCATCCGGCATGAGCTCAATGGCACGGGTTTCCCGAATAAAATCTGCCATAACAGCAATCCTTTCATGCACTGCAGCAGGCCGTTAGGATTGCCGCAGCGCTTACAGAGTGATGAAATAGTCCAGAGCCAGCTTGCCGAAAACACTCTCTCCATTCTCGTCCAGCTCCCGGACATACCGGCAATGCTTGCTGTGCATCACCTGATGAGACACCCGGGACATATCGTAGCCCAGATGCTTCAGAGTGCCCAGCACCAGCATAGTCTGCTCATAGCGGTTGGCGATGTCATCGTCAGCCACCACGAAATGCATGGGCGGATATTCTGCCGCCTCGCCGATGTGATACAGAGGCGCCGCATCATCTACGATGACACGGCGGGAGTCCACGCCCCGCTCCCGCAGCACATTGAAATGCGTAGTGGGTTGGCCGGCATCGTGAAGATAGCCCACAATGGCATCTGCCGGTAGCTTATAGGCCGCCAGCCAACGCTTATCGAAACACAGCATCATGGATGCGTAGCCGCCGGCGGAGCTGCCGCCTACAAAGAGCTTGCCGCTGCCGCCGTATTCAGGCATGTGCTGATGCGCCCATGCGGTGGCTGCCGCACAGTCCCGGATAAAATCGGGATAGGCAGCCTCCGGATATTTGCGGTATTCCACGCAGACCACGGCAATGCCGTGCTCTGCCAGATACGCAGCCATGAACTCGCCCTTGGTCTTGGTGGCGCCAGTGATCTCAAAGCCGCCGCCATGGAAATACACAAACGTAGTGAAATCCGCCGTGTCCGGCAGATAGATGTCCATGATCTGATCGGGATGCAGCCCGTACGATACATTTTCCAGCTTTTTCATGTTCAATGCCCCTCTTCGTCAAAATACTATTTGCAGATCAGCGAAAGTTTTCGTACGCGTAGCGCAGCAGCTCCTCACGGAACTGAGGGTGCGCCACAGAGGCCATAGCCTCGGCACGCTCCAGCAGAGAAAGGCCGGAGAGTTTGGCAACGCCGTACTCCGTGGCCACATACTGGATCATGGTGCGGGGTGCGGAAACGGTGCTGCCGCCAGGGATAAAGGGCACGATGTTACTCTTGAGGTTGCCTTCCTTGTCCTTACGGGCGGAGTTCAGGCAGATGAAGCCCTTGCCGCCCTTGGAACGGTAGGCGCCCTCCAGAAAGTCCAGCTGACCGCCGATGCCGGACAGCTGACGGGTACCGGCGGATTCGGCGTTCTCCTGACCCATCAGGTCCAGCTGCACGCCACCCATGATAGCGATAAAATTGCTGATTTTACTCATGCGATCAGGAGAATGGACATAGTCCACATCGCCGGGATGGAACAGCTGCGGCTCCGCGTCCAGCCAGTCGTACAGCTCCTGAGAGCCCATGGCCAGATTCCATGTGGCAAGGCCGTTGTCGATCTCCTTGCGGCGGCCAGTGAGCTTGCCGGCGCGGTACAACTCCATAAAGGCATCGCTGATGGTGCCGGTCCAGCAGCCAAGGTCGGTAAGGTCGGACTCCGCCAGCATCCGGGCCACGGTGAAGGGCACGCCGCCCACGCCCAGAGACAGGGTGGCACCGTCGGGAATTTCCTTCAGGACATGCTTTGCGATCTCCATGTCGATGGGAGAAGGATCGCGATAGGTACGCAGAGGCAGCGGGTCATGCTGACCCTCCACGATGTAATCGGCCTCGGACAGGTGGACACGATGAGAGCCGTCCACACCCTGCAGCCGGGGATAATGCTCGTTGATCTCAAAGATAACGGTGCGGGCATTTTCAAAGATGGTGCGCCATGCGTAGCAGCCGATGCCCAGACCGCAGTAGCCGTTCTCATCGGGTCGGGACACCGGCACAAAGGCCACGTCCACCCGGATGTGATTGCGGTACAGGTCCGGCAGGGACCGGAGGATCATGGGCAGGAAGCGCACCAGACCCCGGCTCTGGAGCTTGCGCTCATAGTCGCCGATGTGCCAGCTGTAGTAAGAAAATGCGCTCTGCTCCGGGTCGCACTCCACCACCTCAATGCGGGGGCGGATCACCAGACCGCCGCGGATCTTCACATCCCGCAGCTCGTCCTTCCGGGCTGCCAGCGCCTTGTCCATCAGCTCCGGGAATCCGGCGCCGAAGCCATAGTCCACCCAGTCACCGGGCTGTACAGCCTTAGCCGCAGTCTCGGCGCTGACAAATTTATGCTGATAATTGCTTTTCATTATAATCGTCCTCTTTCCCGGATGCAGTGCGCAGAGCTCCGGCTTCCCATCTTCCGAAGCTCTGCGCACTGATCCTATGTCAGGGCTCCATGCAGGCGGAGGTCACCCGCACGGGCCACAGAATCTTACACAACGAACAAATATCGCTCTTATGCTCCATAGTTGCCTGCAACCCAAAGCATTCCGGTTATTGATATACAGCGGTATAAACAGTCTCTCCGGCACAGCGGACAATTTCCTTATCCCAGCCGACAAAGGCCCCTCCCGACTTAATGGGAGCCGCTACCTTGTCACCATAGAGATAGGTCTTGCTGCTGATGACACCTCCATCCGGTTCGCGGAATGTCACCATGTACTCTGTATTGAGTTTACATTCTTCGGAAAGATATTCATCCGCCAACGCTTGCAGTCCCTTCAGATCGGCTTCCGATTCGAATATCTCCACAAAGTTCGTTTTACGCTCGTCGGCTTCCGTATTGGGATTATCCCACCAGTACTCCGCGATCCGGAATCGCTCCACATCAAAATACGCATTGGCTTCCGTATCATTGTAAAACTCGCTTGGCTGCCCAACAGCCGTCTCACCAGTAATGGCACAGTAAGTCATCAGGGCACTGAGGTAACCAGAAAGCAAATTGGGATGGTAGCCATCACTGCTGTTGCGAGACACAATAAAGCTGCTCTTGTTGTATGCCGTATCTGTTCCCGGCACAACCACATGCCCATTCCACACATCCCACACCAAGGTGCCCCAGTCCACGATTTTGGCACCCTCTTCCTGAATCAGCTTAACAGACTCCTTCCAACCAGCAGGATAGTTTCCGGTATAAACGCCATCATGGATCACATAAAGGAATTCAGTTTCCGGATTTGCTGCGCGGAACAGGTCCATAACGCCCTTGACATTGGCATGGTACTGCTCAGCAGTCCAAGATTCCGGAACTTTTATCTCCTGCAGCACCACATAGTCATAATACCTGTCGATCAGATCCGCTGCATGATCGTGTCCCTTTTCAACATTATTGTCATTGGCATCACAATGACCATCAAACAGATCTGTCAGATCGTGGCCGCCATAGCACCAGTCCATTACAGAAACGTCTGCGCCATTAGCTTTGCAAAGCTGGTAGAAATACCCCTGATCGTCGGCTCGTTTCTCCTGAGAATGTATGTAGTAATCGTCTTTAATGACTACTCCTCCGTAATAAGTATAGGAACAGCCCACGAAAATAATTTTCTTTCCATCCAGTACAGAGGCTCTGGATCCAGGTTCTGCTACTTCAGGCAGCTTTACGCCGGACTGCGATGCTCCAGGTTGTTCCGTCCCGGTTGCACTGTCAGAGCAGGAACACAGGAGCAACATCAGCAGCGCCAGCAGCAGTGCGGCGTTTCGTTTCATGCAATGTCCCCCTATTACTCGTAATCGTAGAAACCGTGCTTCGTCTTCTTACCGTAACGCCCCTGTTCGTACAGCTCTGCGATCATGTCAAAGCCAGGAGACTTGATGCCTGTCTCCTCATAGCGGCGCTTGAGGACATTGTAGCGCACATCGATGCCGCTCATGTCGTCCAGCTTGAAGGGTCCCATGGGATGGCCCAGACCCAGCTCCACTGCCTTGTCCAGATCCTCCAGAGAGCAGACGCCCTCGCCCACCAGACGGTAGGCCTCTTCCTTGATGACCTTCAGGATGTTGTTGACAATGAAGCCATCCTCTTCCTTCTTCACCAGAGCGGGAGTCTTTCCGGTGCTGCGGCCGAACTCCATCAGCTTGTCCACCGTCTCCTGAGAGGTATGGTCACCCTTGACCACCTCTACCAGCTTCATCACCAGAGCGGGCATGAAGTAGTGCAGGTTGGCAAGACGCTCCGGATGCTCCACAACACCTGCGAAGGTGGAGGACACCATGAAGCTGGAATTGGTGGCGATGATGGTGTCGGGACGGGTCAGACGGCTGACCTTGCCCAGAAGGTCGGTCTTGGCCTGCTTATCCTCGATGATGGCCTCGATGACGATGTCAGCCTCCTTGCAGGCGGCTTCCAGATCGTCGGTAACGGAGAAGCGAGCCTTGATGTCAGCCACCTGCTCTGCGGTCATACGACCCTTGGCAATGCGCCCGGCCAGATACTCTTCCTTCCACGCCTCGAGACTCTCCCGTGCAGGGGCAAAGCTCTCGCAGACGATGACATCATAGCCATGGATAGCGGTATTCAGGGCGATCTGACGCCCCATGGCGCCGCCGCCCACAACAGTACACTTTTTCATGTTGAAAACCTCGTCTTTCTATGATTATTCTCCATCATACTGCCACAGACCCAGGGCAGCGTTCCGGACAAAGTAGATCTCTTCTCCGTTGGGCAGTGTCTTCCAGCCGGTTTTCCAGTCCTCACAGGGATAGGCCTCCAGCGCCTCCGCCACGCTCATATGGCAGAAACCGGCGTGCTCCACTTCCTCGCGGGTGAGCTTATCGGTGCAATAGGTCAGCTTGGTATTGAGACTGGGCACGCTGCGGATCAAATGACCTGCCAGAGACATGTTGCTGCTGAGCAGTGGGTCGTTTCGGTACAGCTGCAGCATCTCCTCACGAGGGCGGTAGCCGTATTTCCGGATGGCCTGATCTGCCAGATCGTTCTCACCGAAGGTATGAACGCCAGGGGCAATGACGATGATCTCGCCGTCCTCCGCCACCATCTTCTGGGTGCGATAGATGGCCTTGTTGGTGACCCAGGTGGAATGGTAGCTGTGGGGGTCCATCCAGACCACACACTTTTTCACCGGGCGCTCCACATGGTTGATGTTCACCTCTCGGCTGAGAGCCACAGCTGCCTCGAAGGCATCCCGCTCCTTGCCGATGAACACGCCCTTATAGATGTCGGCTCCGTCCCGCTGGTCCATGACCGTAAGGATGAAGGTCAGGGGCAGGGCGTCCAGCATGTGCTTCTGTGCATAGTCGAACAGGCGGCGAGGCGGTGTATCCACCTCACCCACAATGCGGTGGCGTCCGTAGAACACGCCCAGGAAGTGGCTGACGTTGATCATCTCACCGCCGCCGCAGCCAACCACCAGATTCTTAGTGTAGCCTGCAAAGCCTGCGATTTCATGAGGCACCACCTGACCGATAGAGAGGATGGCGTCATACTTGCCGCTGAGCAGTTCCCTGTTGACGGAAACCGTCACATCTTCCTTGAACAGTCCCTCAGAGACCTCGCCGATAAATTCGCCGGGGACAGTGCCCACAGCTGCGATGGATTCACGGAAATCGTGAACGAGATAGGCGTCCATGGGAATCGTATCACCGAACATCTCCCGCAGCTCTGCTTCCTGCATGGGCAGGTGGGTGCCCAGCGCGGGCATGACCTTCACAGCGCAGTCCCGGCCGGTGAGTTCCTCATAGTAACGTGCGGTGATGAATCCGGCACCGGAGTGGGAGCGGGTGATGTCCGGCGGCAGCAGCAGCACGCTTTTCCAGTCGTTGTCGGCAATGTGGCGGTGGATCAGCGCCGCCACATCGTCAAAGGAGACAGACTCCTTCTTGTTTTCCAAATAGCCATACATAACAGCAGTTCCTCCTGCAGTGTTTTGTGTTGTTACCGTTTTACAAAGCAGCCCGGTTCAGTCCGCAGCCAGAGTATTCAGTACATACTGGCACAGGAAAGCCACGCCCATGGGAAGTCCTTTCTCGTCGAAACGGACGGCAGCCGCGTGCTGACCCAGAGCCGTCTGGGGATCTTCGGGATTCTGTGTACCCAGCCGCACGATTGCACCAGGAATTTGCTGCAGATAATTTGCAAAGTCCTCCGAGCCGTTGGAGGGAGCAGGCATATAGTAAACAGCTTCCTCTCCAAAGAGCTTGCGGACCGCCGCCTCTGCCCGGTCAATGATGGCCGGGTCATTATACACGCTGGGAACAGACGGTTCCAAAAATTCCACGGTACATTCCGTACGCAGCGCAGTACAGACGCTTTCGCTGATGCGCCGGATGGAATTTTTAATAGTCTCGTGACTTTCCGGGTGCAGCGTTCGGAGCGTTCCCAACATCACCACTTCTGCCGGTATTACATTGGCAGCGGTTCCTCCGTGGATACTGCCTATGGACATGACAGCAGGGCGCATACAATCGTTATCCCGGGAAACCGCCATCTGCAGCTGTCCCACCAGCGTACCGGCGGCCAATACCGTGTCGCCGCAGCGCTGAGGGAATGCGCCGTGTCCGCCGGCACTTCTGACGGTGATGCGCATATTATCGGAGCTGCAATTGGAGGGGCCTTTGATGAAGCCGAAGCGTCCACTCTCCAACGGCGTGTATGTATGCATCATCAGGATACTCTCCGGCCTGGGCTCCAGCTTCAAACAGCCGGCCTCAATCATTTTTCGGGAGCCCCACAGCGTTTCCTCCGCAGGCTGAAAATATATCCAGACATTGCCGTTGAGTTTCTCTTTATGGGTGCTGAGCCAGCGGGCCGCAAAGATGGCCATAGTGGTATGCAGATCATGGCCGCAGGCGTGGAAGCAGCCCGGGTGCTGAGAAGCAAAGGGCAGTCCGGATTCCTCCTCCAGTGGGAGGGCATCGACATCCGCTCGCAGGGAGATGGTGTGCCCAGGATGCTCGCCCCGGATGAGAACACAAAGGCCGGTTTCAAGCCCGATTTCCCGAATCTCCACAGGATAGTCCTGCAGTGCATCACGGATGTACTGGGTAGTCTTTTTCTCCTGCATGCCCAACTCAGGGATCTGGTGCAGGTCGCGGCGAACACGGATGATCTCCGCCTCCTGCAGCTTAATCTCTTCCCACAAGGTCATGTCCCGGCCTCCCCTTTTGGTTATTTCTCCACCAGTGCGGCCATGCCCTGACCGCCGGCGCTGTAGGTGCAGAGAATGCCCTTCTCCCCTGCCTGCAGGGAATCCACCAGACGCATCAGCATGATGAGACCCTCGGCACCGTCGTTCTTGCCGTAAGCCAGTGCGCCGCCCATGGGGTTGACCTTTGCGCTGCCGCCCAGGGTCCTCACGGTGTCCAGCACATCCTGTGCGCTGTTCTCAATAATCTCGATGACGGCGATGTCGTCCATGGTGAGGCCCTTATTCTTCAGCAGCTTCTGAACGGCCAGAGCGCCGGAATTTTGCTGTACCTTGGGATCACAGCCCGCCACGGCAAAGCCGCAGATGGCAGCCTTGGGAGCAATGCCCAGCTCGGTGGCCTTCTCCTCGCTCATGAGCATGGTGACGGCTGCGCCGTCGGCATAGGGAGACAGTGCCTTGTCGGCAGCGTTGGGCTTGGCCAGCCACTCGTCCTTGTCTACAGTGACGGTGCCCTTCTTGCGCACCTCGTAGGAGATGGGCAGGATCTGGGCAGCGCAGTCGGCATGCTGTGCCTTGGCGATACTCTCCTCCGCATAGGCCACAGCCTCGGCACTGACGGTCTCGCCGTGAGCCAGCTCGTACTGCTCCTGACGACCCATGGGCTCCGGTTGGGTATACAGTTCCGCCTCCTCGATGGAATCGATGAAGGTACGGTGCTGGGGATAGAAATGGTTGCGGACATCACGCAGAACGAAGGGTGCTGCGGAATAGCTGTCCGCGCCGCCGGCCACGCAGATTTCCTCGTTGCCGGTAGCAATCAGATAATAGCAGTTGCGCAGTGCCTGCAGTGCAGAGCCGCTATAGCTCTGGACGGTATAGCCGGGAACTTCCACGGGAAGACCGGCCTTCAGCCATGCGTAGTGGCCGATGTTGTTGGGCATGGTAGAGGGATGCGCCTGACCGAAGACCACCTGATCCACGGCAGTTGCCTCCACGCCGGTGCGCTCCAGCAGCTCATTCAGAATCTTAGCGGAAAAATCGGAGGAAATGAACGGTGCGAGACCTGCGCCGGGCTTGCCCCATGCGGTGCGGATGGAATCCGCGATAACAACTTTCTTCATATTCATCAACCGTCCTTTCTGCACTGCTCGAAGATGGATGCGAAGCCCATGCCGCCGCCGATGCACATGGTGACCATGGCATAGCGCACCTCGGGACGGTTCTTCAGCTCATAGAACAGCTTCGTGGTGAGGATGCCGCCGGTGGCAGCCAGAGGATGACCCATCGAAATACCGCTGCCGTTAACGTTGGTGCGTTCCCAGATGGTGTCGAAGGTCTCGGTTTCGGACCACTTCACCCATTCACGCATAACGGCCACGGACTGGGCAGCGAATGCCTCGTTCAGCTCAATGAGACCGATGTCCTCGATCTTCAGGCCGGCCTTTTCCAGTGCCTCGCGGGAGGCCTCGATGGGGCCCACGCCCATGATGGCAGGCTCCAGACCCACCACAGCGGAGGACACATGGCGCAGATAGTAATCGTAACCCAGCTCGTCCGCCTTCTCACGGCTCATCACCAGCACGGCGGAAGCGCCGTCGTTGCGGCCGGAGGAATTGCCTGCAGTGACGCAGCCGCCCTTCTTGAAGGCAGGCTTCATGGCAGAGAGCTTCTCCAGCGT
>CAZQJD010000002.1:0-40140 GCA_964593575.1 uncultured Oscillibacter sp.
GCCTGTAGCAGCCGCTGAAGAACCCGCTGCGGAAGTATGACCCTACACAAAAACAGAACGAACCAGCTCCCATAAGGAAGCTGGTTCGTTTTCCTTTATTCCGGTTCGATCTCCGTGACCTTTGCTCTGGCCATGGCCAGATACATGGCGTCGCGCTTCCGGATGGATGCATCGGCCTTGCCGCCGCTGTAGTCATAGAAGCCTGCGCCGCTCTTGACACCATACTTCCCCGCCTGATACAGCTCCTCGAAAATGCCGGAGGGATACTTGTCGTCCGCCAGATCCTCCCACAGGTATGTAGCGATGTGGTGATGGATGTCCAGACCGCCCTGATCCACCACTTCCAGCGGGCCAAGGCAGGCATAGCGGAAACCAAGGCCATATTTCATGGCGCCGTCAATATCAGAAAAATCGCCGATGCCCTGCTCCTTGATATACAGAGCCTCCCGGAGGATCGCCGCCTGCAGACGGTTGGCAATGAAGCCCAGCGCATCCTTCTTCACATAGATCGGCTGCTTGCCAATCATCTTGGCGAAGTTATAAACTGCCTCTGCAGTCTCAGGAGCGGTGTCATCGCCGTTGATCACCTCAATGAGGGGAACGATGTGAGAGGGATTGAACCAGTGCATACCGCAGAAACGTTCTCTGCCCTGCACCCTCTCACAAATTTCGGTGATGGACAGTCCGGAGGTGTTGGTACACAGCAAGCAGTCGGGTTTGGCGATTCGGGAGACCTCCTCCCAGAAGTTCTGCTTGATCTCCAGATTCTCCAGAATGGACTCTACCACCAGATCGCACCGGGCAAAGCAGGCTTTGTCCATGGTGTAGCTCAGATGTGCCAGGATCTCTTCCGACTGCTGGAACGTCAGGTCACCGGACGCGATCTGGCTTCCCTGATTGACACGCACCAAATTCCGGCCGCGCTGGATGGCAGCGTCGGCAATATCGTACAGGGTAACATCATACCCGCATTTCGCAAAAATCTGCGCCATGGAAGCGCCCATGGTGCCTGCGCCGGCCACAACAATATTTCTGATCTCTCCTGCTTTCATGTGGAGTTCCTCCTTCTCATGAGCGGCGTTCATTACGCCTGATAGATAGCCTTCATACCCTTGTAAGTCTCATAGCAGTCCAGCTTGGATACCACTTCCACCGGCGCATGCATGGACAGCACCGCCACGCCTGCGTCCAGGGTATCAATGTTGCGGTTGGCCATGAACATGGCCACGGTTCCGCCGCCGCCCACATCGGTCTTGCCCAGTTCTGCGATCTGCCAGAGGACATTGGCTCGGTCAAAGACACCGCGAACACGGGCAACGGTCTCGGCAGAAGCATCGGAAGATCCGGACTTGCCCCGTGCGCCGGTATACTTGCTCAGGCAGATACCGTAGTTCACAAAGGCGGCGTTGCGCTTTTCATACACCTCGGCAAAACCGGGGTCATATGCGGCATTCACATCTGCGCTGAGGCAGAAGGACTTCTCAAAGCATGCACGCAGAGGCACACCCTGCGCATCGCAGAGGTCCTCCATAAAGGTGTCAAATGCAGCGGACTGCATACCGGTAACGCCCATGGAGCCGATCTCTTCCTTATCTGCCAACAAGCAGACCGCGGTCTTCCGGGGCGTCTCCTCCAGATCCAGCAAGGCCTTCAGCGCAGCGTAGCCGCACACGCGGTCATCGTGACCGTAGGCACCGATCAGGCTGCGGTCCAGACCCACATCGCTGGCATTGGCAGCAGGAACGGCTTCCAGTTCTGCGGAGGTGAAATCATCCTCTGTGATACCGTACTTGTCATACAGCAGCTGCATGACCGCCAGCTTCACCCGCTCACCGCCCTCTTCATCTTCTACAGGGCGGCTGCCCACCAGAAGATTCAGGTTCTCGGCGGGAATGGCGTCGCCAAGGGGCTTCTTGTTATGCTCGGCACCCAGATGAGGCAGCAAATCGGTAATAATGAATTTGGTGTCACCTTCGTCAGCACCGATATTGACATTCACAACAGTGCCGTCAGACTTCACCACAACGCCATGCAGTTCCAGCAGAATAGTGGTCCACTGATACTTACGGACGCCGCCGTAATAGTGCGTCTTCAGATAGGCAACCTCGCCTTCCTCATAGAGCGGATTGGGCTTCAGATCCAGTCTTGGAGAATCGATGTGAGCCGCCACAATGTTTGCGCCGCTATCCAAAGTGTCCGTACCCAGATGCGCCAGCATCACAGCTTTTCCGCGATTGCAGACATAGACCTTGTCACCAGACGCCAACGCCATTCCGCGCTCATAACGGCGATAGCCTGCCCTCTCTGCCATACGGATGCTTTCCTCAGCGCACAGACGCTCCGTTTTGCCGGCATCCAGATACGCCTTATAGTCTGCACAGTACGCTTCAATAGCACTGCTGTCTTTGCCGCTGATACGGTCATAGCCATTCTTCCTTTTGGAGAACAGTTTTTCCTTCAGTTCCTTATTCTTCTCTGCCATGCTGTTTTTCCTCCTTGATCTGCAGGATCAGTTTTTCAAAAAAATCACGTGCTTTTTCCTCAAATACCTCTGCACTTTCAGCGGTATTGGAAAGCTCAAGGTCACAGTTTTCACGATAATAGTCATCCGATTTTTGGGCACTGACCCGCAATCTGGCATAACGCTCATCGATTTGATCTCTTTGCACAATACGCCGCACCCGCAGCTCCTGTGGGGATGTGATGGCTACGGTACGGTCACACATGGTGGCAAGGCCGCTTTCAATCAGGCGGATAGCGTCGATACCATACAGAAGACATGGGGCCTCCCGCATACGCCGCTGCAGCTCCGGCCGGATGAAACGGAAGGTAAGCTCATTCAGCATCTCCAAACGGTCTCTGTCTGCGAAGACGATCTCTCCCAGTTTCTTACGATCCAGCGATCCATCTTCCGCAAATACATCGCCGAACTGTGCGCCGATGGCCGCACACAATTCTCGATTATCCCGCAGCATTTCGTGGTAAACCTGATCGCAATCCAGCACCTTGCCGCCCAGTGCTTCCAGCGCCCGCAGCGCACTGGTCTTACCAGCGCCGCTACCTCCGGTGATTCCAATGATCACTGTAGCCTCATCCGCATCCACCAAATGAAAGCCAGCCGCCTTCTTCAATCGGTTATTGATAGCCAGTCCAATGCCGCGATTATCCGGGCATTGTGCAAAAATATCCGTCACCGTTCTGTCGCTGTCAAAGGCACGCAAAGCGTCAAACAGCCTCTGTGCCTGAGTGATTTTGTCTCCGCTGGGGCCTAAAGACTGCACTTTATGACCCCGAAACATCGAAACATATTCTTCAAAACAAATGATACCAGAGGAAGACCGCATGCGGCGGCGAATCTCCTGCGCAGAGCGATCCGGCGCACCAGTCACCACCGTCACCGGCGCCTTCGGCGCATAATGTCGGTACTTCATCCCCGGCGCACGGGGCTTCTCCCCTGCCGCCATCGGTGAGAGCACCGCCTTGTCCACCTCTACATGCCCAAGAACGCCCTCCAGTTCCTCAAGCGAAAGCCCACCGGGGCGAAGCAGTCTGGGAGGCTGGCATGTCATGTCCACAATGGTGGACTCCAAACCTACCGTGCAAGGGCCGCCATCCACTATGCCGTCAATGCGCCCGTCCATATCCTCCAGAACATCCTGTGCAGATGTACAGCTGGGCCGCCCGGAAATGTTGGCGCTGGGCGCTGCAATAGGCACGCCGGCTTCCCGGATCACCGCCAGTGCTACTGGATGATCGGGGCAGCGAACACCCACCGTATCCAGTCCGGCGGTGGTCACATCCGGAACACAGGCCGCTCGCTTGAGGATCATCGTCAGGGGCCCCGGCCAGAAGCGGCGCGCCAGCTCATAAGCCAGCGGCGGCACATTCACACAACAACGTGGGATCCACTGGGCTCCGGAAACATGCAAAATCAGAGGATTGTCCTGCGGACGCCCCTTTGCTTCAAAAATTTTTCGCACTGCCTCCGGATCCAGTCCATTGGCGCCAAGACCATAGACCGTCTCTGTAGGAAGTCCCAACAGTCCTCCCCGGCGCAGAATGGCAGCAGCTGCTGCGATCTGGCTCTCTATCTCATTTACCGGGCGCTTTGTATCGCGCAAATCAAAATATTTCGTCTGCATAGTATTTACATTCGCCTCGATTTCTATTTAACTTCTGCTCGAAGCATCGTCAGTTTCCCTGCTGCGCCAGCCTTGACGCGGTATCTGCCGCAGTCAGCGCGTCGATCAGCTCATCCAGATCACCGTTCAGCACGGAATCGATCTTATAAAGCGTCAGTCCAATGCGGTGATCCGTGACTCGGCCCTGGGGGAAATTATAGGTGCGGATCCGTTCAGAACGGTCTCCGCTGCCGATCTGACTTCTTCGTTCCGCAGCAGTTGCAGCCTGCCGCTTTTCACGCTCCATTTCATACAGTCGGGATCGCAGCACCTTCATAGCCTTTTCCCGGTTTTTATGCTGACTTCGTTCATCCTGACATTCCACCACAAGGCCGCTGGGAAGATGCGTGATGCGAATGGCGGATTCCGTCTTGTTGACATGCTGACCGCCTGCACCGGAAGCACGATAGGTATCAATTTTCAAATCAGCGGGATTTACCACACAATCGGTTTCCTCCGCCTCCGGCAGCACAGCAACAGTGGCTGCGCTGGTGTGTATCCGTCCGCCGGACTCTGTCTCCGGGACACGCTGGACTCTGTGGACACCGGACTCAAATTTCAGACGCGACCAGACATCCTCTCCGTCCACCAGAACGCTGCATTCCTTAATGCCGCCCAATTCCGTCATATTCATGCCGACGATCTCGGTTTTCCAGCCGCTGGAAACGGCATACATGGAATACATCCGCAGAAGAGACGCTGCAAACAGTGCGCTCTCCTCTCCTCCGACGCCACTGCGTAGTTCCATGACTACACTGCGGTGATCGTCAGGGTCCCGCGGCAGCAGCAGCCGCTTCAGCTCCGCCTCCAGCTCGTCCAACGCATTCCGAGTAACGAATAATTCTTCTTTGGCGACTTCTGCCATCTCCGGATCGGCCAGAAGCTCCTCGGCTTCTCTGCAGTCCTCCCGCAGTTTCTCATATCGGCGATAGGCTTCCGCAACCGGTGACAGCTCACGGATCTCCCGGTTCAGCTTTTTCAGCTTATCCGAATCACCGTAGACAGAGGGGTCTTCCAACTGCTCCTGGAGCAGATCATATTTTCTTGTCAGTTCCTTCAGACGCTCCAACATATTGTTGTTTCTCTCCTCTCGCTGTGTCTTAGAGAAGATCGCCTATATTCCTGCCATATATTCCTTCACCCGACGAATAAAATCCTCCTGCCAGAAATGGTATCCCACTGCTTTGGGCCGAAGGGACACCGCCAGCTTATGGGGTTCCGCCGTGTACAAATCCATCTGCTGATAGATTTCCTCAAACTTGCCCTCGCTGCCGCGGGTCACTACATACGCTGTGCTGTACATCGCTTTTCCATAAGTTTTCAGGAATGCGCGCACCACAGAGCTGCATCGCCCCGCCCAAACAGGTGTGCCGACGATGACAAGTCGATAATTCCCCAGAGGACGTTCCGGTGCAAAGGGCTCGATAGGCGCCGTATCACGTCGCATGGCATCCAGACCGCAGCGCAGCCAGCCCACCCAGCCTTTCCGCGGAACGTTGTCCCGGATGCGAACCACTTCCGCTCCAAGGGCATCTCCGATCTCCTCCATTGTCTGCTTTGTCCGCCCTGTACGGGAATAATAAACACACAGAATATCACTCATAAAACACGCCTCCGCTTCTGTTGGGCATCAAATCTAAAATGCACTCAGTCAAGCAGCCACAGCTTGCCCAATGCAAAAAATTCCCGGATATAATAGTTGGCATTCAGCCACCACCAGGGCAGCTCTGCCGGAACCCCAATGACATTCATACCCACCTCGCGGGCAATCGCCTGTGCTCGAAACAAATGAAAGTCATTTGTAACGATCGCGATGACACCCGTGGTATCCAAACCCGCATTTCCCAGAACAGCCATGGAATACACCAGGTTTTCCGCTGTGCTGGTAGATTCCTCCTCCAAAAGCAGCCGCTCCGGGGCAATGCCGCGGACGACCAGCGCGGTGTACATGGCCCGTGCCTCCGTAATACCCTCACCCGGCCCCTGTCCTCCCGAAAGCACCGCCGGAACATTCGGGTGTGCCTGAAGATACTCTGCTGCCGCATCCAACCGTGTACGCAATGTTAGCGAAGGGGTCGTCCCATTGACGCCCGCTCCCAGCACAACCACTGCCACCGGCTCATCATCGGGCATCGGCCGTTCTCCAGCCCAGAGGATCATGCCCTCCACAATCAGAAATAGCAGGCTCCCTGCTGCCAGCGCACAAACGCTTACAAAGCGGCATTGCCGAACAACCTTGGAATGTACTGCCCAATGATTCAGCAAACAAAAGCCAATGCACACAGCCGCTCCGCACAAAAACAGCAGCGCGGAAAAGCGCACACCCGGCAGAACATACCGGCAAACGGCAGAGAGCAGCAAGCATATCGCCGCAGTCACCACCAGCAGACTATATTTCCCAGGTCTTCGATCGTCTTCGTAACCGTCAGACTTCCGCTTCTTCACTCAACGCCTCCCACTTTTCATACAGGGCGTCCAGCTGCTCCTGCAGGCGATCCTTTTCTTTCAACACTTCATTCAGCTTTTCATAATCACAGGCAGCTTTTTCCATGGCAGCATCCAGCTCCGTCATCCGCTCTTCCGCTTTGGCAATGTCCCGCTCACAGATGGTCAACTGCCTGCGCGCAGCCTGCTGCGCTTTATTCCCCCGTGGTTTTTCTGTAATCGTTTTTTCCTTTACAGTATCTGCAACAGGCTTTTTTGCCTCCTCCAACGCCTTCAACTGACGATACTGTTGAAATCCCATGGGATAATCATTGATGGTCTCATCTGACAGTTCCCAGATACGGGTAGCAAAACGGTTGATAAAATACCGGTCATGAGAAACAAACAGCAGTGTTCCGTCGTATGCTTCCACAGCCTCCTCGATCCATTCCCGAGAAGCAATATCCAAATGGTTGGTAGGCTCGTCCAGAATCAGAAAATTGATCTCATCATCCATCAGCATGCAAAGCCGCAGGCGGCTCTGCTCCCCACCGGACAGAACGGAGACCGGCTTTAAAACATCCTCCCCGCGGAAATCGTAAGCAGCCAGCCGGTTGCGGGCACTCTGTGCGGACAGTCCCCGCTTGGCCGCCATCATATTCTCTACCAAGTTCCAGTCCGGATGATCAAAGTGAATGATCTGAGGCAGATATGCCGCTTTCACCTGCGGGCCAAGACGGATCCTGCCGTCATCGGCATATTCTTCATCCATAATCATCTTGATCAGTGTGGATTTTCCTGTACCGTTATCGCCAATAAGAGCAATGCGTTCACCGCCCTCTACCTTCAGAGTAATGCCATCAAACAGGCGTTTCGGTCCAAAGGCCTTGGCAATGTTTCGCAGGCCCACCACCTCGTCGCCATGGAATTCCGCAGCGTTGAAGCGCGCATCCATCTTCCGCGCCTTGGTAGGCTTGGCAGTCGTCCGCATCCGCTCGATGCGCTTTTCCATAGAAATTGCACGACGATAGGTTTTGTCCATGCCCTGAAATGCCCATAAGCGCAGCTGATCCGCGGCCTTTTCCAGCTGCTCGATCTTGGCCTGCTCTTTCAGGTACTGCTTCATTTTCTCTTGGTAACGCCGTTCCTTTTCCACGGCATAGAAGCTGTAATTGCCGCTGTAAAACTCCGCCCTGCCATCTGCGATCTCGATCACACGAGTCACAACGCGGTCCAGGAAATAACGGTCATGGGAAATCGCCACCACCGTGCCCTTGAAGCTGCGAATGTACTCCTCCAGCCATTCCGTGGCGTGCAGATCCAAATGGTTGGTCGGCTCATCCAGCAGCAGGATATCCGTATCCTCCAGAATCAAACGTCCCAGGTTCACGCGGGTCTTCTCACCGCCGGACAGTCTGTCAAACTGCTGGCGGCGCATTTCTTCAGATATAGACAAGCCGTTGGCGATCTTATTGACCGCCACATCCATATCATAACCGCCAAACAGCTCGAACTTCTCTGAAAGTGTGCCATAACGGCGTAAAAGCTGAGGATCATTTTCCCCTGCTGCCATAGCCGCTGTCAGCTGTCCCATCTCATCAGCAAGCACCTGCAGACGGGAAAATGCGGTGTGCAGCACATCCTCAACTGTGTAGCCGGGGGGATATACAGGAATCTGGGAAATCAACCCCATCCGCCGTCCCTTGGCGATCACCACAGCACCCTCATCGCAATCGATCTCACCGGTCAGAATACGAAACAGCGTTGTCTTGCCGGCACCATTGCGGCCCAGCAGTCCGACACGCTCTCCCTGATCGATCTGGAATGTCAGTCCATTCAATATGTTATTTCCGATCTCGAAGGATTTGACAATGCCTTCGACCTGGATATCAATCATATCATTGCACCAATCTTTATCTCTGTAATTCTCTTACTTGCACAGCTGCTCTACCACCCACTCAAACTCCATGGCGTGGGACGCTTTGACCAGCATGGCAGTATCGCTGCCAAACTCCTCCAACAGCATCTGAACTGCATCCTCTTTGGCAGCAAAATGGCAAACCGTGCCGCCGCCAGCCTCCGCACCCTGAGCAATTTTCGTTGCTTTCGGACCTATTGCCACGGTCAGATCAATTCCCAACATGGCAGCCAGAGCACCCATGTTATAATGCGCACGCTCTGTCAGATCACCCAGCTCACCCATGTCGCCCAAAACAGCAATCTTCCTGCCGCACTCCGTCCTGGCAAGAATCTCCAATGCCGCTGTAACAGATTGAGGGCTGGCATTGTAGCAGTCATCCAGAATCGTACGGCTGTCAGAAAGGCGAAGTACTCGCATCCGTGAACCACTGGCTTGATAAGCGGCTACGCCTCGAATGATTTCCTCCTCTGTCAGTCCCAGAAGCTCGCCAATCGCTGCGGCAATGGACGCAGCATAGACCATATGCTCACCGGGCGACGGGATCTTCAGCCGATAGGTTGTTTTCTCCGATGTAACCGTGCAATCCACCCCGGAAACACCAAGATCCAGAACATCTGAAACCCGCGCACTGCAATGGGCAGTCTTTCCGCAGCGGATGGTGGCAAAAGGCAGTTCCAGCGTATTCAGCAGCGGATCGTCACCGTTAAGGACGGCAGTGCCGTCAGGTTTCAGATTCTCAAAAATCTCGCTTTTGGCCTGCAGGATCCCTTCCCTGCTGCCCAGAAACTCAATATGTGCATCACCAATATTGGAGATCACCGCAATATTGGGCTGTACCAAATCGCCCAGATAACGGATCTCCCCGAAATGATTCATACCAGTTTCAATGACGGCAACCTCATGTTCGGGCATCAGCTGCAGCAATGTCAGCGGCGTACCAATATCATTATTTAGATTTTCCGGTGTTTTTAGAACATGAAAGCGAGATGCCAAAACCGATGCGATCATATCTTTTGTGGTGGTTTTTCCAACAGAGCCGGTGATCTGAACCACCGGAATGTGAAAGCGCTCACGGTATGCCTTTGCCAGCAGCTTCAAAGCCAGACGGGTATCCTCCACCTGAATGTAAAACTTATCCGACCTCAGCTCTTCCGGCAGCCTGGCGCAAAGAACACCGGCAGCGCCTGCGTCCAACGCCGCATCAATGAAGCGGTGTCCGTCAAACCGCTCACCCGCCAGAGGGATAAACAAGCAGCCCGGTTCAATGGATCGGCTGTCTGTAGAAACCGCGGAAATGGAAGCCATGCCTTCTCCAGGGGCCTGCCATACGCCACCCACAGCACGCTCCAGTTCCCGGATCGTAATTGGCATCATACACTTGCTCTCCTTTTCAGCTTCAGCGATTGATTCAGGATCTCCTCGCACAGCGCACCGTAATCCATCCCTACAGCTGCCGCCTCCTGCGGCAGGAAGCTGGTAGGTGTCATTCCCGGCAGGGAGTTGATCTCCAGACACCAGGCGACACCTGACTCATCCAGAATGAAATCTGCGCGGGAATAGACCTCCAGACCCAATCCTCGGTGCAGCTTCAGGGCAGTCTCTCCCAACATATGCTGCTGCTCATCCGTAATGGGTGCAGGACAAATCTCATCGGCAGCCCCCACCTGGTATTTCGCAGTATAATCAAACGTTCCCGCAGCAGGGATCACTTCCACCGCCGGCAGATATCGTTCACCCAAGACGGCCTGTGTCAGCTCACGCCCATGGATTCTTGTCTCCACCAAAACACGATTGTGGAATTTCAAAACATCCAGCAACGCTTCCTTCAGCTCCCGACGATCCTCCGGTAAATAGACGCCAAGAGAGGACCCGCCGTTAATGCTCTTGACAACACAGGGCATCGGGATCTCTTCTGCAAGACGCTCAACATCCTCCGGTGCATACTGCAGCATCCGCCATGCCGGTGTGGGGATTCCCAGCGCATCCATCATGCGCTTAGCCGCCTCTTTATCCATCGCCATGGCAGATGCCAGGTGGCCGGAACCGGTATAGGGGATACCCATCAGATCCAAAACCGCCTGAATGCGCCCATCCTCACCATCCTGTCCATGAAGGCCAATGAATACCGCATCCGCTCCGGCACAGGCCTCCAGAACATGGGGGCCAATCCGGGAGGGCCCCTGATCCCCCCTGGATGCCCTTACCTTCTCCAGATCCGGTGCCTGTGCGCTGACCTGCACATCACAGCATCGCCCGTCAGGTGCTTCAAACAAAGCATCCACCGAATCGGGCATATGATCAATTCCCATAAACAGATCCACAAGAATCGCTTGATGGCCGCGCTTGCGCAGCGCGCGACAAATGTCGGTGCCGCTTACCAGAGATACATTGCGCTCCGGAGAAAGACCGCCAGCCAGTACCACAATCTTCATACTGTGCCTCATTTCCTACGAAAAGCTGCCTCACTGCACAGTAAGGCGCATAATAGCATATTCTTAAATAGTCTATCACAGTCCATCGTGAAATACAACCAAAAAGAACGCAACACACCACAAAGAAGGGATGCCATCCCGAACCCGGATGACACCCCCATTTCCTTTTACGCAAACCAACTGTGAAGCGAATCCTCCTCACCTTTCAGCAACACAGACGCATTACTCAGGATTCTTGCCGCGTCAGCACGTGTCAGCTTCTCGTTTAGAGCAGCGCTGCCAAAGCTGCCTACAGACATAACACAAACAGACTCCATATTGGCCACCGCCTGTGCCGCCCAGGAAGGCACCGCCTCCCTATCCGCATACCAGACAGCGAGATCCACATCAGAAACCGCCAGAACACGGTTCAGAATGGCAGCTGCCTGATTGAAGGTGATCGGCTCGTCGCCGCGAAACGCAATCCCCTCTTCGGTAACGCTGCCCTGCACCACGCCGCCGCTGAGTCCGGAGGCCGCGTAGGCTTTGGCCCAAACCGGAATCGCAGCATCGTCGCAAAAGCCAGTCATGGTAACCGGTGTAACTGTCATTCCCGCTGTCTCCATGGTCATAGCCAGAAACTCACTGCGTGTAACGGTGTGTTCCGGTTCAAAATAGTAGCCGTTTCCTATCCGCGCACCTACGAAAATACCCGACTCAGCCAGCTGCTGCGCAGCTGCGGCAGCGGCATTCCCGTCCATATCGGAATACTCCACCCCACTCTTGGGTTTCTCAATAACAATGGCCACTTTCGCTTCACGGGAGACTCTGCCTTCAGCATCTATTGCGGTGTAGGTGAAGCTATCACGCCCGGTTTTGTTTTCCTTGGGTGTATAAATAAATTCTGACCCTTCAATCGTGACCGTCCCTCGTTTCGGTTCCCGAACAATGGTATAGGTCAGTGCTTCCCCCTGAAGCCCCGCCTCCAAAAACGCGGCGCGGTATGGGATATTGCGATAGGTTCGTACTTTCAGATCACGAGCAGCAGGTGCTTCCTGGATCACAGAACTCTCTGTAGCTAACGCACTGATGCCAAACGCCAGAAACACAGCCAATGCCGCAGCAAGCGCCCGTCGTATTTTCGATGCTTTCTTCAAATTCATTACCTCTCTCCATCAGATTTCAGGATATCCGCGGAGTCCCTGTTGATGGTGGTATTCTTTCCCGGACAGATCCCTTTATGCACAAACACTGCCAGGACATCCCTGGCAGTGCTTGTAAAATCTATCTGCGCAAACGCTCAGGAAGCGCGTGCATCTTGATCCCAGAAACGATTCCCATGGCGGCAAACAGCGTCACGATAGATGAGCCGCCATAACTGAAAAACGGCAATGTCAAACCGATCACCGGCATCACAAACAGACACATGCCCACGTTCTCAAGGGTCTGGAACATCAGCATACCAGCCATGCCGACGCACACATAGGCCGCGAAAGGAGAATGGGTCTCCCGTGACACCTGAAAGCAGCGAAGCACAATGGCAAACAGAAGCATGATAATTGCAATGCATCCCCAAAAACCAAGTTCCTCTCCCGCAACAGAAAAAATAAAATCTGTATGTCGTTGGGGAAGCGAATTGCTCGCCGCACTTTGGGTCTGTGTACCTTGGTAAAGCCCCTGTCCCCACCATCCTCCTGAGCCGATGGCCAGTAGGCTGCGGTTTTGCTGCCATCCTTTGCCCAGCTTGTCATATTCATGGTCGAATATGACCCTGAAGCGCTCCACCATATAAACCGGGATCTTCCCTAATTTGTACAGCAAAAAGCAGCCAAATCCGCCGCCGCCAGCCCCCAATGCGAACCACCGCCATGCGGTTCCGGCTGAGAGCATCATACAGACAAAGATAAATACATACACCAGTGCGCTGCCCATATCCCCTGAGAGCAGATAGATCAGCGCCACCATAAACAGCAGATGACCCGTCGGAAAGACTACAGACGAGAAGCTTTTCAGTTCCTTGCGTTCACGCAGTATCCATTCCAGCTGCTTTGCCAAAAGCAGCACAAACGTGATTTTTACGATCTCAGCAGGCTGAATGGAAACCGGTACTCCCGGAAATTTCAGCCAGGCACGGTTTCCGGTGCCATCATCTACGCCAAAAGGTGTTCGAAGAAGACAAATGAATCCAATGTTGAACACCAGCATCCACTTCCATTTCCGAATCAAGTCCTCCACATCAATGATCGAAAATAGGATGTACAGAACGATCCCAAGCCCCATGGCAGCCGCCTGCACCAGTATAAGACGGAGCGAACGGCTATTCTCCATATACCGGGTAGCACTGGATATCAGTATAATACCATACAGAGTAGATACCACACATAGAGACAACAGGACCAGATCCGCCTGCCGCACAAATTCAAACAATATATTTTTCAGGCGTCTGACCATAAGAAACTCCAAATCCCAGTCGTATTGCAGAGGCAGCTGCACTACCCCATCTTTATAATTTAGTATACCACAGCCTCATATCTCTGTAAACGGATGAATTTTCTTTTGCCTTGTCACATCATCTGTGATATACTGCATGCGATAGCGTTTGACACTGTTGATCTCAAGGAAGGGGGCATCTCCTTTTGGAATACATTTCCCACAGTCCAGCCGAAACGGAGTCGATCGGACAGTCGCTGGGCGAAAAACTGCGGCCCGGAACCGTTCTCGCCTATCTGGGAGATCTGGGTATGGGCAAAACTGCTTTCACCCGCGGACTTGCCAGGGGCTTGGGCTGTCCCGGGCGCGTAACCAGTCCAACCTTTACCATTGTGAATGAATATGAGGGCAAAATTCCTTTATTCCACTTCGACATGTATCGTCTGACCGGCTCCGATGATCTCTTCGACATTGGCTGGGAGGATTATCTGGAGCGCAGCGGTGTTTGTGCGGTGGAATGGAGCGAACGTATCTCGGACGCCCTGCCGGAAGACACCTTATATGTAACCATTTCCCGCCATCCGGAAAATGAGGATTGGCGGATCATTACCACAGAAGGAGGCGCCATAGAATGAAGATCCTGGCACTGGAAACCTCTGCAAAAGCCTGCTCTGCCGCAGTCACGGAGAACGGCCGCGTGGTAGCCTCCGCCTTTCAATGCACTGGCCTGACACACAGCCGCACCCTGATGCCTATGGTAGAGGACATGCTCCACAACGCCAATCTGACACTTGCCGACTGCGATGTCGTCGCAGTTGCCAATGGCCCCGGTTCTTTCACCGGCATCCGCATTGGCGTTGCGGCCGCCAAGGGCCTGGCATTCGCGGCCGAAAAACCCATGGCGGGCATCTCTACACTGGAAGCTATGGCCATAAGCTGTATCGGAACAGTCGGACTCATCGTATGCGCCATGGACGCAAGACGCCAGCAGGTATATAACGCTCTTTTTCTCTCTGACGGGAATCGCCTGACTCGTATCTCCCCCGACCGTCCCATTGCGCTGGCTGAGTTGGCGGAAGAAATCAAGTGTTCTGCGGAAGCCCATATTGTTGTTGTAGGCGACGGCGCACACATATGCCACAATTATCTGACAGAAGCAGGGATCCACTGTGTGCTGGCACCTCCGCATCTGCTGCAGCAGAACGCCGTCACTGTGGCTCTTGCTGCCGAGTACGCCGCTGCCGAAGGACGTCTCTGCTCCGCACAGGAGCTGGCGGCCGTCTACCTCCGGGCCGTGCAGGCGGATAAGCTAAAAGCTCAAAAATCATGATTTTACCAAGATACAAAACAGAAAGAGAGTTGTTGACCATGAATGAAAAGCTGCATGTTGTAAATCATCCGCTCGTGGCACACAAAATGACCATCCTCCGTGACAAAAACACCAGCGTCAAGGAATTCCGCGAAATCGTTTCCGAGATCGGCATGCTGATGACCTACGAGGCTACCCGCGATCTGCCTCTGACGGAAAAGGAAATCGAAACTCCTATCTGTAAGACCACGGCTCCCACCATCCTGGGCAAAAAGTTTGCCGTTGTTCCCATTTTGCGTGCCGGACTCGGTCTTGTGGAAGGTGTGCTGCGCATGGTGCCCTCTGCCCGCGTCGGTCACATTGGCCTTTACCGTAACGAAGAAACCTTGGAGCCAGTGAAGTATTTCTGTAAGATGCCGCCGGATGTGGCAGAGCGTGATATTCTCATCGTGGATCCTATGCTGGCCACTGGCGGCAGCGCAGACGCCGCCATCGGTTTTATGAAGGAATATGGCTGCACCAATATCAAGCTGATGGTTCTTCTGGCAGCTCCTGAGGGCATTGCGCGCATTCACAGGGCGCATCCTGACGTGGATATTTACTGCGGAGCTGTTGATCAGAAACTGAACGAAGTCGGCTACATCGTTCCCGGTCTCGGCGATGCCGGCGACCGTATTTTCGGCACCAAATGATCTACAAAAACGCTGTGTCTCTCATTTCGGAAGAGACACAGCGTTTTTTCTTATACTAAAACTTGATAAACAAGTTGAAACCCTTTTTATCAAGTTTAGCATTAATTGTGAATAATATGGAACTTTTTTGTGGTCTTTGCGTCTATATGATGGTATACACAATAACAGGAGGAGGTGCCCCATATGAAAAGGTTGATAGCATTGGTTGTATCCCTCATTTGTCTTTTTTCATTTTCTTCTTGCAGAAATCAAGCAGAAAATCCCCGGCAAGAACCACCCTCTCTTACCGTTCAATGCGGCAGCGAAACTGTAGAAGCTTTATTGAGCACCTATTCTTGGAGCATCGTCAGTTCCGATGGCAAAGGACGCTCCATCTCGGCTGACGGAAAGCATCCTGTGGAGCTTTTGGATCTGTACACGCCGCTGCCCCTTGGCAGCGAAACGACCGCCACGCTTAGTTTTGAAGTCAAGCCTCTTTCCGTTACGGTCAAATGCTGGAACGAAAACAATCTTGATCTTGACGATGCCAGTAATCTGTACGCCGATTGCATGGAATTAGACTATGACAACGGAACAATCACTCTGCCTACCGACGGTAACTACATATATGAAGTACTGGCTTCCTGGGAAAATGGCAGTGCGTATTATGCATTTTATACGATCAAAGCATAAGACAATTTAAGCCGGCCTTTTCTATACTCCTCTCCGTTGATTTGACGAAGGGAAGATGTTTTAGGCCAATGGCAACACAAAAAGTTAAAGAGAGTTTTCTTATAGCACACAGAAGAACACTGCCAGATAGTGAAAGAAGGATCCCGCCAGAATCAGCAGATGAAACAGTTCATGGAAGGTCCATTCCGTATTGATGTTCGGACGTTTTATGGCATAAAACACCGCACCCACGGAATAACATACACCTCCTACCGCTGTCAGGAAAACACAGCAGGGACCTGCAGCAGCAAAGTCACGGATCACAAACACCACCGCCCATCCCATAACGACATACACGATCGTAGAAAGAATCCTCGGCGCACTCACCCACGCCAGCTTCACAACGACACCCGCTATAGCAATACACCAAAGGACCACACAAAATCGCGTCCCCATGGGCTGCGGCATAAGAACCGTGCAGAATGGCGTATAGCTACCGGCAATCAAAATATAGATCATGCCGTGATCCATCTTCCTCAAAAACCGTTTCGTGCTGTCTACAGCTGCATTTCCTGGGCAAAAATGGTAAATCGCGCTGGCTGAATACAGCGCAATCAGCGAAAGCACAAAGCACATAGCTGCAGCCAACGCTGCTGCAGATGCTCCCGTGTATATACCACGCATCAACATAGCAGCGCCACCGATCAATGCAGCCAGTGCCCCCAAAGCATGTGTATAGCAGCTTACAGGATCCTGTGCACCAGAAAAAAATGCTCTCATAGTTCTGCGCTCTCCTCTTCGTTGTGTATTTCGCTTGAAATGGTTTTAATTATTATATTACACGATATCTCCAATCTATTCAAGTGTTTTGTGAAACTTTATCGCCATAAAAAACTCTGCAGAAAGCTGTTCAACAGCTTCTGCAGAGTTTTTTAACAATCTCAGAAATCACGCAGATTCGTTCCGTCCGGCAATAAAAACAGCTGCTCTGTCAGCGTATTTTCCCTTGTGACCTGCTGTGATGCCACACGGTAAAACGTAACACCGTTTTCCATGCGCTCCGCACCAATCAGCAAGCCGGAAGCAACACTTACCCAATATCTTTGAACGATTCCATACTCATCAGGAATTGTTTCCACGAAAATACAGTTTTCTTCGGAGAAAACACGATAATCCGACTTGGCGATCTGCTGTGGGTCCATCTGCAGAATCTCCTCATATGTAGGAACACTCTGCTCCTGATCCGCAGACACATCTCCTGCATTGCCGATGTAATAATCGGCTTCATCATCATACCACACAGCTGTACGAACGCCATCGGTCACCACATGTCGGATTCCACCGTCTGTCTTTACAGAGTCGATACGCGTCAGCTCATCATACACATAGGTTGTCATTTTAGATAGAGCACTGGTGTTCTCCCACAGCCACTCCACAACCAGGATCTGAATATAGGAGTTGGGGCGCGCCAGTGTTGTAATGGCAGACTGTACCGTTTCCGGCGTAATTTCAATCTTATTGACAGCATCCTCTCCATATTGAGAAGAATCCGGGCTGGCCGTTGACTGTTGTGTGATCTCAGGTAGAGTAACGTGGGACGTGCGGCGCAGACTTCCGGACAGCAAAAAGCCAACCACCAGTACGATCAAAATGATGAATCCCATGGCAACCATATTAAAACGACGTTTGCCCATACCGCATCTCCCTTCCGGTCAAGCGTGATAGTCAGCAGGCTTCTCCGCCAGGCCAAAATACCAAAGGATCGCATCTGTAATGCGGCCGCAGGCGTTTCCGTCACCGTAAGGATTCACTGCACGAGCCATTCTCTGATATGCATGTTTGTCCTGCAGCAGCCGGGTAGCCATGGTAACGATATCATCCTGCACCACACCGGCCAACGCAACAGTGCCCGCTGCGATCGCTTCCGGACGCTCTGTTTCACGGCGCAGCACAAGAACCGGCTTGCCCAGTGCAGGTGCCTCCTCCTGCAGTCCGCCGGAATCCGTCAGCACCAAATAGCAGCGCGCCATAAGATTATGCATCTCGTCCGCAGGCAGCGGATCGATCAAGTGGACTCTCGGCGCTCCCCGCAGATATTGCTCTGCTGCATCCCGCACCACAGGACTCAAATGAACAGGATACACCAACTCCACATCACGGTTTTCCTCGGCGATCTGCCGCAGTGCAAGCATGATGTTCTTCATAGGCTCGCCGTAATTTTCCCGGCGGTGACAGGTAACGAGGCAAACCTTTCTTCCTTGGTAATCCAATCGATTCAAGAGCTCCGTAGCGAAACAATAGTCATCTCGAACCGTTGTTTTTAACGCATCGATCACTGTATTTCCGGTAACAAACAGTCCTTTACTGATCCCCTCTTTGAGCAAGTTCTGTCGATTGCTTTCTGTTGGACAGAAATACAGCTCCGCTATACCCGAAACCAGCTTTCGGTTCATTTCCTCCGGAAAGGGAGAATACTTGTCATAGGTTCGAAGACCGGCTTCTACATGGCCTACCGGGATCTGATGATAGAATGCAGAAAGCGCACCTGCAAATGTTGTGGATGTGTCTCCGTGCACCAGAATCATATCCGGCTTCAGCGCGGCGATCGCCTCATCCATGCCAAGTAGACACTTACTGGTAATGGTGGAAAGTGTCTGGCGCGGAGTCATAATATCCAGGTCCCAGTCAGGCTTCAGGGCAAACACATCCAGCACACTGTCCAGCATCTGACGGTGCTGTGCCGTGACGCAGCACAGACTTTCGATCTCGCTGCGGGAAGCCAGCTCCTTCACAAGAGGAGCCATTTTAATAGCCTCCGGCCGGGTTCCGAATACGCTCATGATCCTCAGTTTGCTCACTTGCACTCTCCTTCCCCGGTTTCACTGTCATCTTTCTTTTCCTGGGCAGTAGTCTTGTGGTGATTGTGATCCATCAGCTCTGCCATTTCCTCCCGCAATCCTTCCTGAACCTCCTTGGGAAAAACAACTCTTGCCGCAACGCCGGCTACCAAACACAGGGCTACGAAAAACATCATTGCCTTCAGCTCACCGCTGGTGGTCAGCACAACGGCGGACATGCCAAGAATCGCGGAGATCACATACAGCGTCGCCACCGCCTGCTTCTGATTCAGTCCCATGTCGATCAAACGGTGATGCACATGGCTCCGATCCGGCTTCATCGGGCTCTGTCCCTTTGCAATGCGGCGGATCATAGCAAATGCCGTGTCAAAAATAGGAAGCCCAAGGATCAGGAACGGAACCGCAAAGGAGATCAGTGCATAAAACTTAAACAGCCCCTGAATGGACATCGTTGCCAAAATAAAACCCAAAAAAGTAGCGCCGGTATCGCCCATAAACATCTTTGCAGGATTTGTATTGTAGGGCATAAATCCAGCACACGCACCTACCAGCGCAGCCATGGTGATAGCTACTTGGCCGTCTGCCACCAAAAGAGCGATCACCAGCATAGTCGTCGCACAGATCGCAGACACGCCGTTGGCCAGACCATCCAAGCCGTCGATCAGATTCACAGCATTGGTAATGCCCACGATCCAGAGGATCGTAATGGGAATGGAAAACCCTCCCAGCACCCAATACGGATCGCCGGAAAAGATATTCGGATTTGACAGTGCCTTGATGACCACTCCGTGCGAGATCGGTATCAGTGCCGCGATGATCTGAACCACAAATTTCAGCATAGCAGGCAGAGGTGTGATATCATCCACCACCCCCAGCAGCACGATGATAACCGAGCCCAGGAGAATCCCACGCATCTGCACATCGATCTCATTGAATAGCAGCGTGCTGACCATAAAGCCGAGAAAAATCGCCAAGCCACCCAATCGAGGGATCGGTGTTTTATGCATACGGCGATTATCCTTCGGAACGTCGATAGCGCCAACTTTATATGCAAAAGTTTTCACCACAGGCGTCATGAGGAAGCTGACGATCAGCGCCGTTGCTACAGACAACAGCACCGTACCGAGCAGCGAATACTCAAACTCCATTCCGCAAACCTCCATCAGCGGGCAACAAAGCCAATCTTTCGCTGAACCTTGGAAAGGGTCTTGTTGGCCAGATACTGCGCATGCTGGGCACCCTCGCGATAAATCCCCTCAAGATACGCCTTGTCTGCAATCAGACGCTGAGACTCCTCACGAATGGGACGCAGCAGCTCGATCACCGCATCTGCCACCGCGGGCTTAAACACGCCATAGCCCTGACCGGCAAAGATTTCCTCTGCCTCCTCCAGCGTCTTGCCAGTAGCTGTACAGTAAATGGTCATCAAGTTGCTGACACCGGGCTTATTTTCCTTATCATATCTGACCGCAGTCTCACTGTCGGTAACGGCACGCTTGAACTTACGGGCGATATCCTCTGGCTTGTCCATCAGATAGACGCAGCCGTCAGGATCCGACTTGCTCATCTTGTTCAGCGGATTACCCAGGCTCATAACACGAGCACCCATCTTGGGAATAAAGGGTTCCGGCAGAACGAAAGTATTGCTATAGATGCCGTTAAAGCGGGTTGCAATATCACGGCACAACTCCACATGCTGCTTCTGATCCGCACCCACAGGCACCAGATCCGCCTGATAGAGAAGGATGTCTGCCGCCATCAGTACAGGATAGGTAAACAGGCCGGAGGTGATGTTGTCTGCGTGCTGCTGAGACTTCTGCTTAAACTGGGTCATGCGGCTCAGCTCACCAAACTGGGTATAGCAGCCCAGGATCCAGCCCAGCTCCGCGTGCTGAGGAACATGGCTTTGAATGAACATGATATTCTTCTTGGGGTCAAGGCCGCAGGCAATATACTGTGCCAGCTGGTGGATGCTGCGCTGGCGCAGATCAGCCGGATTCTGCCGAACCGTAATGGCATGCATATCCACGATGCAATAAATACACTCATATTCATCCTGCAGCGCCACCCAGTTTTTGATAGCACCCATATAAGAGCCCAAAGTCAGATCACCACTGGGCTGAATACCGCTGAATATTCTTTTTTTCTTTTCGTTTTCCATGGAAGACACCTCGTTATCGAAATAATCAGACAATCGGCAAAGCCGAAATGCTTCTGGATACACTTTAACCAGTGTAGTATACCACACCACCAGCAAAAGAGCAAATCATTTTCGAGGTTCTTCTGCAAAAATAACACCCTCATCCATGGTCGGATGAGGGTGAAGTCATCGTTTTCCTTTACATACAATGCACTTATTTGCAACCGCCATCGCAGCCAGCAACCCTGCCAGACACCAGGGAAACAGCTCCATTGACAGCTACTGCGACGCGATGACAAATAACGGCGCAGCCGCTTTTGCCCCGGGAATAACCACATAGTGCTGCTGCAGTTACTGCGCAGCTTGCAGCATTGACCCTTCCGCCTCCAAAGGTCTCATCCGTATTCCGCAGAATTTTAGCATAGTCCTCCCGAAAACGCTACCGTCATTTTTCCTGTTTTCAGGTCATTTTCCATGCACGGTATTGATTGGAACAACAAAGGCTTGCGTACAACGGATTCTCTCCTTGACAATCCTTGGATTTAACGCGATAATGTAGTCTGTTAAATTATGTGTTTGGAGGCAACCTTTATGGCTGTTGATATGAAATTCATCGAAGATCTGGAATCCCGGATCCCCAAGGGCAAGGTCCGCACCCGGTTCGCTCCCTCCCCCACCGGCTATATGCATGTGGGCAATCTGCGCACCGCGCTGTATACCTGGCTCATCGCACGCCACAATGACGGCACATTCATTCTCCGCATCGAGGATACCGACCAGGGCCGTCTGGTGGAAGGTGCCGTGGATGTCATCTACAAGACCATGGCCGAATGTAGCCTGACCCACGACGAAGGTCCCGATGTGGGCGGCCCTGTAGGTCCCTACGTGCAGACGGAGCGCCGCGACCTGTATCTCCCCTTCGCTCAGCTGCTGGTGGAGAAGGGCGCCGCTTATTACTGCTTCTGTGAAAAGAGCGAGTCTGAGGAGGATTCCGGAGAATTCAACCGTTCTGCTGATCCCTGCCGCGAACTCAGTGCCGAGGAAGTGGCTGCCAATCTGGCTGCAGGCAAGCCCTATGTCATCCGTCAGCGTATCCCCGCAGACGGCACCACCACCTTCCACGATGTTTCCTTCGGTGACATCACCGTGGAGAACAAAACGCTGGACGATCAGGTTCTGATCAAGCGCGACGGTCTGCCCACCTACAACTTCGCCAATGTGGTGGACGATCATCTGATGGGCATTACCCACGTGGTACGCGGCAGCGAGTACCTCTCCTCCGCACCTAAGTATAACCTGCTGTATGAGGCCTTCGGCTGGGATATCCCCACCTACGTCCACTGCTCCCCCGTTATGCGTGACGCGCAGAACAAAATGTCCAAGCGCCACGGCGATCCCTCCTATGAGGATCTCATTGCCAAGGGCTATCTCACCGACGCTGTGCTGAACTATGTGGCACTGCTGGGCTGGTCTCCCAAGGGCGAGCTTTCCGAACAGGAGATCTTCTCTCTGGAGGAACTTGTCAGTGCCTTTGATATTGCCGGTATCTCCAAGTCTCCCGCCATCTTCGACATCGTGAAGCTGGATCATTTCAACGCGACTTATCTGCGCGCTCTTACTCCCGAGGCATTCGCCAAAGCTGCTGAACCCTATATCCGCCAGAGCGTGAAGGATCCTGCCATTGACGTGGCACAGATCGCTTCCTTGCTGCAGACACGCTGCGAGCATCTTACGGACATTCCCGAGAAGGTAGACTTCTTTGACGAATTGCCCGAATATGATATTGAATTCTTCACCAACAAGAAGTCCAAGACCAATCCGGATATCTGCCGGGATATGCTGAAGGCCGCGATCCCCGCTCTGAACGCGATTGAATCCTGGACTAACGATGCTGTTCATGATACACTGATCGATCTGGCAGCTTCTCTGGAAGTGAAGAACGCCACCTTGATGTGGCCTGTCCGCATTGCCGCTGCCGGCAAGCTGGTAACGCCCGGCGGCGCCGTGGAGATTTGCCACATTCTGGGCAAAGAAGAGACTCTGCGCCGCCTGAATCTCGGCCTGGAAAAACTGGGCTGATCCTCCCCTTCTCGATAATTTCAGATGATTTAGATTTTTTAATAAAGGACTGATTCTCCATGAGTAAGGTTTTCATTCCCGAAGGCTATAAAATGCCGCTGAGCAACAACGAGCTGCAGCGCGCCATCGAATTTATCCACGCAGACTTCCAGCACAACCTCTGTGCCAGACTTTCCCTGCACCGTGTATCCGCGCCCCTGTTCGTGGACGGCGGCACCGGTCTGAACGACGACCTGAACGGTATCGAGCGCGCTGTCTGCTTCGATATCCCCGACGTCGGCACCAACGGTGTTGTGGTGCACTCTCTGGCAAAGTGGAAGCGTCTGGCACTGAAGCTCTATGAGTTCCCTGTGGACACCGGACTGTATACCAACATGAACGCTATCCGCCGTGACGAAGAGGTGGATAATCTCCACTCCATCTACGTGGATCAGTGGGACTGGGAAAAGCACATCAGCCGCGAATCCCGTAATATCCACTATCTGCAGGAAACTGTCCGGGATATTGTGGGCGCCATCTGCGATACCTCCGCAGCCCTGCGTATGCAGTTCCCTGCTCTGACCTTCAAGCCGGAGCGCGAGGTGTTCTTCATCACCTCTCAGGAGCTGGAGGATATGTTCCCGGATCTGACGCCCAACGAGCGGGAGACCGAGATCTGCCGCCTCCACCGCACAGTCTTCCTAATGCAGATCGGCAAGAAGCTGAAATCCGGCAAGCCTCATGATGGACGCGCCCCCGACTATGATGACTGGGAACTGAATGGCGATATCCTCATGTGGAATCCGGTTCTGGAGAGCCGCTTCGAGCTGTCCTCCATGGGTATCCGTGTAGATGAGGAATCTCTGGACCGTCAGCTGACGGAACGCGGCTGCAATGACCGCCGCAACCTCCTCTTCCACCAGATGCTGCTGAACGGACAGCTGCCGTTGGCCATCGGTGGCGGTATCGGCCAGTCCCGTCTGTGCATGCTGCTGCTGAGCGCCTGCCATATCGGCGAGGTTCAGGTCAGCCTGTGGGATAAATACACCCTCGATGCATGCAGAAAGGCTGGCGTTCAGCTTCTGTAATGCGAAACCACATTACACCAGAACGCCCCGTTTTCCGCTTGGAAAACGGGGCGTTCTGATAGCAGAAAGAAACCTGCTGCAGAACAAACTGCAGCAGGTTTTTCTGTTACATACTCAGACGCAGCAGTGCACGGCGTTTTGCACGCTCTGACGCTACGCGCCGCTCTTTGGAGATGGAACTGTCAGCCAGCCGGGCCTCCGCTCTTTCCAGGGCACACTTGGCACGCTCCTTATCGACATCCTCGGCCCACTCAAAGACCGTGGCGATCACGCGGACTTCCCCATTGGTAACAACAAGCATACCGCCCGTGCAGACAGCCTTTCTGCGTCCAGTCTCCGTCACCACCGCAGCAGCACCGATATCCAGTACAGCTACATAATTGGCATGGTCTGCCATAATGGCCACATCACCGTTAGTGGTACGAAGAACCACGCGCTTCGCCTGTCCGTCAAAATATTCACCACGAGGCGTTACGATCTGGAGGTGAAATGTTTTCATGCTTTACCGCCTTTCGCCTTCTCAACGACCTCATCGATCGTGCCGGCGAAGAGGAACGCGGATTCGGGCAGGTCGTCGTGCTTGCCTTCGACGATCTCCCGGAAGCCGCGGATCGTCTCGCTGATGGGAACATACTTACCGGCCATACCGGTGAACTGCTCTGCCACGTGGAAGGGCTGAGACAGGAAACGCTGCACCTTGCGGGCACGGTTGACCGTCAGCTTATCAGCCTCGGACAGCTCGTCCATACCCATGATGGCAATGATGTCCTGCAGCTCCTTATAGCGCTGGAGAATATGGATAACAGACTGGGCCACATCGTAATGCTCCTGACCAACCACGTCGGGAGACAGGATGCGGGAGGTAGAGTCCAGCGGGTCAACTGCGGGATAGATGCCCAGAGAGGCGATACCGCGATCCAGAACCGTGGTGGCGTCCAGATGGGCGAAGGTGGTGGCGGGAGCGGGGTCGGTCAGGTCGTCCGCAGGGACGTAAACAGCCTGAACGGAGGTGATGGAACCGTTCTTGGTGGAGGTGATGCGCTCCTGCAGAGCACCCATCTCCGTTGCCAGAGTGGGCTGATAACCAACTGCAGAGGGCATACGGCCCAGCAGTGCGGAAACCTCGGAACCAGCCTGGGTGAAACGGAAAATGTTATCAATGAACAGCAGCACGTCCTGATGCTTGGCATCCCGGAAATACTCTGCCATAGTCAGGCCGGACAGGCCCACACGCATACGGGCTCCGGGGGGTTCGTTCATCTGACCGTAAACCAGAGCGGTCTTGTCCAGAACGCCGGATTCCTTCATTTCGTAGTACAGGTCGTTACCCTCGCGGGTACGCTCGCCAACGCCGGTGAACACGGAGCAGCCGTTGTGCTCGGTGGCGATGTTGTAGATCAGTTCCTGGATCAGAACGGTCTTGCCGACGCCTGCGCCGCCAAACAAACCGATCTTACCACCCTTTGCATAGGGGCAGATCAGGTCAACGACCTTGATGCCGGTCTCCAGGATCTCAGTGGAGGATTCCTGCTCATCATAGGCAGGAGCCGGGCGATGGATAGGCCAGCGCTCTGCAGCCTCAGGAGCCTCGCCGTTGTCCAAAGGCTCACCCAGCAGATTGAAAATACGGCCCAGACAGGCATCGCCAACGGGAACCGTAATGGAGGAACCGGTGTCAACAGCCTTCATGCCGCGCACCAGACCGTCCGTAGAGCTCATTGCTATGCAGCGGACAACACCGCCGCCGATGTGCTGGGCAACCTCAGCGGTCAGCTTCTTGCCGTTGTTGTCCAGCTCGATGGCATTGAGCAGATTGGGCAGCTGATTATCCGGGAAACGAATATCCAGAACAGGTCCAACGACCTGTATGACAGTGCCAATATTCTGATTGGACAAAGCTGTCACTCCTTTCATGATTGGTCGCTGCCGGCCACGATCTCAGTGATCTCCTGCGTGATGGCACCCTGACGGGCACGGTTATAGCGCAGATTCAGATCCTCGATGATCTCATCGGCATTCTTGCTGGCAGCATCCATAGCAGTGCGGCGGGCGGCCTGCTCAGAGGCCAGAGACTCACAAAGTGCACCGTACAACACCCCGCCGATGTAATTCGGTACAATGGAATCGAGAATGCTTTCGCTGTCAGTTTCATAGGTGATCAGCTTCTTGCTCATTTTTTTCTTCGAGGGCTTGAGCGGCAGAAGATCAACTCTGGCAGGTGTCTGAGAAAGCATAGAGACAAAATTGGTGTAATAGAGAGAGATCTGATTGCTCTTACCATGCAGGAAGCCATATGCCAGAACTTCTGCCATATAGGTGCAATCCTGAAATATGATTTCTCCGGCCTCTGCAAATTCTTCGCTTAGGATCTCGCAGCCACGGCGCTGGAAAAACTCCACTGCCTTCTTGCCAATGGGCAGAACCGCTGCATCATCCTGTTTCTGAATGTCGGCGTAGGCCATTTTCAGCACATTGTTGTTGTAACCACCGGCAAGACCGCGGTCACCTGCGATCACAATAAACACAGGCTTTCCTACTTCGCGTCTGGAGAAATAGGGAGAATCCGTGCATTGACCGGAAAAATAGATCTCACTCATCGCCTCATAGAGGGCTTCGAAATACGGACGGCTCGCAATGGCACGAGCCTGCGCACTGCGCAGCTTGGAGGCTGCCACCAACTCCATGGCCTTGGTGATCTGTCTCGTGGATTCCATGCTCTTGATGCGAAGCTTGATTGCTTTTGTGGATACGCCGGCCATGTACGCGCCTCCTTCTTACAAATTTGCCATGAACTCCGCCACGCGGGCCTCGATGCCGCTCTTAAGAGCTGCCTCGTGCTCGGCAGACAGATTGCCCGTGGTACGGATGCCCTCCAGCACTTCGCTGCAGTTGGCCTCCAGCCAGGGATAGAGTTCTTTCTCAAAGGTACGGATCTTATTGACGGGCACATCCTTCAGATAGCCGCCAATGACCGCGAAGAGGATACAGACCTGATAAGCAACGTCAACAGGGGCGTTGCGGTCCTGCTTGAGCACTTCCACGATCCGCTCACCCTGAGCAAGACGCTCGCGGGTATCGCGGTCCAGATCAGAGCCGAACTGAGCAAAGCCCTGCAGCTCACGATACTGGGAGTAGAGCAGCTTCAGCTGACCGGCCACCTTCTTCATAGCCTTGATCTGTGCGCTGCCGCCTACGCGGGACACGGAGATACCGGGGTTGACCGCAGGCATAACACCGGAGTTGAACAGCTCGGTCTCCAGGAAGATCTGACCATCGGTGATGGAGATCACGTTGGTGGGGATATACGCGGAAACGTCACCGGCCTGGGTCTCAATGATGGGCAGTGCGGTGAGAGAACCGCCGCCGTACTCAGGAGCCATGCGGGCTGCACGCTCCAGCAGACGGGAATGCAGATAGAAGACGTCACCGGGATAGGCTTCGCGTCCGGGAGGACGACGGATCAGCAGAGACAGGGCACGGTAAGCCGTAGCATGCTTGCTCAGATCGTCATAGATCACCAGAACATCCTTGCCCTGATGCATGAAGTACTCACCCATGGTACAGCCGGAATAGGGTGCAATATACTGCAGGGGTGCCAACTCGGATGCGGTTGCGCTGACCACGATGGTGTAATCCATGGCGCCGCCGGCTTCCAGCGTATTCACCAGCTGGGCAACAGTGGAGCGCTTCTGGCCGATGGCCACATAGATGCAGATCACATCCTTGCCGCGCTGGTTGATGATGGTATCTGCCGCCAGGGCGGTCTTACCGGTCTGACGGTCGCCGATGATCAGCTCACGCTGACCGCGGCCAATGGGGATCATGGAGTCGATCGCCTTGATACCGGTCTGCAGGGGCACAGAAACACTCTTGCGCTCCAGAATACCGGGGGCGGGAGACTCGATCGCGGCATACTTGTCGCAATCCAGGGGGCCCTTGCCGTCGATGGGCTGACCCAGTGCATCCACCACGCGGCCGATCAGTGCCTCACCCACAGGTACGGACACCACGCGGCCGGTACGGCGCACCGTATCACCCTCGCGAATACCTTCATTGTCGCCCAGCATAACGATGGAGACAGAGTTCTCCTCCAGGTTCTGGGCCATACCGTATACGCCGCCGGGGAATTCCAGCAGCTCGTTGACCATGCAGCCTTCCAAACCGGCAGCACGGGCGATACCGTCGCCGATCAGAATCACGGTGCCGGTCTCAGACTGATTGATGCGGGTCTCATAATGTTTGATTTGGGAACGGATAATGTTCGAAATCTCTTCCGGTCTCAATTCCATAGCCTCACCAGCTTTCAGTATTGTTTTACATTGCCTTACACGGATGCACCCTGCAGCAGACGCTCGATCTCGCGGAGATGATGCTGCACGCTGCCGTCATACTGACGATCCGGCAGCTCCAGACGGATACCGCCGATCAGACTCGTATCCACGCAGGCCGTCAGTAGAATCTTCTTTCCGGTCATGCGCGCAAGCTTAGTGCGAAGCTTGTCCTGCAGCTCAGGACGCAGCTGCGCCGCACAAACGGCGCGCACTTCCATAATGCCCTCGTCGGCATAATAACGCTTGCGGAAAGCTTCGACACAGTCGGCGAACTGCCCGATTGTCCCATTGTCACAAAGGATCTTCATGAAATTGAGAACATAGGGATGTACTCTTCCCTGCCATGCGTCATCCAGCAGCCCGCGGCGTTCGTCCTTGGGAACGGACGGCTCCAGCAGCAGCTTGCGGTACTCGGGATTCTTATCAAAAACCGCCGCAATCAACTGCAACTGATTGAGAAGCGCTTCGCAAAGCCCCTCTTCCTTCGCCAGATCATACAGCGCGCCGCCATAGGTCTTAGCTGTTTTTGTCATAGCTTCTCACCCAATTCATCAATAAACTGTTCGAAAAGCGCTTCGTGAGCCTTCTGATCGATTTCTTTCTTTGCGATCTTGGAGGCAAGCTCCACAGCCAGAGAAGAAATCTCGCCCTTGGCTTCATTCATGGCCTTGCGGCGCTCCAGTTCAATATCCCGGGCAGCCTTTTCCCGCATTGCCACAGTTTCGGCCTCCGTAGCCTTGACCAGTTCAGCACCCTGACGTTTTGCGCTCTCCACAGCACGGCTGGTGATGGCCGCGGCTTCAACACGCGCTTCGCGCAGATGGTTTTCATATTCTGCCTGCAGTTCCTTTGCCTGTTCCTTGGCTCGGTCTGCATCGGCATACATGTCATCGATCTCTTTCTGGCGGCTGTCGATCATGACCTTGATGGGGCCAAACAGAAAGCGCTTGCCAAAATGATAGATCAGCAGAGTATTGATCAGAACTGCCAGGGCTGACCAGAAATTCACGCCGATAAAACTTTCAAACACTTGCTCTACTCCTTTCTGATCATGTAAAAGAAAGGATGTTGCTTACAGGGCAAACAGGATCAGGAAAGCGATCAGCAGAGAATAGATACCGGTGGTTTCCGTAATAGCGCAGCCAAGGATCATATTGGTACGCAGAGTGCCGGTGGTTTCGGGCTGGCGTGCCATACCTTCCAGTGCGTGAGAAACAGCATTACCTTCACCAATAGCAGGACCAATAGCGCCAATACCCATGCACAGGCCAGCGCCCAGCGCCTTACCAACGATTGCGATTGCAGCAGCCAATTCCATAATAATTTCCTCCTGAATTAAATTAGTTGAAGTTTTATGTTTTTATTATGCCTCGGGCTCCGGAAGAGCACCAGCAATATAAACCATGCTGAGAAGTGTGAATACCAAAGCCTGTACAAAACCGGAAAACAGATCGAAGTACAGAGACAGAACCGCCGGAATACCAATGGCCAGCACCGGAACTCCTGTCAGGATTCCGAAGTACTGCAGCAGTCCGAACAGTCCCAGAGCAAAGCTCACAACCGCCAGGATCTTGAGCAGAACCTTCTTTCCTTTCAGCCACAGGACAGCGCCAACGGCCATCAGGACCACCGCCACCAGCCAGCCTGCCGAAGCGATGGCATCCAGCAACACGGATGACAACAGTCCGAAAGCCAAATAGATGATGGACGAAATCACACCGCCGCCGGCCACGTTGCCGAAATGACGGAACGCCATGGAAGCAGGCTGTGCGATCTCACCCACAAGATTCATGGGCGTCATGACCGCAACAGGCTCCGTATAGCCCTTGAGCCAGCCAATGACTCCGTTGTTCTTGATGTTTTCATACCAGATGATCACCGAAACCATCAAGCTCCAGGTCAGAGTACAGCTGAGGTCCGCAGTCACAGAGCGCAGGAAGCCTGTTAATCCGATCAGAGATCCGCAGATACTGCTCAGAAAAATCGTGGCCATGAAGGGTGCCCAGTGGGCGTTGTGTGCGCCCATGGAACTAACCGTCATGTCAAAGATAAGCATGTACGCTTTCTCCACAAGCACCTGCACCCCTGTGGGACGCTTCTGGATACCCTTTCCTATCTTGTAGAAGGCGATCAGCAGGATCGCCGTCACCACGCAGGACGAAACCATGGTCTGAGTTACAGGAATTCCTCCGAATATCGGAATCGTGAAATATACAAATGCACCGGTTACGCTAACATTCATTCTTTCTCACCTGCCTTTCGAAAAAATTCCGTAACCATGATGATAGGCTGTGAAAACGCCAGAGGAAGCGCCAACGCAAAAATATTGCACAAGCCGCTTTTGGCAAAGGCAATCAAAACAACAAACAGCAAAACGAATCGCAGACTTTGGGATAACCGGATGGTGGCCGTACCGCCTTTCACATTCTGCTCCACCGCCTGATCCGCCGCCCTATCGGCACTAACAGCCAGGAAAAAGAAATTCAGAACCGCAAGGAGACCGCCGATGATGCCGCCCAGCAGCACTTTGCTGTCAAACCGCCCGAGAAGCGAGAACACACCACACATTCCGGCAACACAGAGAGCCTGTCCTGCCAGCAAAACCAGCGTTTTGTGAAGAATAAATTTACGAGAATCCATTGCCGCCCCCCTTATGACCGCGAATCGGGATCAGACTCATTTTTTCCGTCTTCTCCGGCTTCATGCAAAAGAATATCCGTTGCCTTCAGCGTTGACCACAAACCGTGCGCTGCACCTGCAATGCCGAGAATGACTCCCAGAATCAGAACCCAGAGACCCAATTGATATCGGCTGCGAAGCCAAACCGCTCCTACAACAAACCCTGCCAAAGGAAATGCAACACTCAACCCCAGCTGTCCAAGAAGGGTCAACGCTTTTGCAAGCCCGTACATAGAGCGCATAGCATCCCTCCAGCCGTCTGTTCTTCCATCAAGTCCCCCCGGATTTTATGCAGAAGACACTGTTGAAAATTGTTGTGCTGAACACCTGATAATTCGAGTGAATTATATTCTACTTTTCACCGATCCGCAAGCATGAAACGCTTTCTTGAAAAAACTTTCCATTTTCTTAACATTCATTTAACCGAATGGCAATCTGGCCAAAATATCCGTCACACAAACGCGGGATTTTAGGCAAAAAATATCCTTTTCCTTGTGCCGCAATGGGTTTGGCACTTTTAATGCTTTCATTCTTTCTTCTTTTCTTTCTTTCATTCTTATTGTAGCGAATTAAATCGCTTTTCGCAAGATAATTTATATATTTTTATATTAGAAAAGCTAATTGTCGCAAATTGCGCAAACTTTCCAGCAACATATGCGAAAAACAGCGAACAACTCACGCCGAGCTGTTCACTGTTCATCAGAGCATAAGTACGATACGCTTATCTGGCAGACAGCTCCACGCCGCGGCGCACGATCGACATAGCCGGTACCCGACGCGGCAGTTTCATACTGAACACCATCTGCGGCGTGCGTGCCTCTTCTATCATTCCCCCATCCGCGTCCCGCATCTCCGGCACCGTCATGGAGAAGGGGCGGGTATCGGGTCCCACAATTTCCACGTCATCACCGGCGCAGAATTTATTGCGCAGAGACAGCGTTGCATTTCCCTCTTCATCGCAGTCAGTAATGATAGCCGCCACCTGCCATTCCCGGATATACCGGGAATTACTGGTGTACTGCCCCGGCTCACCGTAGAAAAAGCCGGTGGAGTAATGACGGTGACTGACGTGCTCCACCTCATCACGCCAGACAGGATCCACCGCGCTCCCCGCCGCCACCGCATCCAGACAGTGGCGATAAGCACCTGTCACGATGGCTGCATAATAGGCAGACTTGGCCCGCCCCTCTATCTTCAGGCTGGCAATTCCCGCATCGATCAGCTCATCCAGATGATCGATCATGCACATATCACGGGAATTCATGATATAAGTGCCCTTTTCGTCCTCAAAAACCGGGAAATACTCGCCCGGACGCTTTTCTTCCATGAGGGCATACTGATAGCGGCAAGGCTGTGCACAGGCGCCGCGGTTAGAGTCACGTCCGGTCATATAGCTGGACAGCAGACACCGTCCGGAATAGCTGACGCACATTGCGCCGTGAACAAACGTCTCGATCTCCAGTTCACGAGGCGTCTTGGCGCGAATCTCCCGTATCTCATCCAGACTCAGCTCGCGAGCCAGAATGACACGCTGAGCGCCCAGATCATGCCAGGCTCTGGCGCACTCAAAGTTGGAAATGCTGGCCTGAGTGCTGATATGGCGCTCGCAGCGGGGCGCATACTTTCCCGCCAGCGTAAATACACCAACATCCGCCATAATGAGAGCGTCAACTCCGGCATCCTGCAAAAGCTCCAGATGTGCCGGCAAATGCACCACCTCATCGTTGCGGGGCATGGTATTGACTGTGCAGTGTACCCGGACACCATGGTCATGGGCATACTTCACCGCCTTCGGCAGCTCCTCCGGCGTAAAGTTTCCGGTAAAGGAACGCATGCCGAAACTGGTACCCGCCAGATAGACAGCATCCGCACCGTAGAGTACGGCCATTTTCAGTTTTTCAAAATCGCCAGCCGGAGCCAGCAGCTCCGGAATTTTTTTCTTATCCGCCATACTCATCACTCTGCACAAACGCGGTGTGCTCTTTCAATGTTTTGAAATAATGGTGATGTCCATCCTTACCCAGCGCGTAAAAATAGTAATCCGTATCCGCAGGGTTCAATGCCGCGTCAATGGATGCCAGACCGGGATTGGCAATGGGGGTCGGAGAAAGTCCAGGATATTTACGCAGATTGTAGGGCGAATCCAGCTCCAGATCCGCCTGCGTGATCACACCATTGGCATCCGGCAGAGCATACAGCAAGGCTGCGTCGATACCCAGAATACCATAGGTACCGTGCTTGCCGCTGGTATCCTTCAGACGATTATAGATCACCGATGCGATCTTTTCACGGTCTGTGCCGTCTGTCTCTTTCTCAATCAGGGACGCAACGATAACGATATCCTTCACAGTGAATCCCATATCCGCAGCGATGCCCTTGCGCTCTGCTGTCATCTTCTTATTAAAGTTGCTCAGCAGCTTGGTCAAAGCACCCTTGGGATCGTGCCCCACATAGAATTCATAGGTATCCGGGAACAGATATCCTTCCAGCCGGGCTATGTCTTCAGACTCGTTGTCAATGAATTCATAATCGAAGTCAGCTGTCTGGGCCGTTTCCGTCAGCTTCTCCACGGTATTGACGCCCTTACTGGCCATAAGCTCGATGATCTCTCGAACAGTATATCCCTCCGGAATGGACACCGTCACCGTCTCCAGCTTATCCACCGGCTTGGTCGTCTTGACATACATGCCGTCCACCAAAGAGAAATAGTCCATATTGCTGTTCAGTGTAAAAGTACCTACACCGATATCTTCCTCTGCGCCAACCACCATACCAAACAGCTCAAAGAACCAGGGATACTTCACCAGGCCGGCATTTTTCAGCTTTCTGGCAACGCTCTTCAGGTCATCCTGCTGCGTGACCTGCACCGACACCTCCACCCAGGGCTTGTTCAAGGAACAGGCATCGTCCATCAGCAGCCAACCGATGCAGGCGGCCAAGCCGGATATGATCATCACCATGATTACATAAAGCACCGGATTCACACCTCTGCGGCGGCGATATTCCTTCTTCTGTTTCGGGCGCTTTTCGGCAGGCATAGGCTCACGCTCCTTCTCCGCAGGCTTTTCTGTATGCTTGGAAACCCGCTCCTCCTGCTTGCTTTCAGAAGACGCCTCAGCTGCTTCCGGCTGCACCGCCGCTTCCGCACCTTCTCTTACCTGTCTGGCATCCCAGCTGGCAGTATCTTCGTTGTAATGATCAGACATAGAAACCTCCTTACCGATACAGCGACGGACATTATCCCCCGCTGGTTGATGTCACCATTATTTTTGACGCGGTCATGCCCACATCGTCAGCACGCTGCATAGAATATCTTGAATTCTGCAAGTGAGGTGACATATATGTGCTTTTCTACCGGCAACAATAACAGCTGCTCCTGCATCTGGCTGATCCTGATCCTCATTCTGATCTTCTGCTGCTGCGGCGGCAGCTGGGGCGGCAGCCACTGTGAGTGCGGGAACCATAACAGCAATCCCTGCTGCTGAACTCCACCGTCATTGCAGAGGGGCGCCTACGGCGCTCTTCTGCATCCCGATAATCAGGACAACCTTACAGCAGGCCGGTCACCAGACCATAGACCTCGCCGTGAATATCTTCCACCGTGCGGGGCTCATCATTCCGGGCACAATTTACCAGCCGCCATCCGCAGGCATCCGCAATGGCACGGGCATTGTCACGGCACGCCCTAAGGTAGGCGGCATCCTGTTCGTGGATATCCGCGCTGCTGCCCTCCACCCTTTCACGTCGCCGCATCAGCTTTTCGGTGACTTCCGTGGGCATGTCCAGATAAAACACCAGATCCGGCGCCGGCAATCCCAAAAGTCGGTATTCCAGATCAAACAGCCAGTCCAGAAATTCCTTGCGATCTTCCTCCGGCAGCTTGGACGCCTGATGGACCGCATTGGATGTGGTATAGCGATCCGCCACAACCAGTCCACCGGCGTCATAGAATTCGCCCCAGTCTTGTTTGTAGGAAGCATAGCGGTCCATGGCATAGAACATGGATGCCGCATAGGCATTCACATCACTTGGCTTTTTACCCAGTTTCCCCTGAAGATATTCCTCCACCATGGCCGCGGAAGGTTTCCCGTAGCGCGGGAAAGTCAGTTTCCGATAAGAGATCCCTTCCCGCTCCAGCCGTTGACACAGCATAGCCGTCTGCGTAGCCTTGCCGGAACCGTCAGTCCCTTCAAAAACGATCAATTTCCCCTTCATCCGCGTTTTCCTTTCTCCTGATACACGTGCAGCAAAAACAAGGGCAGCTTCATCATACGCCCAATGCGCTTCGGTTCCTTGCACAAACGGTAGAACCATTCAAGGCCATGATCGCACCAAAATTTCGGCGCGCGCTCCACCACACCGGCAAATACGTCCAGGCTTCCACCAAGCCCACACAGCAGCTTCGCGCCGGTGGCCTGTCCATTTCGTTTCATCCAAAGCTCCTGCTTCGGTGCCCCCAGACACACAAACACGCAATCCGCTCCACTGGCGGCGATCTTTTTCACCACAGGAGGGTCTTCCTTGAAATATCCGTCATGGGTGCCGGCGATCCGCAATCCCGGGTACTTCTCTGTAATCTTTTGTGCGGCCGTCTCCGCAACACCAGGCTTGGCGCCCAGCAGGAACAGGCTGTGTCCGTTTTCCGCCATGCGCTCCATCAGCCCTGCAGCAAATTCGATTCCCGGAACTCTGCTCTTCAGAGGCGTACCCAGGATCGCCGCGCCTTTTACCACGCCGATCCCATCCGGCAGCACCAGTGCAGCACCGGCAACAGCATCCATAGCGGCAGCATCCTGCCGGCAGACTTCGACAATCTCCGGATTGGGAGTTACTACATAGCGGGCAGTCTCACCACGCAGCAGTTCCATGCCCGCAGCCACCGCTTCCTCCACAGTGACATTGTCAAATTCGATCCCCAATACGTCAACACGCACAAAAACACCTCAAGACACAAAATATATACTCACACAGCATAGGATTATACCACAGCCGGCGTTGCTTGTACAGATTGATTCTGCAAGGAATTTGTAAACAAATATCTTTGCAAAAAGGTACCGCGCCGCAGCTCTCTGCAGCGCGGATACACGATCATTCCGCCGTCTTCGCGGAGGTTTTCTTATCCGGAAGCTGAGCCAGTACAACAGCCGCCATCATCAGCAGACAGCCGAAGTATTCCCTGCCGCTCAGCTGATCCTTCAGGAACAGTGCGCCGCCAATCACCGCAAACACGGATTCCATACTCATCAGAATCGAGATCACGGCAGGATTGGATCCCTTCTGAGCCACGATCTGCAGCGTATAGGCGATGCCGCTGGAAAAAACGCCCAGATACAGCAGCGGCCAGATTGCCGCCCGGATCGCAGTCATTTCGGGTTTTTCCATGGTCAGCATAAACACTGTGGAGATCACAGCCACGGTGAGAAACTGGATCATAGACAGCTCCACACTGTCAACATTTACCACAAAATGATCCACCAGCAAAATCTGGATCGCAAAGAACACAGCGCAGAGCAGAATATAGAAGTCGCCTGTGGCAACGGTGAAATCCTGCTGAATACAAAGGAAATACAACCCTGCCACCGCAACGGCAACACCCAGCCAGACAGATCTGCTCACCCGCTTTTTCATCGCAAGGCCGAACAGCGGCACGATCACGATGTACATAGCCGTCAGAAAGCCGGCCTTACCGGAGGTGGTGGTCTCGATTCCCTTTTGCTGCAGGTTGGTGGCGATGGTCAGCGCAGCTCCGCAGCAAACACCGCCCATCAGCAGATCCCGCAGATAATGCGGATTTTTTTCCAAGGACATTGCCCATGTCTCTCCGCGGCGTTTCCGCAGGAAGAGTACAAGGAATGCCAGAAACACCACAGCGATCACAGAGCGAACCGCATTGACCGTAAACGGTCCCACATACATGGCGCCCATGCTTTGCGTCACAAAGGCAAAACCCCAGATCATTGCCGTCAGGATCGCACAGGCATTATGAAAAAAAGAAGCCCGATTCACTATGCTTTTCCTCACCTTTCCACCAACACCGCCTATTGCACAGCAGCAGCGGCACATGGTATAATGGTATTTACGCATCCCCACTGCCGCATCATAATTTCTTATGAGCAGACTGCAGGATTCGTATAGAATTGTAACATCGGAGGCGGAAAATGGCAATACTCGCCCGGCAGTTTTACGAGGGAGACACTGTGGAGATCGCCCGCGCTCTTCTTGGAAAATATCTGATCAGACGCATCGGCTCCGAAACACTGGTCTGCCGCATCACAGAGACCGAAGCCTATGTCGGCCGCTGTGACCGGGCCTGTCACGCCTTCGGTTACCACAAGACAAACCGAAACGCCGTTATGTTTGGGCCTCCCGGTCATGCATATATTTACTTTATTTACGGCATACACCATTGCCTGAATTTCGTCACAGAGCCGGAGGGCGAGCCTTCCGCCGTGCTGCTGCGGGGTGCAGAGCCCGTATACGGAACAGACAGCATGTGCAACGCACGCTTCGGCCTGAACAGCTGTCGGGAAATGTCTCCCTACCAGCGCCAAAACTTCATGAACGGCCCCGGAAAGCTCTGTAAAGCACTATCGCTTTCCACAGAGCAGAACGCAATGGATCTCACTGGAAACGAGCTGTTTCTTTGCGATTCCCCAGAGGATATCGGACTCTCCTGTCCATCCATTGCAGAACACGAACTTCTCTGCTGCGGGCCACGTATCGGTGTCGATTATGCCGGAGAAGACAAGGATCTTCCCTGGCGATTCCTGTTGAAAAAAGGAGAATAACAACGTGTCGAAACTGCTTTTACTGGATATGGACGGAACTTTGATCGACTCCAATGGGATCTGGAGGGATGTGGACATCCGTTTTCTGGAACGCCGTGGAATGGAATACTCCAGCGCCTACTACGAGGGCGTGGCCCACACCATCTTCCCGCTGGCAGCAAAATTCACCAAGGAATTCTGTTCGTTAGAAGAGTCCTGCGAAGAGATCATGGAAGAATGGATGGAATTGGCTAAGGGGCTCTATTCCACTGTTTCCATGAAAGCAGGCGTCCGGGAGTACCTACAACAGTGCCGTTCCGAAGGAAATCGAATGTCCCTTGTGACCTCCAGTGTTCCGGAGCACTGTCACACCGCCATGAAGCATCTGGGCCTGATGGATTATTTTGAAAGCGTCACCTTCGCTCAGGAGCTGGGACTGGAAAAGAAAGATCCGGCCATCTGGTTGGCTGTCGCAGAACAGAACGGCATCGCTCCGGAGGACTGCATGGTTTTTGACGACTCACTGTCCGCCTGCAAAGGCGCAAAAGCCGCCGGGATGCGGGTAGTCGGCGTCTACGACAGCTTCTTCGCCGCAGATGAAGCAGCCATGCGCAGCTTCTGCGATGCGTATATCAGGAGCTTTGAAGAATTGCTGAATCCATAAATGAGGTCTCCGAAGGATCGCTCTTACATTTGGAGCATTCCTTCGGAGATCTTTCTTTTATAGTTTTTTCATGTAAACACTGGCAGCCTTCAGCATCAGCTTCTTGGTAGCACCGCTGTCGAACTTCACTTCCAGCAGCGCGTCTCCGCCCATGGACTTGAGAGAAAGCACCTCTCCCCTGCCAAATGCGGTATGCTCCACTGTGTCGCCTATCTTCAGCTGCAGGGATGCAGCTGAATTCTGAGTCTTTCCTGCTCCAACGGCAGTTTTCTTCTCCTGCACGGCACGACCGGCCTGATAACCACTCCTCGGGCTATCAGACCAGGAGTTTTCGGAACGGGCAGACATCTGGCTTTCACCGTAGCCATTTCGCCCGGCAGAATTTCCTCCGTGACTTCCGCCATAGGCACCTCTGCTTCCAAAGCCGGAATTGCCCCAACCGCCGCTATCCCAGTCATCATCCCAGTCGGAACGCTCCACACGGGGCTGCGGCTTGCCGCTCCACGCCATGTTCTCCTCCGGGATCTCCTCCAAAAAGCGTGACGGTCTGCAGGGCGTCGTCTTGCCATACAGCATACGCTGGCGTGCATTGGTCATAGTCAGCAGCTCCTTGGCGCGGGTCATAGCCACATAGCAAAGACGGCGCTCCTCTTCCAGTTCCTCTTCGTTGTAGGCGGCATTGATACCAGGGAACAGCCCTTCTTCCATACCCACCACATACACCGCCGGGAATTCCAGTCCCTTAGCCGCATGCATGGTCATCATGGTAACACAGTCATCGCTGCCTTCCAGTGCGTCCAGATCCGTATACAGAGCGATCTCATTGAGGAAGCCGGACAGTGTAGGATCCTCAGGCTGCTGCTCCAGAAAACCCATAATGTTGGACTTGAGTTCCTGCACGTTCTCAATGCGTCCACGGCTTTCCATATCGTTCTTATCTTCCAGCGCACGGATATAACCGGTGCGTTCACAGACGGCATCATAGAACTCCGGCAGCGCCAGTTCACCGCCCAGCCGACGCAGACCGTCGATAAGGTCAGCAAACTTCATCAGCTTCGCAGCAGCGGATTTCAGTTCCGGGAATAGATCCGCATTCCGGATGATCTCATACAGGGATGCCCCCTGCTCTGCCGCCACCACCCGCACCTTTTCCACCGTGGTATTGCCGATGGCGCGGGCAGGTACATTGATGATCCGCCGCAGGCGCAAATCATCCATGGGATTGTTCAGAACACAGAGATACGCCAGCATATCCTTGATCTCCGCACGGTCAAAGAACTTGGTGCCGCCCACCACTTTGTAGGGCAGGCCGTTGCGCTTCAGTGCATATTCCAGTGCGTTGGACTGGGCATTGGTTCGATAGAGAATCGCATTCTCCCGGAAATCCCGGCCGCGATTGCGGCCCATCAGGATATCTCCCACCACGAAGTTGGCCTCATCGCTCTCGCTGAACACCGTGCGGACCGCAACTTTGCTGCCCTCGCCGTTTTCCGTCCACAGGGTCTTCCCTTTCCGGCCCAGATTGTTTTTAATGAC
>CAZQJD010000003.1:0-30245 GCA_964593575.1 uncultured Oscillibacter sp.
TATTATAGCATATCAGAAGGTATATGTTAAGCGGTTTTATTAAAAATTAGTATAACAACCCGCTTGCCGCATTTCCGTGCAGTTCTCAGGATCGGCAGAAATCCACAGCGGCCAATGCATAGATCAGCGCTGTCTTCGACAGCTGCTCCACAGGAATGTATTCGTCATGGGCGTGTGCGCCGCCGCCGCCAGGGCCCAGTACTATGGTCGGGATATTGCCGTATCTGCTTAGGAGACCGCCGTCGGTCCATGCAGCCATGGCGCCCATCACCGGTTCTTCTACCGTGGCTTCCTTGACGGCATCCTGCAGCACGGTTACCAACGGATGATCCAGTGGCGTTTCAAACGGCAGATGCACGTAGCCTTCCTTCATGACCGATTCTTCGCAGACCGACATTTCACACTTAAACTGCGAATCCTTTGCGGCCAGTTCATCCACCAGAGCCTGGAATTCGCCCAGCAGATCGTCATACTCCTGGTACGGCAGGAATCTGGTATCCACAAACAGATCGCATTCCCCTGCCACGGTGGACAGCTGCGTGCCGCCATGGATAACGCCATAATTGACGGTAGCTTCCTTCAGCAGCGGATGGGTTCGTGCAAACACTTTCGGAATCAATGTTTCTTCCATGGCATTGATGAATTTCACAGCCTTGGCGATGGCGTTGATGCCTTCGCGCTGTCTGCCGCCGTGCACGGTTTTGCCGATGAAGTGGAACTTCAACCATTCCAGGCCTCTCTGACAGGTATGAATCCTCAGGTTGGTGGATTCCGCAATAATCGCTCCATCTGCGCTGATGCCGCTTTCCACAACGTCGATGGTGCCAATACTGTTATGTTCTTCGTCGAGAACACCAGTCAGGATGACTTTCCCCTTTTCCAGCGCACCAGCTGCTTTCATCGCAAGCATTGCTTCCACGACACACGCCATCGGCCCCTTGTCATCATTGGAACCACGGCCATACAGTTTGCCGTCGATAATTTTCGGTTCGAATGCATCTGCCCAGCCGTTGGGTTCCACCGTATCCATATGGCTGTTGAACATAATGGTTTTACCCGGCTTGCCGCTGTCCAGCGTTGCGATCACGTTGCAGCGTCCGTCAGCAACTTCCTTCAAATAGCACGGAATACCGTTGGCATCAAAGATACCCTTGATGTACCTGGCCACACCGGTCTCCTGATTGGGAATTCCGTGGTAGGATTCGATGCGGATCATATCCGATGTCATTTCGACCAAATGCTCTTCACTGATGTGTGCCATCAGCATGTCTTTTAAGTTGTTCACGCTATGTCTCCTCTCATCCGAAGTCAAATCTCCGTTTTTTATTGTAAGACACGCTTCCGTGAAACTGCAACATACAGTTTCCCGGAAGAAGACCATGATATGCCCGCTGTGGATATCTTTACTGCGGATTACTTCTTATTGTCATTGAAATAGAAGTTCCAGTAGTAGTAATTCACCTGACCCACCGTAGCCCATTCCAAGTTGTCGCGGTAAGCAACGATACCGGTGTCGTTACCGAACAGGATGTAGGGGCACTCGTCGATGACAGCCTGCGTGTACTGCTCATATGCCTTGATGGACTCAGCGGAGCCGGAGGGAGTGGACATCATGGTTGCAATAGCCGCATCGCGGGCGGGGCTGGACCACCAGCCCTGTGTGCCGGTCACGTAGGTAGCGTGCAGAACAGGGTTCTCGGTGTTCTTCTGAACCTCCCAGCAGCCGATGTCATAACCGGTCTTCGCAGGGTCGTTTCTCATGGCGGCGTGGGAACCGTTATCCACCACCATCAACTCCACGTTCATGCCGGCGGCCTCCATCATGGGGATGATCGCCATGGCACCCTTATAGAAAAGACCGCTGGCATGGGTCAGATACTTGATGGGCGTTCCGTCATATCCGGCAGCCTTCAGGTACTCCTTGGCCTTGTTGACATCCTTGATGTTCCATTCACCGGAATCCACCAGCATGGTATTGTGGTAAACACTCTCTCTGATCACAGGCGTCGGGGTCAGAGGATAGTCGATGGTGTCCTTGGTTCCGCCCACGATGGACAGCATGATGGCATCCACATCCAGACAGGCTCGGATGGCCTTACGGACATTGACATTGTAAACAGGGCTGTCGGTGTTGGTCTCATGCAGGTTGAAGAAGATGCCGTGCGTCCAGGTCGTGCCCGCAGGGCCGATCTTTACGCCCATGCTCTTGGCGGTCTCACGCATTTCCGCAGAAACCATGCCGATATGGTAATCTCCGACAATTGTGGCGGCAGTAATGGAGCTTTCATCCTTGTTCAGCTGGAAAGTTATCGTATCCATATAGCACTTGGCTTCCTTGGCTACACCAAGCGCGCCTTCAGCGGGAAGGGATTCGTAATAATCATTGCGCGACAGTTTGACTTCAAATTCCGTCCAGCTGTCGAGCTTATAAGGGCCGGAACCAATGGCATCCTCCACCTTGTCGATTTTGGCAGCCGTGCCGCCCATCACCAAACCGCAGGGCTGCATCTCGCCGCCGACCACAGGATACTTGTCACAAACCTCTTTGGGCAGGATCTTATAGTAGCTACCGTCGGAAACAAGGCTGGCCAGACAGTTGATTTTGAAGTCTTCCATGGTGATCACGATGCTGTTGCCGTCCACCTTGTAAACAGTACCTTCCCACACCTTCTTGAAGTTGGTTGCCGTGACCACTGCCGCCGCGCGACGGATGGAGGCATCCACGTCTTCAATCGTTATTTTTTTGCCGTTGGAGAAATAGCGCTCCCGCAGCGTGAACCGGATGGTCTTACCATCGGCAGACTCCTCCACATCACAGATCCGGGGATAGATCTGGCCGTTGATATCCTTGATAGCCATGCTCTCGGTATAATGCAGGATACTGTACTTATCGCCGGCAGTGGAACGCTGAGCGGGGTCAAAAGTGGTCCATGTGGTATCGCCGACGCCGATGATCAGATCTCCGCCGTACTTCCAGGCATCAGGATCTTCGGCGGGTTTTTCGGGATCTGCGGGCTTGCTGGGATCGGCAGGCTTTGCGGGGTCAGAAGTCGCAGGCTTGTCAGTGTTGGTGGGGGTGCTAGTGGGCTTATCGCCGCCGCAGGCCACCAATGCCATGATGATGCCAAGAGCCAGAATCAGCGCGAGTGTTCTTTTCATGGGATATCCTCCTTATACTTTTTTATCATTTTCGCCCCCTGTCGGCACAGGGAATGAAATGACGATTGGATGGATGAAAAAGCAGCGGCAGTTCCAATAGAGAACCGATGAAGAAAGGAGAAACAAGATGAAAAGAGTCTTGTAATCAGGAGGCAGCACTCATCACTGCCGCTGCTTTTTATCACACAGCGAAATGTGTCGTCCACCGGAACGGGCAGGTATGATTACGTGGCTTCTTCTACGCGGAAATGACACGGAGCAGAAGCATAATAGCCATATGCGTTCCGCGCTACCGTATATATGTAGTATTCTCCGGGCAGAAGATCCACGGTGATACGTTTCTTTCCAAGGGCCACTTCATCTTCCGTGAAGTATCCTCGCTGCCGCTCGGTATACCCTTCACTGAGGTTGATGATATAGGCAAATGGTTTTTCTTCTGCGGCATTGGAAACGGTAAATTCCAGTTGGTCTCCTCGCATCACTGCTTTTTGGGCCGTATCCACAGTGCTGTTCGTTACGCAGAAACTTACCGGCTGGCTGACTTCTCCATTTCCATGACAAACCGCACGGTGGAAACCCGCCTGCTCCGGCTGATATGCGGCAGCCGCATCTTGGATGGGCAGCGTTTTTACGGTTCCGTCCGGAAGCGTTACCTCCACCCGTTCCCACTTGCTCTCAAAAACGGTAAAAGAAACCGGCTCCTCAAGGCGTGTATTCGCTTTGTCGCCAAAATCCGACATGAATGCAGTGTTGGGAGGCGGAAGCTCCGTGACGGGATCTCCCTCCACATATACATAGGGAGAGGGCTCATATGTCTGACGATGTACCCCGGCATAACGGTAAACATGATACCCCCTATCCAGCCAGTACGCGCGAAAAAGCTCCGGAGTATAGTCCGTGGTGACACAAAGCGGAAGGGTGCTTTCCGCAACTGTGACCAGCCGGACGTTTCTGTCAACATCTCTCTGGATATCTGTGATGACCGCCACATGGGTATCCTTTTTTATGATAAGATCACACAGCTCCAGACTGTTCAGGCAGCTCGTGTCCACCTCCGAAACATCCTTCTCTACAAGCATGCGATTTCCACAAGTGCGATAAGGAAAGCCGCAGACATAACTGCCAAAGCAGGAACAGACCGTGCCGTAATAGCTGGACATATTCTTGCCCACGCCGTGCTGGGAGCGTGTGTACAAAACGCTGCCCGGATTCGACAAAGCCGTCATAAAGGTCTCAAAGGAAACATTGAAGCCCACAAACTTCTCGTGGAGCCGCACAGAAGAATACGGTATGCCTGTCTGGGGCCGATATGCAGTATGCCATTTGTCCACCCGTGTGGCAGTTCCGTCCGGATTGTCAAAAACATCTCCGCATGGAAACATTTTTATTGGGACCCATTGGATATTCAGCATCTGTTTCGCGCGTTTCAAGGCGTTTTCTACGCCCTTTGATTTTGGAACATCATGATATAATTGCATCAAAAATCATCCCCTTTCTTGGCAGGTGCCATAGTACGTTTCCCGGTTTTGTTAAATCATATCATCTATTCCCATGCTTTCACAGGAGGAGTTTGTATAGGATACCATAACGTCCGCATTATCCTATCGTGGATACCTATACTTGTTTTTTTGTAATATCTGTGCCATTATATTTTTACATCAGGCCGAACAAGATGCCGTAACATCTCATTCTGCATTTCATCCCGATCACAGCAGAGGTGAACATTATGGAATTTTTGCAGCTTAAATATTTTTGCAAGGCGGCCGAAACCGAGAGCTTTTCCCGGACCGCACAGCATTTCAACGTTCCACCCCCCAGCATTTCACAAAGCATCCGCCGTCTGGAAAATGAACTGGGTGTGTCATTATTTGACCGGGCGTCCAACAGCGTGAAGCTGAGTCATCAGGGGCGCTTATTCTATTACGATGTGGCGCAGGGAATGGAATTGATCGAGAATGCTGCTGGAAAATTCTCGCGCCCCGAGAAGCGGCTTAGAATCGGCCATTCTCAGGGACGGAATTATGTTTCAGATGCTTTTGAGAAATATATTGAGCACGAATCCGGCACGGATATCATTTTAGAGAGATTCAACCCCCATGCGCCGGGTATCGATTTCAACATTTACGATATTATCGTTTCAGCTGAAAAGTTGTCTATAAAAGATTATTCTGTTGAACATGTCATTCAGGAACCGATGGTCCTGCTTGCCGCAAAAAGTACATTATCTGAGTTTTCCGAGATCACGCCCGAGATTCTTCGCCGGCAGTCTTTCATTACCGGAAACGCAAGCACATATCAGTATCGACACACCATTGCGATTTGCAACGAGATCGGTTTTTCTCCTAAAATTAGTTTGGAAATGGAATATACTCAGGATATTCCCGGTTTTGTATCCCGGGGCATGGGAATCGCAACTTTGCCTTACCAGAGCTGGAAATCTGCGCTGGGCAGATTTCCACTGGATTTTTGGGTCTTGGACGGTTTTTATCGCAACATATATCTGTATCGCAAAAAAAATCGTCCGTCCTCTCGTCAGGCAAGCCTTTTTTATAGCTTGTTGCTTGAAATATTTGAAGAAATGCCAAAAGATGTGCCTCCTATTCCGCATCTATCTTTTGCATGATGATCGTGCCGCAGAAAAACCTTTTGTAAGAATTTCCCCACGTTTCGGTATAGTTCTCTTCCTTCCGGGAAATACTCTGGGCAAAGGAGGGATCATACCATGTCCAACAAACGAAATGCCATCATCACAAACATTGCCTTTTATGCCATCCTGCTGTTCTGCCTTGCCGGGGTGGGCGCAGGCGCCTATCTGATCCTCTTCCCCGGCACCACGGAATCCCAGCAGTCTGACCAGCCGCAGCTGACCGATACACAGGAACCGGAGCCACCGCTCACAGAGGTCGTTCAGCCTGTCACCATTCCGGATCTGTCCGCCACCACAGAGCCTGACCCCGTGGATACTATGCCGGCGGAGCCCATCCAGCCGGAACCCTCTGTCACAGAGCCGGAGACCATCGCCTCCGTTTCTGAGGACACCAAGCCAGCGGTGATCCCGGCCCCCGAACCCGTCCAGCCGGTGGTGGCGGTACTGCCAGATCCGGTGGTAATGCCTGTGGATGGTGAGATCGTCACGGCCTTCTCCATGGATACACTGGTCTATAACGCCACCCTGGCAGACTGGCGCACCCACGACGGCATCGACATCTCCGCCGAAGCCGGCACCGGCGTGCTGGCTGCCGCCGCCGGTACCGTAGCGGATGTGCGGGAGGACGGACTGCTGGGTACCACAGTGGTTCTGCAGCACAGTGACGGCTGCCGCACCACCTATGCCAGTCTGGCGCCGGAGCTGTCCGTAAAATTCGGTCAGCGGGTGGATGCCGGTCAGCTCATCGGCGCCGTCGGCACCAGCGCCGCAGGCGAGGCTGCTTCCGGCCCTCATCTGCATTTTTCCGTTTCACAAAACGGCGTCGCCGTGGACCCCATGGAATACCTTGCGTCCTGATACCTGAAAGCAATGCTCCCTGCTGTCGAAGCCGATCTTCAACAGCAGGGAGCTTGTCCATAAAACGCGAATGCTTTCCGCCATTTTCAAATTCATTCCCGGTGTCTCCAGCCAAATCCGTATCACAAACCAACTTCAGAAGGCAGAGAGCAGCACAAGGACGATCATTTCGAGCCATGCGTCAATGCCCTTCCGCCGTGCGGAAGAATGCGAGCCTTGCGGTCTTATCGACCCAGACAACATGGGTCGGCCATCATCACCGCTCCATCAGCGACGCCCAATTCCAATCACCCTGCGGGATGTTTCCGAGGCGCCAAACAGAGGCCCCCGTAACTCCCAAAAGCTTGGCGGCATTCATAGAAACCTGTACGCTGGCATCATCCTGATACCACAGGAAGTATCGACTGCCGTCTTCTGTGGTGTAAACCGCATAAGACTGCTGATACTCCTTTGACCAACCGATCTCGGTATCCGCTTGACTTAACCTCTTTGCTGCGGTTTCTGTACTCGGATAGATCGGCATACCGGAAACAAGCCTGCCTGCAGCATCGATCTGCCAGGCAGCACTGCCGCAGCTGTACCCCAGCAGCACCTTGGATGCATCCATCTGTTCCGTGATCACTCGCAAGCCCAGATACACTTCACGGATAGGCGCAGTAGCAGCTGTTTTGTAATAATGATCTGTACCGACAAACTGATTCATTTCTCTGGCCTCATAATCGTACGCCATCAGAATCACCTTGTCAGCCAGCGCGCCAATGGCCGCGTAATCGTAACCATCGTAATAGCCAGAGTCATAATAACCTGCAGACAAAACCGGCGAAACGCAAACATACAGTGTTTTATGCAGTGCTTCCAGCTCCTGCTTCAACGCAGTCAGAAACGCAACGAAATCACCCTTCTGGCCACTCCTGAGTCCTTCAAAATCAATGGTCACGCCACTGTATGGATTCCTGCCAATGGAGCGATATTCCACTGTCAGCTCATGGATGACCTGGTCCACCGCCTGAGCACGCCCAGTTTCTGAAGCCAGCAAAGACTTTGCGCCTTCACCATCCATGAATACACTCAGCTGCAGCTTCCCCGCCAACCGCTCTGCGACTTCATCGTAGCCGCCGGGAATATAGTACTCATTGTTGTTCGCTCCGGTTGTGGACAACAGCGCGGTCTCGCCATCCCAGGTCATGCGGCTCCAACCGGCACTGATTCTGTCCATCTGCCCAGCCAAAGCCAGTTGTCCATAAGAGGAAATGGCATAGAAGCCATGAACCTCATCCGTCGCTCGATGCAGCTTCTCATAAATGCGAACCAGCATCGCAGCAGCCTGTCCCCGGGTTGCCGTACGTTCCGGGCTGAAGGTCTCGGCAGACGTTCCGTTTGTCATCCCGATAGCGTAGGCCACAGAAGCATATCCTTCATTTCCCGGCTCCAAATCCTTAAATGGCACTTGTCCGTGCAGCTCAGAATAGGCGCCGGATGCAGCTTCCTGTGTGACATTCAGCGCTCTTGCCGCCTCCTTCAGCCCCAAGGCGCGAACAAGAAGTTCCGCCATCTCCCCGCGGGTGATATGAGCCTGCGGACGAAAATTGGTCTCCGCGCCGGTCACATCATGTACAGCTGCAGTCTCGATTTCTCCGAACCACTTGTGGCCAACAGGGACATCAGCGTAAGTTGCACTCTCCGGGATTTCCTTTTCCCACCCCATCATGCGCACCAGGACCGCGGTAAACTGGGCACGCGTCATGGGCTCTGAATAGCCAAAATATTCGGCATGATAGCCGTTCATAAGACCATACTCCGCCGCCTTATAGACTTCATCTGTCAGCGATCCATCGACCGGAACATCCGCATAGACCGCGGACGCCGTTGTTGCCATCAGGGTAAGCGCCGCAGACATAGTAAACACCCAGCAAAACAATCTTCTCATATGTAATACTTCCTTATCCCGATATCCCTTGTGTCAATTCAAACGCTCTATAGATTTCTAAGAAGATCTGACGATTGTCTATTGAAAAACGCTCGTTGCATCGTCGATCCGGCTTCTCATACGAAAGCTTGTCAAAAAAGCGTTTTATAGCGCGAAGCGCGTCAAGTTTTTATGATGCGATAGTCGTTGGCGGCTTTGCCGCCTTACGGATCTCCATGCACAGCTGACGCCGAAGCGCGCCGCAGGCGGCCCTTGATTGAACAGCTTCATCAAGGATCAGTATGAAATGGGAAAAACCGTATTGCGCGGATACACGCAAACATCCATCACGGTTCAGACCTCAAGCGATCTTTCAGCAGGCCTTCATAGACGAATGTGCCGTCTTTGTAGCTGTATACGCTGACAGTTCCATCTGCACTTTGTGCCTGAATCATATCATTATATGCATTCTGAATGTTCGCGGGGAGGGAATGGGTAGACGCAACACAACCAATTGTTTGATTCGTGTCGATTCGATGGATCTCATTCTCATAATAATCGTAGACAATAAGGCTGCCGCTGCTTCGATCCCCGAAAACCGCCTCAAAGGATCCATCATGATCCAAATCGGTCAGATCGGCGCCGATCCTCTCTGCGCTTGCGGCCAGATAGAGATACAGTTGTGGATCATAGACGACTGCGGCTTCATCAACATCTGGCGCCACATATCGAAAGAAAACATTGTACGGTTCTTCTCCAGCAAATAAGGCGATGTAGCGCGAGCTGTCCAGAACGACATAGAAGCCACCTTCCGGGATGCGCAAGCTGTCCGGCTGCTCGATCGCCTGCAAATAATCTGCAGCAGAGGAAATCGCAGAAAGCAGCTCGCCATCCCCAGCCGCCAACGGACTCTCGCCTTTTTCATCGATCCAAATGTACGACATCGGTTCTTCTTTCTGCTCGAGTGCATGATTGAATTCCTGATCGCTTCGACGCACGCTCTCCCGCTGCAGGTTCAGGCAGTATATCCGCATATCCAGATCAGAGCGGAACGCTTCTGTGATCGCTGTACGCGCATAGGCGTTTCCCGTCTCCTCGTCAAGCACGGAGTAAAGATCCTGGGAAAAGAACCGATAATCTACCATTGCCGAAGAATATGCGGGTTCTTTCGAACTTCGTATTACAAAGTATGTTTTCTCCTCCAGTGCGCGGACACGACACTGGTTGTCCAGCCACATGCCGCCTTCCCAGCCGACCTTCGCAGGATCTTTCGTCAAAAATGCAACATCCCATTCGTAGACAGCATAGTCCTCCCCATTCTGCCGGAAGCTGTCCACAAGCTCGAAGGAAAGGATCTCACACCAGAAGAAGTTCTGTACACCAAGCAACCGCCCATATTCGTCCATAGTCTTCCGTGCCTGCTTCTCCAGAATATCGCGATAGGTCACAATGGTTTCTTCGTCGATCACTTCCTCTGTGCTGTAACCGTTCCGGATAAACCAATAAAGGTCTCCATCCTCCAAAAACAGAGTCCTGTCATATGGATCGTCTCTGAAACGGCATCCGACCTGAACGATCTCCTCTTCTTCCGGCCCGGCGCCGAACCAGATGGACTCCAATGCCCAGTCCTCTTCCGTATTCGCAGACAGAGAGACTGTCATATCCCAGGCTGCAAAACGCAAATCCTCCGTTCTCTGGATATCATGCGCTGACGCAGCACGGATCAAGGCGGTCAGCTCCGCCAGATCGGTCTCGCGATACTGGATCTCGCCAATCTCCTCCGGATGCAGGCCGCGCATACACTCCAGAGCTGTCGCCATCCAATCGTTGAACTCAACACGCTCACCGGCATCCGGCAAGCGTTCCGGCAGCACGCTCTTCACGAAAGCTGCCAATTCGTCGTCATCGATCCACCATGACCTGTCATCACCCATACAGCTGATTTCCAGTTCTCCGCAAGGAGCGATAGACTGGTCAATGCGATAGGTAACATCCGCCGTCTCGATCAGAATGCCATAGCCCGGCGTACTGCCACCCATCTGTCGGTTCTCGCGGAAATCATCTCTATCAAGATCGCCCAGCAGCGCTGCCAGCTTTGCCGCATCCTCGCCGGACAGCTCCGCTTGCTCCCATTCAGGCACGTGAGCCCATGCAGCAGCAGACCGGATATCCTCCGCCGTCAGCTTCCGTGTCCAAACCCACGGGCCATCCGCGAACACCCAGGCACACACCACCGCCAGAAGCAATACAGCCGTAATGATCCAAATTCGTTTTTCATCATGTGTTCGCCCCCTTCCTGCGTTTCCATCGTTCATCACCCAAAACATGGTGATCCATGAATATATGTTAGCAGGCACTTATCGAAAAAATAGTTAAAAAAGAGTTACACTTCGTCAGATTTCAGCACTTTCCCGTGTTTAGCGGTCTTTGCACCTCTCGCCGGAATCTGCCGTATCCGTCACGCGCCAAACAGGCAGCCGCAGGCTCCGGTGAACCTGCGGCTGCTTACCTATTATTCTGTTTACTCCTTGGTATCCGGGAAATCATCCGCGACAAATTCATGCTCCAGAATCAGCAGACGGGCAATGCGGTGATTGTCATCCACATGCTTCACCAAGATGGTGAACCGCTTGTAGTCGAAGGAGTCGAAGGGCACGGGCATGGCGCCGATGTTCTCCACAGCCCAACCGCCTACCGTGGCGCAGTCGCTGTCCATCTCCTCGTCATCCAGATCCAGATTGTCGCAGAAATCCGTCAGATTCATGTCGCCGGAGCACTCATAGCGGTGCTTGTCCAGTTCCTGCCAGTCATTGACGATATCATCGTTTTCGTCCCAGATCTCACCCACCAGCTGCTCCAGCACGTCCTCCATAGTGACGATGCCCATGATACCGCCGTACTCGTCGGCAACGATGGCCATGTGGGTCTGATGGGCACGGAACTCATCCATGATATCGTGCAGATGCATGGTCTTGGGAATATACGCCGGCTCCAGCAGCAGCTCCTTCAGCTGCACGTCCTTCCGGCTCACCAGCTCACGGAGCAGGTGCTTGACGTACAGGATGCCCACCACATGGTCGATGGTACGCTCATACACCGGGTAGCGGGAAAACTGGGTCTCCTCCACCACCTTAAGGATGTCCTCAATGCTGTCGTTGATCTCAAAGCCCACCACATCGATGCGGGGCGTCAGGATATCGGCAGCGTCCATATCGGTGAATTCCAGAGCGGACTGCAAAAGCTCCGTCTCGCTTTCATCAATAACACCCTCATCCTCTGCGGTGTCCAGCAGATTTTCCAGTTCCTCCTCGGTAATGGTGATCTCCTGTGCATCCGGCCGCTTCCATAGCCTGCTGAACAGGTTGATGATGCAGGTAGTCAGCCATACCACCGGGAAAAACAGGATCATCATCACCAGCAGGGGATATGCCGCGTATCGGGCAATGCTCTCACTGCAGCGCCGGGCGATCATCTTCGGCGTGATCTCACCCACGATAAGTATGATGACAGTCATTACCACCGTGACAACGGAAGATGCCATATCGTCTGACATATCCACGGATGCCGCCAGCTTCACCGCCAGCACCGTGGCCACGGAGGTGGCGCCGATGTTCACCAGGTTGTTGCCCACCAGCACGGTGGACAGTGCGTAGTCATAACGGTTGTAAATGAAGCTGACCAGCTTCTGGGTGCGGTCAGGCTTCTCATTATCCCGCTTCATTTTCAGCTTGCTCAGGGAGGTATAGGCGATCTCCGTGCCGGAGAAAAACGCGGAACCCAACAGCAGCAGTACGATCAGTATGTATTCCATTCTGCCGCCCCCTTACATCAGCTGCAGGCCTTCGCCTGCGTCGCTCTCGTCCTGAATGTCGCCCACCAGCTCTTCCAGCAGATCCTCCATGGTGATGATACCGACTTTTTTGCGGTTCTCATCAATGACAAAGACCATGTGGAGCTTATTCAGGCGCATTCTCTGCAGCAGAACGGAGATCTCCGTCTTCCTGTCAAACACATAGGGCTTGAGCAGGATCTTACGCAGCAGAATGGGTTTTCCGGCAACGTAGCTGCTCAAAAACGCGTTGACCGGCAGAATACCGACAATATTCTCTTCATTTCTTTCATAGACCGGCAGGCGGGACCAGGGCAGCTCCCTGACCATCTGTGCCAACTCCGGCAGCGGCGTGGCGCTGGATACACAAACCACCTGCTCAATGGGCGTCATGATATCCTCAGCCAGCTTGTCCCGGAATTCCATGGCGGAATTCACCAGCGCCTGCTTTTCCGGCTCCAGAACACCTTCATCCTCGATGGTCTCGATGATGCTGATGAGCTCCTCCTCGGTAACGGTCTTTTCATCACCAACAGAGAAAAAGCGGGAGAGAAGGCCGGAGATGCCTGAGAACAGGGCGGAAACGGGTGTCAGCAGCCGAACCAGCAGCACCATGCTGGAAGAAAACACCAGCGCGATCTCCTCCGCCCGGGACTTGGCCAGGCTCTTGGGGAGCATCTCGGCAACCAGGTATACGATCAGCGTGGTGAGCAGTGTTCCGTAGAGCACATACTCCGTGTCAAATTCCCGCATGACGATCAATGCGGAAAGGGACGCGCAGCTGGCGTGGAAAATGTTGTTGCCGATGAGGATGGTGGTCAGGGTCTTGTCAAACCTGTCACAGATCCAGAGCGCTTTTTTCGCACGCTTGTTGCCCTTATCCGCCATGGTACGCAGGCGCACCTTACTGACAGCGGTGTAAGCGGTCTCACAGCAGGCAAAATATGCAGAACACAAAAGGAAGAAAACATACAGTATACAACTGGCCGGGTCCACGAAAAAACCAACTCCTTATAAAAATATTGTACGGGTTATTATATCATCGTCACGATGGATATGCAAGTATTCCGTCATTTTTTCCCTTTTACCCTTTGTGCTGATGGCAAAAACTCCGTCGATTTCACCAAATCCTGCGCTTAACCGATACAGGGTACCGAAAAGAGCCGAAGGCAACTTCATCATCTTTTCGAACCTTGAAAGAAACACTAAAATATTGTATAATATAAAAACAAGGAACATTTTTAGGGTTTTACGTCTATGTAACTAAAGCATATTAACACAAGGAGGTTGCCGACATGAAAAAGAAAATATCTTTCGTGCTTGTTTTGCTGTGTATTTTAAGCCTCGGTATATATGCGGCGGTCACAGCATACCACTCCGGCCGAATTCTATTCAAATCCGATCTGTCTGGCTGCACGGTATACTTGCACAACATCAATTGCGACAACTTTCCGGAGTATGAAGTATATACAGTGACAGATAAGGCTATCATTGAAAACTTGATCGAGAACTGTGTCCATGCGAAAAAATTCCGTCCCTTTAACATGATTCGTGAAATGATTCTGGGCAATCCCGAAAACACGCCGGCTCTGATCTTTGAAACGGACGATTGCCGCTATCATGTCAGCCTGCTGGATGTTGAAAAGCAGCTTAGCTTGGACTATATATATCGCGACAAGCCGGTAATTCTGGTAGAAAAAGAAGCTATTGCAAAGGAAGCAACAGAAGAATGGACATGGTATTGTACTTTGACGGCAGATAAATACACCACGCTACTTAATATGATCGACACATATTGGGACGACACACAGCCAAGCGTATTCTCTATGGTCAAGTAATTAGATGGAGAAAATGCTAAATGGCTATAGTTCTGACTTGTTGATCTGTCTGAACTAATTGAGTCTCCACGGGATTTCAAAGTCCTGTGGAGCCTTTTCCTATGCTTAGAGTTCCGTCAAATCGACGAAGGGTTTGGCGGATAGGCTTATATCAACACAAAGGGTAAAAGGGACGTCATTTTCCCAGCGCCTTTTTGGAAAATTCTTGCTTTTATCCTTCGACTTCCACATCTTCAAAGACACCTCGGCGCAGCATCGCCACACTGCGGAAGCTGATATCCCGCAGCAGCTCCGCCGCACCGTCAAGCCAGAAGCCCAGACCCTCCCGGCGGCGGGCATCGCTGGACAGGGTGATCCACGGAGACACCCCCGCTCCGCGGCGGAGCGCGCCATGTCCTCCATGGTGTGAATGCCGTCCGAAAACACCGTCTGGGCATGCAGGTCAGAATACTGCACCGGTCGCCTCTCATTCCTTTTTCCATGATACAGATCAGCATGAATCCGGCCAAGCCGCAATCTCCTTCTTTTTTAAATCGCGTAACCGTTTTCCTTGATTTTTCTTGGTCAATGCGCAATTTTGCACAGGTCATCGCACAATTATGGTTGATTCTTTTGTGCGTTTGTCGTATACTAAATCATGGAAATCCGTGCGCCTCCCGCGCAAAAATAAATCTACATTTGGAGGAAAACAACTATGAAATACGGACGTACCTACAACTTCTCCGCCGGCCCCGCCATGATGCCCGAGGAGGTTCTGGAGGAGATCGCCGCCGAAATGATGAACTACCGCGGCAGCGGCATGTGCGTCATGGAGATGAGCCACCGTTCCAAGGTCTTTATGGACATCGCAGCCGAGGCCGAGGCCGATCTGCGCAAGCTGATGGGCATTCCCGACAATTACAAGGTCCTGTTCGTGCAGGGCGGCGGCACTGTGCAGTTCGCCATGGTGGCCATGAACCTGCTGAAGGGCGGCGTGGCCTGCTATGTGGAGACCGGCGCCTGGTCCAAGAAGGCCATCGCCGAGGCCAAGAAGTACGGCGAAGTGAAGATCGTTGCCTCCTCCAAGGACAAGAACTTCACCTATATTCCCGACTGCTCCGATCTGGACATTCCCGAGAATGCAGACTACGTCTACATCTGTGAGAACGAGACCATCAACGGCACCACCTTCTTCGACCTGCCCAACACCAAGGGCAAGATCCTGGTGTCCGACCAGTCCTCCATGTTCCTGTCCCGTCCCTGCGACGTCAGCAAGTACGGCCTGATCTGGGCAGGCGTCCAGAAGAACGTTGGCCCCGCCGGCATGGCCGTGGTCATCGTCCGCGAGGATCTGATCCGCGAGGATCTGGCCGAGTACGTTCCCACCTACCTCAGCTACAAGACCCACGCCGATTCCGACTCCATGTACAACACTCCCAACTGCTGGGCCATCTACTGCTGCGGCAAGGTGTTCAAGTACCTGCAGAAGACCGGCGGTCTGGAGGCCATGCATCAGCGCAACGTGGAGAAGGCCGCCATCCTGTACGACTTCCTGGATCAGAGCAAGTTCTTCACCGCTCCCGTGGAAAAGGCCAGCCGTTCCCTGATGAACGTTCCCTTCGTGTCTCCCTCCAAGGAGCAGGACGCCGCCGTGGTGAAGGCCAGCGTGGCTGCCGGCTTCGACAACCTGAAGGGCCACAAGAGCGTTGGCGGCCTGCGCGCCTCCATCTACAACGCCATGCCCAAGGAAGGCGTTGAGGCTCTGGTGGAGTTCCTGAAGAAGTACGAGGCCGAGAACGCCTGATCAAAAGACAAAAAAGGAGAACAAAACTATGTCACTTCGTGTTCTGGTTACCGACGGCATGGACGCCGGCGCCGTTGCACAGCTGCGTGCAGACGGTTTTGAGATCGTTGAAAAGTTTTATGAGCCAGATGAGCTGGGTACCGCTCTGAAGGAGTTTGACGCTGTGATCATCCGCTCCGCCACCAAGATCAAGAAGCAGCAGATCGACGACGCCAAGGGCGGCAATCTGAAGCTGATCATCCGTGCCGGCGTGGGCATGGACAACATCGACATCCCCTATGCTGAGGCTGCCGGCATTCAGGTGAAGAACACTCCCCGTTCCTCCTCCAACGCCGTGGCTGAGCTGGCCATCGCCCTGCTGTTCTCCTGCGCCCGCTTCGTGTCCGCCGCCGGTTATTCCGCCCGCCAGCAGAAGTGGGAGAAGAACGCCTACTCCAAGGGCTTCGAGGTCACCGGCAAGACCATGGGCGTCATCGGCTACGGCCGCATCGGCCAGATGGTGGGCGCCAAGGCCCAGGCTCTGGGCATGAACGTGCTGTCCTACGTCAACCGCAACAAGCCCGAGGGCTGCGAGTGCGAGACCATGAAGTTCGTCACTCCTGACGAGCTGTTCGCCCAGTCTGACGTCATCGTGCTGTGCGCCCCCGGCAGCGGCAAGCCCATCGTGGACGCTGAGTCCATCGCCAAGATGAAGGACGGCGTTGTGATCATCAACGTGTCCCGCGGTGCCAACGTGGACGAGGCCGACCTGCTGGCCGCTCTGAATTCCGGCAAGGTGCGTGCCGCCGGTCTGGATGTTCTGGTGGACGAGAAGAACCCCAACTGGGAGCTGGCTTCTCACCCCGCCGTTTCCTGCACGCCTCACGTGGGCGCAGGCACCAAGGAAGCGCAGAAGCGCATCGGCGCCGAGCTGGTGGACATCATCCGCAATTTCTGATTTTTCTCCATATAAAGCAATTGTCCCGCCGGTGCATGCCGGCGGGACGTTTCTATCAGCGTTCGATGCCGATCTCTTCGAATTTCCCGTGACGCAGCACCGCAATGCTGCGAAACCCTGCTTCCCAGAGCAGTTCCAGTGCCTCGTCAAACCAGAACCCCAGATTCTCGGTCCGGTGAGCATCGCTGCAGAGGGTGATCCTGCCCCCGTGCTCCCGGATCTCCCGCAGCAAAAAGTCCGCGGGATACGGTATCGTCCGAACATTCCGCGCGATGGCCCCGGTGTTCAGCTCTACAATGGGCGTCACCTCCAGGCAGGCCAGCATCGCCTCCACCGCCATATTCCGGTAAACAGGGTCATCCTCATTTAAGACGCCGAACTTGGCGGAAAGGTCAAAATGCCCCAGAACGTCCGGCCGATGCAGCCGGGTGCGCTCCACATACGTTTCAAAATACGCCCGGGAATAGGCAATGGGATCGCCGCCGAAATATGTCTCTATGGCCGCCCACTGCTCATCCCCGGCATGATCTACTGAGTGATAACCATCCCAGGTTTTTACATAGTGACAGTCACCGATGAGATAGTCATACAGGTGGCGATCCTTCAGCTCCGTATAGCCGTCGTACTCCAGGCCGGCATAGACCTCGATGCGATCCCCGTACAGCATCTTCAACCGCCGGATCTCAGTGTGATACTCTGCCAGCCGCTCCTCCCGGATGCAGTAGCGCAGGTCAAAATCCGTATAGCTGTGATCGGAGATACCGATGGAAACAAGTCCCCTTTCCGCAGCGGCACGCACCATTTCCTCCATGGTATGAGCGCCATCGGAAAACACAGTATGGGTATGCAGGTCAGAATATCGCATACGGTCCCTCCTTTTTGTGGCCAGTACAGTTCTATCGCATAAACTACCACGAAAATGCAGAATAAGCAAGCATCTTGAAGAACTCTGCAGTATCCGCTATTGCAGCTCCCATTCTGATCAAGGCAGGCATTCCCATGCTGGCCGCCCACATGTTCTGCTTCTACTTCGGCATCGTGGCAGACATCACTCCTCCCGTGGCTCCGGCTGCCTACGCCGGTTCCGCCATTGCCAAGAGCAACCCCTTCAAGACCGGTATCAACGCCACAAAACTGGCCATTGCCGCGTTCCTGATCCCGTATATGTTTGCTCTGAATCCGTCGATGATCATGATCGTCGGCGGCGAGGTCGTAGTGAATGCCAACACCCTGCTGAACGCTCTGCCCATGGTCGTTACCGCTCTGGTGGGTCTGGTGGGCATCGGTGCCGGTTTCTTCGGCTATCTGAACGGCCACCTGAACCCGCTCCTGCGAGTTGTGGCCGCCGCAGGCGGTCTGCTTCTGGTGATTCCCGGTGCTGCCACCGATATCGCTGGTATCGCCCTGATCGCGATCATCTGGTTGCTCACCCACCTGGCCAACAAGAAGACTGCGGCCGCCAAGTAATTTCAGCATCTTTCAGACCAAATTCGATTTGGTGCCATTATACAATCAAATAAATGTGCTGTGGGACGCCGTATCTGTCGGATACGGCGTCCTCTTGTTTTTCCTCTTGCGCCGCTCCAGCGCTGCCTTTATAATAGAATCGAACGATCCAAGCTGCGAAAGGAGCGCGTGTTATGAGCATCGACAACAAGGTGAAGAAAAATTTCGGCTTCGGCTGTATGCGTCTGCCCATGGTGGACGGTCAGGTGGACAAGGAGGAATTCTCCCGGATGGTGGATACCTTCCTGGAGAACGGCTTCAACTATTTCGACACCGCCCACGGCTATCTGGACGGCAAAAGCGAGACCGCTCTGCGGGACTGTCTGACCTCCCGCCATCCCCGGGAGAGCTATGTGCTCACCAACAAGCTCTCCTCCCACCATTTTAAAACAGAGGAGGATATCCGCCCGCTGTTTGAAATCCAGCTGGCTGCCTGCGGCGTGGAATATTTCGACTTCTATCTGATGCACGCCCAGAACAAGAGCCGCCATGAAAAGTACAAGGCCTGCCGGGCCTACGAGATCGCCGCCGAGCTGCTGGCGGAGGGCAAGATCCGGCATCTGGGCATCTCCTTCCATGACACGGCGGAGGTGCTGGAGCAGATCCTGCGGGAGCGCCCCCAGATCGAAGTGGTGCAGCTGCAGTTCAACTATGTGGACTACGAGGACATCTCCGTTCAGGCACGCCAGTGCTATGAGGTATGCCGCAAGTACGGCAAGCCCGTCATTGTTATGGAGCCGGTGAAGGGCGGCAGTCTGGTAAAGCTGCCGGAAGCGGCGCAGAAGGTCTTTGACCAGCTGGACGGCGGCTCCAATGCCAGCTACGCCATCCGCTTCGCCGCCAGCTTTGACGGCATCATGATGGTGCTCTCCGGCATGAGCAACATGGAGCAGATGAACGACAACATCCGCTTCATGCGGAATTTCCAGCCCCTGACGGCGCAGGAGCGGAGCGCCGTGGACGAGGTGTGCCGCATTTTCCGTTCCATGGAGCTGATCCCCTGCACCGCCTGCCGCTACTGCACCGAGGTCTGTCCTACCGGCATCGCCATCCCCGACCTGTTCGCCTGCATGAATAACCGGAAAATGTTCAACGCCGGCGGCGGCTACTACAACATCTATACCCGGGACGGCAACAAGGCCTCCGACTGCGTGAAGTGCGGCCAGTGCGAGGCCATCTGTCCCCAGAAGCTGCCCATCCGCGACCTGCTGGTGGATGTGGCGGCAGAATTTGAAAAGTAAACAAGCCCCCGCAAACATTTTACGCCGTCCCTCCACCCACAGGCAGAGGGACAGCGCTTTTCAGGGTAAATTGCCCGCGCAACCGGTAAAGTTGCGAAAAGTTGGTTGATATCCAGATATCCAGTGGTGTTGACGATACAATGCTGGCAAGAACAGCAAAGGAGCCGTACCTATGAGCTATGGAGAACAGATCAAAAAAGCCCGCGAGCGAAAGCGCCTGACACAGGAGGAGCTTGCCGAGCAGATGGGTGTCAGCTGGCAGGCGGTAAGCAAGTGGGAGGCGGACAAATCCCGCCCCACAGCGGCAAAGCTGGCGGCACTGTCGAAAGCGCTGGAGATCCCGGAGGATATGTGGGACACCATCGAAAGAGAAAATGCCCCGGCACCGGTGATGATCCGGAGCAGCCGTGGCTGGAAGCTGGCCACAGCATTTCTGGCTGTTCTGCTGGGTATCTCCCTTGTTCTGAACGGGATGCTGCTGTTCCGGACGGAGGACACGCGAACCCCTGCGCACAGCTCCCTCCCACCGGACGGAGCGGAACCTTCCTCATCGGAAGTATCCACGACGGAGCCGCCCTCTGTGACAGATATTTCCACGGTATTTCCGGAGACGCTGCCGCTGGGATCGGAGCCGTTCGCCGGCTTCGCGCCGTTGACCGCCGACACACAGCGTTGGGAAGACCTTCCCGGCCAGCAGGAGGTCTGGAGCGGCACCATCGGCGGCAGCGGCACCTCCTTCTATCTCCGGGTGGTAAAGGCCAATCCCGTGCAGGAAATCGGAACGACCTTTTGGGATGTATATCTGCTTTACGCGCCGGGTGAAAGCCGCGGGACAGCGTGGAGCGTTCTGCTGCAGCTGGCCAGCAACAACCATTACGTCAATAACAGCTTTCAGACGGAGCGTTTTTCCAATGTTCTGGGACAGGATGGTGTGAAGATCTCTTTGCCCATGGGCGCCACCTATACCGCGGAGCACTATATCACGCTGGCGTCGGACAACACCTTCCGTCATCTGAATGCGGCAAACACAACAGAGTTTGATGTGGATGAGGACGGAGATCTGGAGCTGATCTCCGATACCGGCGGCGGTCTGCCCCTTCGCTGGACCATTTATGACAAGGCGGACGGTGAGGACGGCGCATTCCTTTTCACACTGGACTGCATGGACGATGTCATTCTCGGCTTCGATGCCGCCCGGGGCGGATTTCTGGCGGACGATTCCCAAGGGAGGATCCTTGTGCGCTACGTTCTCCGGGGCGGGCAAATGGTGCGACAACCCATAACCGACTTTACAGCCGCCGATTACCCGAACGCGATGTCCACCAGGCTGACCTTTGACCGGGAATATTTTCCCGACTCCGTCGATCCGGACACCGTCCTCCTTCTGAAAAACGGCATCCGCATCACGCCACGGCAGCAGGCATACCTCGCCCTGCAGGAGCTGTACGACCTGACCGGCCTCACTGTGCCGGAATGCAGCTGCGCCGTCAGCGGCAGCGGCGAGATCCGCTTTGCCCTTCCGCAATCGGCACAGGACTTCTTCTATTCCGTCTCCCTCCCGGAAAAATACGGAGGCAGCGGGACACCTCGACTGGAACTGGCATGGCAAGAGCTGGGAAACAGCCATTCACCCCTGAAGCTGGCGGAGCACCCGGAGCTGGACGATCTGCAGCTTTGCGCCCGCCTCAACGGCAGCCGCGTTCTGTGGTGGTACTATGACCGGCTCCGGGTATTTCACAGCGGTGAGACCGCACACATCAACCATCAGGATCTGTGGCTCACCGACGGACGCCGTTATACGGCACAGCTGCGGGATACGGTGTATGGCCCGGCGCTGGTCTCCCTGTACGGCCCATACGCCGGCTGATCAGCAGGACGACGAGAAAGCCAGATGCACCGCGAGTGCACCTGGCTTTCTTTTGTTATTCAGCTCCCCCCAGATATCGCTTGATCTCATCGATCCTGCGGGCGGCTGTCCGGCGGCCGATCTCGTAGGCCTGCCGCAGCTGTTCCGGGTCTTTCTCCGTCCGCTTCACCGGCAGCGGCTGTTCCGGCCGGAGCACCAGAAGCTCTCCGGTCTGCTCGCGTCGGGCGATGTAGTCCAGCGTAGCGTTGTACTCCACATGCCTGTTGGCCATGGTTTCCACCAGCTTCGGATAGTCTTTATACTTCAGCTTCATCAGTGGAAGCAGGCGGTCCTTCTTCTTGCGGTACCCTTCCGGCCGTGTGAGGACGACCACATTTCGGTCATAGCCGATGCTCTCGAAATACCGCACCGGGACAGAGTCCGCAATGCCGCCGTCCAGCAGCTTCAGGCCGTCGATCTCTACAATCCGGGAAACCAGCGGCATGGACGCCGACGCACGGATCCATTCAAAGGCATGATCGTTCCGGTCGCCATACAGGTGGTACACCGGCTTGCCGGTCTCCACATCGGTGCAGACCACATGGAATTCCATGGGATTGCTTTCAAAGGCGTCGAAATCAAAGATGTCGTGGCGCAGCGGGACTTCCTCATAGCAGAATTCCCTGCTGTAATAATCGCCGGTTTTCAGCAATACCCGGAAGCCGCCGTAGCGCTTATCCTGACAGAAGCGGGTATTATAGCGGATCACCCGGCCGATCTGCCCGGACTTGTAGTTGCAGCCAAAGGCTGCTCCGGCAGACACGCCGATCAGCCCGTCAAATGCGATGCCCGCCTCCATCATCACATCGATCACACCAGCAGTGAACATGCCGCGCATGGCGCCGCCCTCCAGAATCAGTCCTGTTTTCAAAATTGCACCTCCTGTTATGTGTGATCGGCGTGTGGAGATTTCCTCAGAAGCTTTTTACCAGCTCCTCCACGTCGGTGAGGGAGCGGTTCTGCTTCAAAGCAGTCTCCTCCAGCGTCAGCTTGCCGTCATAGGCAGTGAGACCCTTGCGCAGATGGGCGTTTTCCTTCAGCGCACGCTCCACCCCCTTATCCGCCATCTCCAGCAGGAGAGGCAGCGTGGCCTGCGCCAGCATGATGGATGCTGTGCGGGCAAAGGCAGAGGGAATATTGTCCACGCAGTAATGGAGGATGCCCTCCTCATAGTACACGGGATCATCGTGAGAGGTGCTGCGGCAGGTCTCCACCGCGCCCTCGTCGTCACAGGCCACGTCCACCAGCATGGCGGCGGGCTTCATCATCCGCAGATCCTCACGGTAGACCAGATGATCCTTCCGGTGCTTGGGCCACATGATGCAGTTGATGAGCACGTCGCTCTCCTTCAGGCACTTCACCAGATTCTCACGGTTGGAGGGCAGGAAGGCGACATTGTCCGGCAGGATCTCCGCGGCTTTCTTCATAGCGGCCTCATTGATATCCAGAATGCGGACATCGTTGCCGAAGCCGGCAGCCAGCTCCGCCGCGCCGATGCCGGAATTGCCGCAGCCGATGATGGAGACCACCGGGGTCTGGATGCCGGGAATCTTTGCCAGAAGCGTGCCGTTGCCGCCGAAGACGGCCTGCATGTGGTGCAGGGCTGCCAGAAAGCCGCCCTTGCCCGCCAGAATGGACATGGGCCGCAGCAGCGGGAAGCCGCCCTGATCGTCGGTAATATCCTCATAGGCCACAGCCGTGACGCGGCTCGACAGGATGGCATCCGTCTCCTCGGGATGGGCGTTGGAGTGGATGTATGTGAAAACGATCTTGTCCCTGGCCATGTACTGCCATTCCTCCGGGAACATCTCCTTGACCTTGTAGAACAGGTCGGCCTGGGCGTAGACCTCCGCCGCGGTGTTCAGGATCACCGCGCCGGCGGCAGCATAATCGGCGTCGGAATAGCCGCTGCCGAGGCCGGCATCCTTCTGCACCAGCACCTGATGGCCATGGGCCACGATCTCCGCTACCGTTTCCGGCACTGCCGCCACACGGTACTCGTTGGCCTTGATCTCCTTCAATACGCCGATGATCATACGGGTGTCCCTCCTGCTGTCATTGTTCGGTAAGCCGCAGGCTCTGCTGCGGTCATCCCGATTATACCCCCTTTTCCGGAGAAGGTAAATAGCTTCATTGACAATCCATGCCATGCTCCGCTATAATTTTCGATGACAGATCACACAATACACCGGCATTCCCGTTTGCCGGAATTCCCGATCAGGAGGCACATATATGAAGCAAGAGATCAGAGATCTGATGCGCGGCGAGATCGCGCTGTTTGCAGAAAAGCTTCGCGCTTTTGACAGCGGCGAGCTGGAGGCCAAGGCCTACAAGGGCTTTTCCGGCGGCTTTGGCAGCTACGCACAGCGAAACGGCGGCAACATGCTGCGCCTGCGAATGGCAGGCGGCCGGCTGACGCCTGCCCGTCTGGGCTTTATCTCTGACGGTGCCGAGGCCTATGGCATTGACCGCATGAAGATCACCACCGGCCAGACCATCCAGCTGCACAATCTTCCCTCCGACGTCACCGTGGCACTGATGGAAAAGGCCATTGATGTGGACATCATCACCCGCGGGGGCGGCGGCGATTTCCTGCGGAATGTCATGGCAAGCCCGCTCTCCGGTGTGGAGCAGGGCGAATACTTCGATGTGCTGCCCATCGCCGAGGCGGCAGCCGAGTATATGCTGGGACTGGTGCGGAATGTCAAAATGCCCCGCAAGCTGAAGGTCTGCTTCTCCAACAGTCCCGCCAATGTGACCCACGCCACCTTCCGGGATCTGGGCTTTGCCGCCCGGGAGGACGGTTCCTTCGATGTATACTGCGCCGGCGGCCTTGGCCCCAATCCCAAACTGGGCGTGCAGGTGGCAGAGGCAGTGTCTCCCGCAGATGTCCCCGCCTGTATCGATGCCATGATCTCCGTATTCACCACCTTCGGCAACTATGAAAACCGTGCCAAGGCCCGCACCCGCTATCTGCAGGATACGCTGGGCGTGGACGGTCTGAAGGCCGAGTACACCAAGGCGCTGACCGCAGCACTTGCCGCCAGTCCCAAGCTGACCTTCTCCCCCGTCACCGTGGAAAAAGCTGCCGACGGCGTTATCACCCACGAGCGGGTCATCCCCCAGAAACAGAACGGCCTATATGCCGTCTGCTACCATCCCCGCGGCGGCAACCTCCCCCCTGCCATGACCCGGAAGCTGTACGACACCATCTCCGGCATGCCGCAGGTGGAGTGCCGTTTGTCTCCCGAGGGCTGTATGTACATCATCAATCTGACCGCCGCGGAGGCAAAGACTGTGCTGGCCGTCACCGCGGACAGCGCCGTCACCCCCTTCCACCGCAGCGTCAGCTGCATCGGCGGCATCATCTGCTCCACCGGCGTCCGGGACTCTCAGGGTCTGCTGGCCGCCATGATGGAGGCTGTGGATGCGGCAGAGCTGCCCGACAACGCGCTGCCCACCGTCCATGTCTCCGGCTGTCCCTCCAGCTGCGGCACCCAGCAGATCGGCACGCTGGGCTTCCAGGGCGCCAGCAAGACCGTGGACAGCAAGCCTCAGCCCGCCTTTGCACTACTGATGAAGGGCTGCGAAAAGCAGGGGCAGGAAAAGCTGGGGGAAAATCTGGGCACCATTCTGCAGGACGAAATCCCCAGCTTCATGGTAGAGCTGGGCAGAACCGTGGCTGCCTCCGGCCTGGGCTTTGACGAATGGCTGGCCGGAAATGAAGACGCTTTCCGCACTCTGGCTGCCAAGTACACCAACAAATAACACCAAAAATAAGCTGCAGCCACCTTCGCAGAAGCGAAGGTGGCTGCAATTCTATTTATTGTCCTTTGGCCTTGCGGCGGGCACGGCGAACACGGTTGATGTGCCGCTCGAAATCACCGCTGTTCAGCAGCTCCGTCAGCACATACTGCTCGAAAACCGGCACGGTACAGGAGTAGAAATCCAGCTTCTCCCGATAAGTCTCCAGCAGCCGTTCCGGCAGCACCATGTAGCCCACACGGATGGAGGGTGCCACAGTGCGGGAGAAGGTGTTCAGATAGATCACTCTGCCGTCATCCGAGAGGGAAAACACCGTATCCTCGTTCTTGCGGGAAACGGTCAGCTCCGAATCGTAATTGTCTTCAATAATCCAGCCCTGCTTCTGGTCCGCCCAGCGCAGGTATTCCTGACGCTTGGACACGCTGGCGGTGATGCCGCTGGGGAAGCTGTTGAAGGGCGTGATGTGCAGCACCTTCGCGGAGGTGCGCTCCAGCTCCGCGGTACGGATGCCGTCCGTACCCAACGCCAAGAGATCACAGGCGGCTCCATTTGCCTGATATACCTGCCGTATTTTTTCATAAGACGGGTCCTCCAGGGCAAAGCTGTCTGCGCTGCCCAGCAGCTGCACGATCAGGCTATACAGATATTCCGCACCGGAACCGATGACGATCTGCTCCGGCAGAGCGGAGATACCGCAGCTCCGGGCCAGATAGGCCGCGATAGCCATCCGCAGCTGGATGCAGCCATGGTCGTGGGATTTCACCAGTATGCTCTCCCCATAGTCCGCCAGCACCTTGCGCATGGTTCTGGCCAGCTGTGGAAATGGAAACTCCTCCCGGTCCGTCCGCAGAGGCCCTGCACCGGGCACTGTACCGACAGTCACCTCGCTTCCGGTGAGAAAATCCCGCTCACGGTAGATCACATAATAGCCGCTGCGCTGACGTGCCTCGATGTAGCCCTCGTCACAAAGGATGGCATAAGCATGCTCCACAGTGATGACGCTGACGCCGGTCTCCTCAGCCAGCAGCCGCTTGGAGGGCAGCTTCGTATTCAACGACAGCACGCCCGCCACAATGTCACGCCGCAGCTGTTCATACAGCTGGAGATAGGCGGGCTTGCCTGCATCCTGCCGGATATGATACTTCATCTGGTCATGCACTTCCCTTCGTTTTTTACAAGCAAATATAACCAGCTCCATTCTACCCGCGTTTTCCGCTCCTGTAAAGATGAAAAAGCCCCTCCTTGTGGAGAGACTTTTTGCCGTTCAGTCTTCAGGGATCAGCTTTGCCTTTTCCAGCGCCATCACCACAGCAGGGATCAGCACCAGCTGCAGGATGATACCGGGAACAGCGGTGGTCACTGCGCCTGCCAGAAATGCCTCCATGGTAAAGACGGAGTCCTGCAGGCCCATCAGCACCATCTGTGCCGCGCCCCACACCAGCCGGCCGGCGATCATGGCGATGACCAGCGCTGCATAGATGCTGCCGTTGCTTTTCGGCAGTTTCCGGTACAGGAGGCCTGCTGCCGCTCCGTAAACCGCCAGCTCAAATGCCATGCCAATGGCACTGAACATAGGCGGACGGGCAAACAGCAGCGACCGCAGGATGGGTGCGATGCCGCCCACAGCCAGCCCCCATGTCCAGCCGCACAGATAGCCGCACAGCAGCGCGGGGATATGCATGGGACAGAGCATATTGCCGATCTCGGGGATCTGGCCTGTCAGGAAGGGCAGCACCAGTGCCAGTGCAAGGCACAGGGCCGCATAGGCGAGTTTGCGCACCGAATGTGCGCCGTTTGCGGTTTTCAAGAATTCTGCATCTCCTTCACGATGTTTTGGATCTGATCCATCGCATCGGTGATGATGGCAGCGGCATTGCCGGTGACACCGGCTACATAGGTGCCGCACAGGTTCATGGGGATCAGCACCCTGCGGGCGCTGCTGGCCGCCACGGCATTGGCCATGGCAGGCGAGATCTCGCCCAGCAGAGAGTCCGCCACCGCGATCCCCAGAGGGCCAACGATGATGTCCGCGCCGCGGCAGGCCACCAGCACCGGGTTCTCTCCGGTGGCCGCCCGCACTGCGCCGCCCTTCATCATGCTGGCAGTAGCGGCATGATTGGTGCCCACCGCCGTCAGTTCCGCCTCCGGGAATCGGGTCAGGATATTCTCCACCAGCGTGCGGCCCAGCTTGCCGCCCTGTCCATCGATCACAAGAATCTTCATAGTATGTCAACCTTTCGTCCTCTGTATGCAGCGACGCCCGATGCGGCAGCGTCTCATCCCGAATGTCTGAAACAAAAAAAGGCACCGACATTCCCTTGGGGAACACGGATACCTTCCTGATACCACACTCGTCAGAAAACACACATACCGGGGACGTCGGCTTGTGCCGAATCAGCCGACTTGTGTCGGCGAATTCATTGTAGCAAGCCTTTGTTCAAAAGTCAACAATTCCTGCCGCCGCATCGACAGCCGCGCCGCAATGTGCTACAATGGATACAACCAAAGGAGGCGGTACGCATGAAAACGCTTTATCTCATTGGCGGCGCAATGGGCGTTGGGAAAACCTCCGTTTCCCGCAGTCTGCAGAAGCTGCTTCCCCGCAGCGTATTTCTGGACGGTGACTGGTGCTGGGACGCCGATCCCTTTCAGGTAACGGCAGAGACAAAGGCCATGGTCATGGACAACATCTGCCATCTTCTGAACAATTTTCTGCAATGCAGCGCCTACGAGAACATCATTTTCTGCTGGGTCATGCATCAGCGGGAGATCGTGGACACCATCCTCGCCCGGCTGGATCTGACCAACTGCCGCGTATGCTGCATTTCCCTCCTTTGCTCCGAGGATATCCTGCGGCAGCGGCTGGCGGCGGATATTACCGCCGGGCTCCGGACGCCGGATGTGGTGACACGCAGCCTTGCCCGGCTGCCCTGCTATGCCGCGCCGAACACACAGAAGCTTGATGTTTCCTCCATCACACCGGAGGAAGCCGCCCGGAGGATCGCCGGACTCTGAGAAAACGGATAGCAGCCGCCTGTGGATTTCCTCCGCAGGCGGCTGTGCTTTATTCTTTCTGTTTTGAATGAAAATGCTGCCACACCGCCTCCGCGACCGGCTGCGGCAAAACGGCGGACAGCTCCTCCATCCCAGCCTCGCGGATAGCGCGGATGGTACTGAACCGTTTCCGCAGAAGCTCACGGCGCTTGGGGCCGATACCGGGGATGTCATCCAGTGATGAGTGCAGGGTACTTTTTCCGTGCTTCTGGTGGTGATAGGTCACAGCGAAACGGTGCGTTTCCTCCTGGATCTGCCCGATGAGAGAAAAGACAGCCTGATTGGTGTCAATGCCGATCTCGCCGCCCTCCGGCGTCACCAGCGCCCGGGTACGGTGGCGGTCATCCTTCACCATGCCGAACACCGGCACATGACAGTCAAACTGCGCGGTGATCTCCTGGGCGGCACGGGCGTGGGTCACGCCGCCGTCAATGAGGAACAGATCCGGCAGGGGCAGGAATTTTTCGTCTCCGTCCGCGGCACGCTGCAGTCTGCGGCGCAGCACCTCCTGCATGGAGGCATAGTCGTCGGGATGTCCATCCAGCTCCTTGATCTGGAACCGGCGGTAGGCAGACTTCAGCGGCTTCGTACCCTGATAGACCACCATGGACGCCACGATGTCCGAGCTGCCGGTATTGGAAATATCGTAGGACTCCATCCGCTCCGGCGGCGCGTCCAGTCCTGTCATCCGAGCCAGCGCCATCAGCGTATGGTCACTGCGCTCCGCGGCGGAGGTGGCGCGTTCCGCCTCCTCCCGTGCGTTCCGGGCAGCCATGGCCAACAGCTCCGCTTTCTCCCCCCGCTGGGGCACATGCACCCAGACCTTGTGGCCCGCCCGACGTGTCAGTACCTCGCTGAGCTCCGCGCAGTCACCGGAGTCCGCGCTCAGCAGGATCTCCCTGGGCAGCATGGCGCGGGGCAGATAATACTGGGACGTCACCGCCGCCAGCATCTCTTCCTCGCTCTCCTCGTTATAGGCGGAAAACAGCTGTGTCTCCCGTCCGGTGAGCTGCCCGTCCTCAATGTGCAGTACGGCGCAGCAGCTCTTGCCTGCGCCCCGGTAAACGCCCCACACATCGGTGTCCGCACAGATGCCGGCAATGACGGTTTGTTTATTGCTCAAAGCTTTGATGGCGTTGATGCGGTCACGGAGCGCGGCAGCCTGCTCAAAGCGCAGGTTTTCCGCCTCCTCCGCCATTTTCGCCGTCATGTCACGAATGAGCTTTTTCCCCTTGCCCTCCAACAGCGCCGCCGCCTGCTCCATGCGGCGGGTATATTCTTCTTCCGTCATCTCACTGCGGCAGAAGCCGTCGCACCGGCCCATGTGATAGTTGAGGCAGGGCCGCTCCTTGCCGATGTCACGGGGGAATTTCCGGCTGCAGGTGGGCAGCTTCAGTGCGGAGCAGATGGCTTCCAGCGCCAGACGGGTCTCATGGCGTCCGCCGAAGGGACCAAAGTACCGCCCGCCGTCATCCGCTATCCGGTTCACCAGAGAAAACCGGGGATACGGACCTTGGGACAGGCGCACAAAGGGATAGCCCTTGTCGTCCTTCAGAAGGATATTGTATCGGGGCATATGGCGCTTGATAAGGGAATTTTCCAGCACCAGCGCCTCAAACTCGCTGGCGACAAAAATGGTGTCAAACCGGTCGATGTTGGCCACCATGGCGCGGGTCTTGCCGCTGTGGGCAGCCGTATCCTGAAAATACTGGCTGACCCGGTTCTTCAGTTTCTTGGCCTTGCCAACATAGATGACCCGGCCGGTCTTGTCCATCATCAGATAGACCCCCGGCGCCAGGGGCAGGTCATTGGCTTT
>CAZQJD010000004.1:0-18166 GCA_964593575.1 uncultured Oscillibacter sp.
TTGCCCGGAGGTCGATGACGGTACGTTCAAATTCGGTAATCATTTCGCGGCCTCTCTTTCTCCGGTCAGCCGGAATGTCGCACTTAATATGCGGCGGCGCCTGCCTGCCTTCCGTTCCTTGCAGGGGCCTTTTAACAGGCTCCTGTAATCACCGCCATGCAGGGCGATTCTTGATTTGCCTGTAACGAGAAGGTAAACAAAGCCGCCTGCTGCAGTATCACCGTATATGCAGGTGCGGCACTCTTTCGGCATCGGAGTGCCGAATGCTTTTGTTTCACCGTCCATACTCGCCCTCTCAATCCGAATCCAGCGACGCAGCATCAAGACGCGTCTCTATGTAAGTTAAAGCGACGGCGTAGGCTGCCCACATATCGGCAGAGAATCCGTAAAACCAATCCGGATTTGCCTTTGTGCCCTTGCCGTTTTTCAGATCGTGCCGGGCGAACCGGTCAATAAGCGCCCGCCTGATGTTGGCATCTTTCGCCTTGGAATCGTGGCAGATGTGCAGCTTTTCCTCTTTGCGGAAAAGGAACTCAGCTGGCAGCAGGAGCTTTCTGTCCAGACGCTCTGCAAAGCGACCAATCCAGACCGCTGTTTCAAACACATCTTTGCCAACGGCCATGCCGTAGCTCTGGATCATCTCTATCACACCCCGATCCTCTTCCTCGAACCGGAAATCCCGGATATAGTCCCGCAGGACATTGTTGGGGATCTTATTGAAATCCAGAGGGCGCAGCGTCTCGGCATCCACAACGCAATAGGCGCTCTGGGTGTTGCCGGGATCGATTGCAAACACTCTCATTTATTTGCCTCCTTGAATCTTCTCTCTGTGCACCGGTGTCCGGGCACGATCAGGGATCATCAGCAGGCTTCTTCCTGCCTTTGTCCCGCTGGTCTATGTATTTCTTCATCCACGCCGTGTCCGGCTCTGCAGCAGGTTCTGCCTTCGTGGGAGCGGGTTTGCCTCTGTCGCCGACGGCCTTGCCCAGTCGGTCAAACAGGATGCCGCGATAATTGGAGGCCATGCACTCGTCGATCAGACCCATCACAGCTGCTTCGCCGTGCTGATTTACATTGTTCTGGATCTGGGTGATCAGGCTCTGCAGACCGGTTGGCTTGTACTCTTCCCGGCGCTCCTGTTTATACTTCAACCAGTCGTTTACCTTGGCTTTCATGGGTTCAGAAAAAGAAGTCTTGCTGTAATCTGTGGAAATGGGGGCCGGAGGGCGCTTGTCGCCCGACGCTTCCCCCTTCTTAGAATTCTTAGACTTCTTAGATTTCTTTTGATTTCTTCGCTGTGCTCTCTCAGTTGCTCCCTCAGTTGCTCTCTCAGTTGCTCCCTCAGTTGCTCCCTCAGTTGCTCTCTCAGTTGCTCCCTCAGTTGCTCTCTCAGTTGCGCAGTCCTCCCTGTCCTCGGCATCCTCAAACCCTTGGTACGCAACGTAATTCGTCACAAAAACAGTTGTGCAACGATTGGTGCTTTGGTATGTAATCATGCCCTCTTTTTTAAGCGTGTCCAAGAAGCTCTTGACAGTATTGCGACTCATGTTCCATCGTTCTGCCAATTTAACGGTGCTGGTGATGAAAGAGCCTCTTTTTACAGTTTTGCTCTTGCCATTGAACACGATTATTTTGTCTTCCCAGTTCGCCATCATGATGATGTCAATCCAAGCAAGGGCATACTTTGGAGAATCGAAGTTCCACAGGAAATTATCCCTTATTCCTCGGCTTAGTTTGATCCAACCGCGCTCGTCGATGCCAGCCACGCTTTCACCACCTTACTTCTTGGTTTGTCCGATTTATACAGAGGGGAGCTTGACTGTGCAGCTCCCCTCTGCATTGTCCGGTCACTCAATCCGGCTCCCCGCCGGCCTCTTCCTCGTCATCCTCAATGGACTCCTCATAGTCCTCAGGGCGGTCAGCGTTTCCGGGTTCTCCAGCTGCCTGGCTCGGGGATAAAACTGCGAGAGGAGACGATAGATCCTCTTGCGCTCGTCTCGGTTCATTGAGAATCATCCTTCCTGTAGTGATCCCGCAGCCTGCGGATCACGCTGCCGCCGTAATCGTTCTCCGTCAGTGCGATAAACTCCGCCACAGTCATGCTTCCGGTCATGTCAATGCCGTGGTTCTGTGCAAACGCCTTGCGCCCCGCCTCGCAGCTTCCCGTCAGCTTGTGGTGCCAGTCGAAGAAGTCTGTGTTGGGGTACGCCTTGTCCGCCTTGTGCGCATTTACAAACGCCTCGATGCGTTCCTCCTCCGGCATATCGTCAAACAGCTTATCGTTCAGCGCGGTCATGGCTTCCCGCAGTGTATCGCCGTGGGCAAACAGTCCGCCGTTCTTCACGATGTAGCACGCCTTCGTGGTGAAATCCGCCATCAGCATCCGCCCCCTGGCGACGCTGCCGCGAATGCGGTCGAAGATGGTGGGGACGTCGTCCACTCGGAACACCTTCTCTCCGGCGAAGGCGACAAGGCCGTCGCCGTCGCCGTAGCCGGAGCCGTAGCCGTAGCCGGAGCCGTCGCCGGAGCCGTCGCCGGAGCCGGAGCCGTCGCCGGAGCCGTTGCCGTAGCCGGAGCCGTCGCCGGAGCCGTCGCCGTTGCCGTAGCCGTTGCCGTAGCCGTAGCCGGCACTAAGGAACTCCCTGATCTTCGTCAAGCTCTCCATACCGCCACACCTTCGATGCTTTCCTTTGCCTTTTCGGTACAGGGCAAAATCTCGATGGCGTCCAGAATGGTGATGCTGGAGACGGTCACGGTAAACCTGCAGTTACCGGGCTTGCTGACACCCTCCGCCGCAAGCTGAGAAATGCTTGCCGCGCCGTCCCAGTACCACAGCCGCCGCGCGTTGCGGATGGTCACCTCTCTGCCGTGGCGCTCGGCGATCTCGCCGAAAAACACGCCGCTTCTGTCTCCTCGGATGATGTAAAACTGTTCCATGATATTTTCCTCCTGTTATTTTTTCAATACGGCAGTTCGCCGTCGTCAGGGTTGTCGATCTCTGCAAAGCCGGCGTCCACGTCGGGGCGGTAGGAAGGGGGGACTGCATAGCCGGGTGCGGGCGCTGCCTGCTTGCTGTCGCCGAAGTACACGTTATCGGCCACAACCTCGGCCACACGGCGCTTATTGCCGTCCCGGTCGGTATAGTCGCGGATCTGCAGGCGACCCTCCACGATGGCCATGCGGCCCTTTGTGAAGTGCTTACTGACAAATTCCGCCGTAGAACGCCATGCGACAACGTCTATAAAGTCAGTTTCCTTGTCACCGTTCTGCCCCTTGAAATCTCGGTCAACAGCCAGAGAGAAGGCGGTGGTGGCGGTGCCTTTGGGGGTGCGCTTCAGCTCCGGATCACGGGTCAGGCGCCCCATGAGAAAGATCTTGTTCAGCAAAGGCCATCCCCCTTCCTGTATTCAAGAAACACAACCGTCTTGTTCCCCTCTTTGGTGTTTTGCAGATTGAGCGTGATCCACGCCTCTTCCCTATCCAGCATCGTTTTCCGCCTCCTCATGACCGTGCAGGAACACATAAAGGCTGCGCGGCCCCATATTCTGATAGAGCCAGTCCTCCGCCTGCTCCTGGCTAAGGTGATTCTCTGCCGCCCGGAACTCGTAAGCGTACTCGCCCTTCGCTACCTTTTCGGCAGCTCTGGCGGCGATGTCGGCCTTTGTATGGTTGGCTTCAACCATATAGAGGTCGTATCCTTTGGCCTCGATGCCGTCCAGCGTGCCGGTGTCAGTGGCGTAGAACAGGCGCTTACCATTCGTACGGATGTGATATCCGCAGTTCGGAACATTGTGGAACAACGGCTCCGGTCGGATCTGAAGGTCGCCGGGGTAAAGGTAGGTGTGGCCCTCCTCGTAAATGTCAATGACGCGCTTGTCCACGTCGGCGTCCAGCAGGTGGCCGACCATCCACGGGCAGCAGCCGAATCGCAGCATGGGGCGCTCCTTGTGCAGCCGCCGGACAGATGATGCCACAAAGTGATCTCCATGCTCATGGGTCAGCAGGACCAGTTTCAGGCGCTTGGTGTGGGGTTCCAGCAGCTTGTAGGGAACGCCGCAGTCGATCAGGATGCTATCGCCGATCAGTACGGCATTTCCCTTTGAGCCGGTGGAAATGATGTTATACATCATTCAGGCTCACTTCCTCGGCAGCATCTCCGGTGGTGAAATCAACAGCGGGTGTTTCCGAAACAGGTTCACTATTGTCTGCAGGGGCATCCAGATAATTAGGCGTTCCATCGGGGGCAATGACGGCATCGTCATTATCGAAGGCAGTCTGCAGGTCAATGGACATGATGCCCCACTTGCTGATCAGCTGGCGGAGCATGGTCTTGAAGGCCATGGCGTCAAAGTCCTTCTCCCAGAAGGTGTAACCCTTCTTCGCAGCGTAGCCCTTGGAGTATCTGATGGCGTGCTGCTCCATCTTCTCCCGGCTCCAGTAGATGGTCTTCGTGAAACCGTTGAGGTATTCAAAGGATGCCACATAGCCGATGGTCTGAGCGCTTTCTCTGGCCAGCTCGTCGGTCATGAGTTCCAGCTGGATCTCCTCGGTCAGGGGATTCCAGCACTTCAGCTCCCCGGCCTTGACGTCCAGAACGTTGATACGCTTGTAGTAGCCGGAGCGCAGAGCCAACTGCACATAGCCCTTGTAACCCAGCTGGAACTGGGCATCCTTGCAGCCCTTCTTCGTGTTGTTGAAGGGGACGAGGTAATACTGGCCCAGCTGCGGGGAGGGAGACAGGTTCAGGCTCTCGCCCAGCAGAGCGCCGGACAGGATCGTGGCGGGGTCGCATTCCTGCAGCAAGGGGTTGATAGCCACAGCGCTGGTGATGGATGCCACAAAGCGCCGCACTCTGGCAGGGTCCTTCAGGGTGTTGTTGATCATCTTCTGATAGCCGGGGGTGGAAATCATCGCGGAAAACTTAGGTCTCTGCGCGATCTGCTGGTTACTCATACTTGATGCCCTCCATGTTCATAAATTCTTTCAGCTTTCTCAGCTTGGCTCTAAACTCACTCTCTGTGGTAAAAGCAGTTACCACGAAAGAACTGCGATACATTTTCGGTTCCTCTGCTGGTGCCTCCGCAACAACAGGCGGGGCGAATGCCTCCACCTTGGCGACCGCTGCCGCCTCCTGGGCCTTGGCGGCTTCTCGCTCGGCTCTGGCAGCCTTCTCCGCCTCAATGCGCCGGTGGCGTTCCTGTACAATTCCGATGGCGGCCGTGGCATCAAAGCAGCGCCTGTATTCCGCAATGATCTCATCCGCATCGTCCATGCCGGAGATCAGCTCCACGCTCTGCGCGATGCCGGCAACGAACAAGGCCAGCTGCTCGCGGAGCTTCTTCGGCGGCTGGGTCTTGCTCTTGGCGTCCGTCATGCTGACGGTGATACCCGCCTGTTCAAAAGGCAGGAAGTCGATGTGATACGCCGTGCAGAGCTCTGTGAAATACTCCCGCAGGCCATCTTCGCACCGGCGCTTCATCTCGCCCTCCACATCGTTGATCTTCTGCTTCAGGTCTGCGTCGGCTCTCCGGTAGGCGTCGCTGACGCATTCCTTGTAAACGGCCTCGAACCGGTTATAAGGATCGAGGACAGCAGCCTTGACGGCTTTCCGCTGGTCCTCCAGTGCTGCGAACTGCTTATTCAGTTCGGTGCGTGTGGCCTTGACCGATTGCACCGTAGCTTCGATACAAACAAGGGACATGGCATCCGCCACGGTTTTGTCCACAAAGGCCTTTACCTCCGTCAGACGCTGCTCGATAATCGGAGGCTGCGTCACCTTAATCAACTCGTTCATGCTATGTAATCCTCCGTGTTTTTCTGGAAGCTCTCGACTGCGCAGTTCACGTGATAAAGATCGCCCTTGATGTCGAAAAGGTCATCCTCTTGGATGGGTTGGCCGCAGAAGCTGCATACCGGCCTTCTCGCCAGCCAGCGCTCCTGCTCCCGCTCTCGCTGCTTATGCAGGCTGTAACTATCGTCCATGTCCGCTCTCCTCTCGGAATCGCCAAACATACCCGCCGGCTGTTTCTGCCTTGCCATTACAGCAACGACTAATATTTTGGTTCCATATGCCCGTATCTCTCTCTGCTTCCTTTGTGCAGCTGTAGGATCGCACATACTCTCCGCTTGTGGTGAACATATCCACCGGTTTCAAATCGGTCCGCAGGCCAGCGTTTGACGAATGAAGCATGTTTTCCTCTGCCGTGCACCACTCCAGATTCTCGACACAGTTGTTCAGTTTGTTTCCGTCGATATGGTTTACTTGCGGCCGCCCCAGCAGATTCGGGATAAACGCTTGTGCAACAAGACGGTGTACCAAAAACTGCCGTCTCTCCCCGTTCTTGGTGAGTGCCATCTGTGCATATCCACCGTTGACGAGATGCCACCGCATCTCCCTTTTGCGCTGTGTTCTAAACCCGTCACGATACGGCTTTGGTCGCTCCAGGCTGATTACGCGGCCTTGATTGCTGACAACATACAAGCCCTCATATCCGCATACATCCTTCCAGACTTCCTCCATTATCCGTGCACCGCCTTCCACAGAACAACAGCCGCCATGGCCACGATCCAGAGACTGACGGCCACGATGAAGAACTGCTGCTCCCGCGCACGGTTGCGCTGGTTGCGCGTCTTCTTCATTTGCGCTTCACCCCCTCAATCCAGTCGATGATCCGGAACAGCTGCGCCGCGCAGGTGGTGATGCCGACAACAGTGAAAAACAATGTCCAGTTGTTCACAGGAATCACACCACCTTCATTCCGGGGACGTACTTGAACCGGGCGCGCTGGTGCGGCTTTGGGGTAATCACCGGAGCCACCGTGCACTTGGTCAAATAGTCGTTTACCTCACTGCGCTTGAATCTGACACAGCCGCCAACCTTATAGGCCTTTGGGCCATCGGGCTTGTCCTTCAGCCGGTAAACCGTGTAAACGCTGATATTCAGAAGCTCCGCCACCTCTTTGACGGACATCATCGTTTCGTTCATATTTCCTCCTTGCTTTCCGGCTCCGAATGCGGTAAACTGCATTCAAAGAGCCTTTTCGTGATGGTTTAGGTCTCTTGCCCTGCTCGGTGCGCCAACACCGGGCAGGATTTTTTATTGCCCTGCGTAGAAATCAGACAGGCCTCTGGCGACGTTGGCGGACTCCAACCGCTCCTGCGCCAGCTCCTTTGCTTCCGGGCTGCCCAGCTGAGCCAGCGCTGCGGCCTCCGCTTCGTAGCGTGCCTGCAGGTCGTGCATGGCCTCGATGGTCGCCTGCAGGACTTCGGGTGTTACTTCAATTTTCATGAATGTCTCCTTTCCCGGTTGTTATCAGTGGTTGTCCTTTCTCCTGCCATGCGGTAAAATTAGGCTGGAGAAAGGAGGTGTTGATATGTCTAAAAAAGGCTTTAGGTATGAGTACCGGCTAAGTTCTGTTTTTCCACAGGAATACGAGGCCGTCAATTTTGCATACCTGCAAGCTGGTTGGAAGGAAGTTGGCGCCATTCCAGACGAAGGGATTCCCACCCATATTGTTTTTGAGTGGCAGAAAGACGGCCCTCCAATTTTCCCGTTTGTTAATTGGCCGTGACACCGGCCAGGAATACCCCAGGTAAAATCTCCTTTGTGTGGTCGTCAGCCCCGATGATGGCAGTCATATTCGGGTTGGCGGCCACAACCTCTTTAAATGTTTCTTCACTCCTGAAAAGAATGATCTGGCTGTATTCCCTCGCAGAAAATCCGTAGGAATCAACAATTTTTGTTTTTTCCAAATAGATGTCCCAGAACTTATTGAAAACAGCAACTCCTTCGCTGTTTTCTTGGATCAAGCCAGAATCGAATGCGGCTAATAGCGCACACCCTTTCTTGGTAAGCGACACTATTGCGGGTTTCAACTCATCACAGCCCACGCTCGCAGAGAGCTCAGAGCGTGGTCGCAGATGCTTTTTGAGCGTTTCTTTGATTTCAGCAGAAGTCATATCGTTCATCTCCTCTCATGCGTGGGGCTCGGCCCCCGCGTGTTTAATCTATTAAACACGCGGGGCAAAAAAAATACGGTCCACAGTTGTCCCAAGTGCTTCCGCTATTTTGAGCAGAGTTTTCGTCGAAGTGGAACGCGCTGTACCGTTCTCTAATGCAGAAATCGTTGCGCGGCTGATTCCGCTCTTTTGAGACAGTTCCTCCTGGGTCATCCGTTTTTCTTCTCGTACTTCCTTGATGCGGTATCCCATGCCCTTACCTCCTTTCTGCCCAACCTGTTTAATCCGCTTTACACCGTTATATTACACCTTCGACTTGCGTATGTCAAGTGGATTAAACAATCTTGTTTAAAAAGTTTTACATTTTTCATTGACAACACCACCCTTGAAATGTATAATAAATTAAACATTCGCCGGAGGATATAGCAATGACATTAAAGGAATTGATTACGGGCTATCGAGAAGAACACAAGCTGTCGCAACGCCAGTTCGCAACAGCCTGTGGATTGTCTAATGGTTATATCTCAATGATTGAGCGCGAAATCAATCCAAATACTGGTGAAAAGATTGTCCCCACATTGGTTGCCTTGCAAAAGTTAGCAACAGGCATGCACATTACACTCGCCGACCTACTCGTCCTGGTCGACGATATGCCTGTTGACATTGCGGCAAAATGGGTGCCCGCACCCATTCCCGCAGATGGGCTTTCCGAAGAGGCAAAAATGGTTGCCGCCGCTTATGATGCTGCCGCGCAAAAAGATCGAGACACCGTTCGCTTTGTGTTGTCGGATTATCTACCGCAGAATACCCGCCCCATCGGCGTTGCTGCCCGTGAATCGGACGAGCCGCACCTCACTGCGGGTCCGGATCGAAACGCCGAGATCTAATAAAGGCTCGAAACTGATTGTGCACCTCCCGCTCCAAAGGTGACGCCCCAAATGCGCCGCGCTTCTCCAGCAGCTCCATCCGCTCTGCTCGAAAACGGGCCGCCGTCAGTGAGATGTCGCACAGTTTTGATATGCGCTCGGGCGTGAGGGCGTTCAGATCATGGAGAACGCAGGCCGGAGCCAGCAGTCTTGAGGCAAATACATTTGCCGCTTGTTCGATCGGCGCGTCACCTGCTTGAGGTTCGCGGTTTCTGGTCGTGTGCGACTGGCGCTCCAGATGTCCGAGGACAATATGCCCAAGTTCATGGGCGACGGTAAAACGGATTCTGCCCGGAACCATGTCCCCCCTGTAGAATATGTAGTATTTCCCCTCCAGATTTACACTAAGGCCATCTGTCACTTGCGTCAGGCGGGCAAGTCCTATCTCAGACAAAAATGCTTCGGACTTTGAATAAGAAGCCATGACGATCCCCATTTTCTTGATTCCGTCTGATATCCGCACCGGCATTTCCCTCACTCCGAAGCGGATCAGAATCTGCCACGACAAATCCCGCGCATTTTGATAATCCCTATAGTTCAATACGATCACCTCGGGGATATTGTATTGGATTATTCGACAAATTTCTGCAAGAAAAAACAGGAAATCCCGTAGTCTTTGAAAAATAAAAAACCGCCCCCGGTACTGCGAATACCAGGAGCGGCTCATGAGGAAGTGATAAGATTGACACCCCTATCACTTCCTCCAGTTTACCATGTAAAAAGGAGGAAATCAAGATGGCACGAGGAAGACCAGAGTTCTACTACGATGAAAAGACGGGTTATTACCGAAAGCGCGTCAAGCTCGCAGATGGCAGGTACAAGGATGTACGGGCAAAAACCAAAGACGAGCTGCGCAGCAAACTCTACGATCTGGAGACCGCCATCCGGCAAGGAATCATCTTGGATGACAATACCACTGTTGCAGAGCTGGCAAAAGAGTGGTATGATAACCGGAAAAGCGGGTTATCTTTGGCAAGGCAGAGCGATTACCGCACAGCGATCAATCTCCGCATTTGCCCGGTGATCGGCGGCATGAAGGTCAAGGACGTGCGCCCGGAGTATTGCCAACGCATCATGGCACAAGCCGCGCACCTTTCTTTTTCCTCGCAGCAAAAGACCGTCAGTGCCTTAAAGCAGATTTTCGACTGCGCCGTCGATAACGGCTTGATCCTGCGCTCACCCGCTGAGAAAATCAAACCCGGCGGAGCTAAAGCAAAGGAAAAAAGTGCGCTTACCCGCGAACAATGCGCTCAGCTGGAAGATGCCGTCAAGGGTACCCGGGCGTATCTTTTTGTTATGCTGGGTATGTACGCAGGCCTCCGGCGCGAGGAGATATGCGGCCTGCAGTGGAAAGACATCGATCTCAAAGCCACGCCGCCGCGCCTGACAGTCAACAACGCCATGCAGTTTACCGGCGGCAAGGCCGTGTTTCCGTCTCCGCTTAAATCAAAGGCAGCGCACCGCACCATTCCACTGCCGGACAATCTGGCGCAGGCCCTCAGGGATGAAAAAGCCAAAACCAACAGCTTCTTTGTGATCCGCGGAGGAAATGGGCAGCAGATCACCTATCAGGGGATGCGGAACATCATCGGCATCATTGACCGCCGCGCCCCCATGACCGAGGGAAAGAAAAAGCGCCGCGCCGCCCTGGAGCAGGAGCGAGGCAAGCCGATCGCAGAACGCAAGCCTCAGAAGGGTATGCCGCGCATCGACTTCCGGCCTACACCGCACCAGCTCCGGCACACCTATATTACCAGACTCGTTGAGTCGGGTATGGACATCAAGAAGGTTCAATACCTTGCCGGACATGATGACATACGCATGACCTTAAACATCTATTCGCACGTTGTAGGAAACAGCCCTGAAGACCTTATTGCGGCAGTATCTGCCGCCTTTGCCACAACAGAAAAGGATCAGCAGATTACTCCGCTGATCTCTTTCCCCAGGGTCTCCGATTAATTAATTGCTCGTGCATAGTCGCCCACCTGCAATTGTCCGGGCTATATCCTTTATCATTATCTATTCGGTCAATCGTAAGGTTGTCACGATAACCATTGGACAGCGCCCACTTCTGGAATGTTAAAAAATCGCCACGCCATTCGTCACAAACAGTAATGCCTCGTCCACCATAATAAGCATAGCTTTTATGATTTGGGTTGTAGCATCGTTCGTTCATATTGCGCCATATTTGGTGCAGGCGAGTGCCCGTAACAGCCTGCCCATACTTTCCTACACAGCCGCAACTTGTAGTATTCCTTGTGCGCAAATGATCGCTCCGCTTTATGCACTTATTCCCGCACTGGCAAATGCAAACCCAGGTTTGGTGCCCATTTAACTTCTCATCCCCTTGGCACACAACTTTTAGCATACCAAATTGTTGTCCCGTTAAATCAAGAACCGATCTTGGTGCCATAATGTTTTCCTCACAGGTCAGCGTAGAAGTTGAAAAGTCCCGTAGCCACCACTGCGGACTCTGACCGCTCCTTGGCAAGTGTACAAGCCTCCGGACATTCCCCGGCGATCTGTGCAAATGCGGCGGCTTCCGCTTGGTATCGGTACTCCAAATCCCGCATTGCCTCAATGGTGGCGGTGAGGATGTCATTGGGGATAGCAAATTTCAGTTCGTTCATTTCGCCACCTCCTCGTAGTCCTCGGCGCCCTCTATGTCTGCGTGAAAATCGCGCAAGATACATTCCAGAAGGTCACAAGCTCCGCACAATGCTCGGCTGTAAACCCCATTGGGTGTATTTGCTTGAATGATACAGAACGTCGCATGACTCGCCTGCAAACGATCATAAATTTCTTCCAGATTGCCACCCACCATAATTTTATCACTCATGCTCAATCCCCCCCCAGTCCTTGCAAGGATATGCCTGGACAGGTCAGACGGTCTGGCCGCCACATCGCACATAGCGTCGGCCACATGAATACCGTACAGGATGGCGGCAGTCTCGAATGATACCGCATAGGTAAGCGTCGCATCACAGATTTCATGGTATGCTTCATCCGGCACTTTTCCACGGATTTTTTTTAGAGATGCATTCAGACCATTTGATGCCTTTCGAATTTCCGGGTTCTGCATCTGCTCCGTCAGCCACATGTCAGACTGTGTAATCCCATTCATAAGTTCGTCCATAAGCTGAACATTGTCATTTGCCTTCAACTTGAAAACCTCCTTGATTTTTCGCCTTACTTTGTGCTATCATGGAGGCGGCCGGGGTAAGGCTCCCGGCTCGCCTTTTGGGGTGTGGGTAGCGGTTTCCTTGGTCGGGGTCGCTACCCATTATTTATGCCTTGACCTTGCTGTCACGGACGATTTTCGCCGCGGCCTCAGTGTCCTTGGCGGTGGCCTCAATCAACTTAGCGATGTTTTCCAGATACTGATTGAGTTCCGCAGTGGTCATCCTGTCCATGTCCTCGCTTCCTTTCGAAGAGGTTGTGTCCCTCTGCCTTACGAGTGTAATTATACAGCAATCGCTAAACGTTGTCAAGAGAAATGTGAATATTTTTCTAAACACTTTTTATTATCTACTTGCAAACATAAAGCGTATACTGTATAATGTGCTCAAGAGGTGATAGAATGACAGTTGAACAGAAGATAAGGATGGCGTTGTCATTTGTCGGAATCAGCCAAGCAGAACTGGCGCGCCGCCTTGGCACGACCCCATCAAATCTAAATCAGAAAGTCAAAAGGAATACACTTACAAAAGAAGAACTGGAAGAAATCGCCGCCGCCCTTGGTGGTTCGTGGCGAGCGGAATTTATTTTTGCAGATGGTACGGTAATTTGACCCTCGCCCTCATCCACTGGGATGGGGGCGTTTTCTTATACCTTTATGTAGTAACAAAAGTCAAGTGTTTTTTTATTGCACAAAAGTTTATACCGTGCTATGATTGGCACAAAGTAGCACATTGTAGCCGCCTACTACTACCGTTGGGGGCAAACTTCGGGGCAAAACGACAACTCGGAAACGCGAAAGGCATTGCAGTTCAATGGATAAACGGGTTTTTCGCCTCTTGCTTCACACGCAGGAGGTCACTGGTTCGAGTCCAGTAGTCTCCACCAAGAAAAACAGTCACCTTCGGGTGGCTGTTTTTTTGCGTTCACCCTCTTCCCATGACAATTATTCCGTTTCACCCGTTGCCATTTCCTCTATTTTAGGATATAATGCCGTTTCGGAAAAACAACGGAGGTATTTATCCATGAAAATCGCAGTTACTTTCAAAGACGGCGAAGTGTTCCAGCACTTCGGTCACACCGAACACTTCAAGCTGTACGAAGTCGAGGCCGGTCAGGTCATCTCCGGCGAGGTCGTTGACACCAACGGCAGCGGCCATGAGGCTATGGCAAACTTTCTGGCCGAGCGTTCCGTGAACGTCCTGCTGTGCGGCGGCATCGGCGACGGCGCACAGGCCGAACTGGCTGCTGCCGGCATCGAGATCTGCTCCGGCGCAGAGGGTGACGCGGACGCAGCCGTCCGCGCATATCTCAACGGCGAGCTGGAATCCGCCGGTGTCAACTGTGACCATCACCACGGTGATGACGGCGAGGAAGACAGCTGTGGCTGCGGCTGCTCCGGTGGCTGCGGCGGCTGCGGCGGCTGCCACTCCGCACCCGCCGTCCCCGGCATCGAGGGTCCCAACGTGGGCAAGGTCTGCAGAACCCATTACCGCGGCACGCTGAATGACGGCACCGTTTTCGATTCTTCCTACGACCGCGGCGAGCCTCTGGAGTTCACCTGCGGCGCAGGCATGATGATCCGCGGCTATGATGCAGCCGTCGCCAACATGGAGGTCGGCCAGAGCATCGACATCCACCTGACCCCCGACGAGGCTTACGGCCATGCCGACCCCAACGCCATCTTCACTGTGGAGATCAGCCAGCTGCCCGGCAGCGAGAATCTGAGCGTCGGCGAGAAAGTTGTCCTGTATATCAACGGCGTCCAGCCGGTGCAGGTCAAGGTGACCGCCCGCGATGACGCTACCATTACCTTTGATGCCAACCATGAAATGGCCGGCAAGGAGCTGAACTTCCACATTGAACTGGTGGAAGTCCAGTAAGCTCCACCAGGCAGCAGCCGCTTTCTCAACTGATAAGCCCCAGCTTGTCGAAAAACGCGAAACTATGCTCGGAACCTGCAAAATGCAGGGTGCTCGAGGGGGCGAAGCCCGCCTCGAATCGGATCAAATGCCCCTCACCCCTTGCGTTGTAAGGGGTGAGGCGAGCGAAGCGAGGATTTTTTTGCTGCTGTGCAGCACAAAAATCCGGCATTATTCAGGCTGTCGAAAAAGTCCGTTCGTACTTTTTCGACAGCCTGTGAATGGCTTGCCGCAGAATGAAAGGTTCTGCGGCAAGCCATTCCTGCATTCATGAAATTTTCCGGAATCCGTACACAGATTTTTGTTGACAATTGAGTTTACATCATGTAGACTATACGCATAGACTACATGATGTAAACCGGAGGTCGTTTATGAGCGAATTGAGAATGGGAGCCATCGAATCCCGATTTGCCGATATGATCTGGCAGAAGGAGCCTATCCCTTCACCGGAGCTGGTGAGGCTGGCCGCACAGGAGCTGAACTGGAAGAAGTCCACCACCTATACGGTGCTGAAGCGCCTGTGTGAGCGCGGCATTTTCCGGAACCAGGACGGTATCGTCACCTCCCTGATCTCCAAGCAGGATTTCTACGCCGCGCAGAGTGAGAAGTTTGTGGAGGAGACCTTCTCCGGCTCCCTCCCTGCCTTTCTCGCCGCATTTACCACCCGAAAGAAGCTGTCGGACGCAGAGATCAATGAATTGCAGGAGTTGATCGACCGGAGCAGGAGGTAACGCCATGCTGGATACGGTATTTATGCAGGTCATTGATATGACCAAAGCGTCAAGCATTGTCATCGTATTGATCCTGTTGGTTCGGCTGCTGATGAAGAAGGCGCCCAAAATCTTCTCCTACGCTCTGTGGGCAGTGGTGCTGTTCCGGCTGCTCTGCCCGGTTTCCATCGAGGCGCCGATCAGCGTGGTACCGGAAATGAAGCCGGTTTCGGAATCCTATACGCTTTCCGACACGCCGATCTCTTTTGCGGGCGCGAGTCAAGCCGCGCAGAAGGCAGTGGGCGATGCATTGAACGGCGGACTGGGCGTGCAGCACATTTACACAACCACGCCGAATGATCGCGGCGGCATTGAAGTTGTCAGCTCCAATTGGTGGGAGGTCTGGATCTTATTCGGCCAATATGTCTGGCTGGCGGGGATCGTCATTATGGCAGGCTACAGCGTGATCTCCTGCCTGCTGCTGCGCCGCAGATTGCTGGGTTCGGTGCCGCTGCGGGAGAACATCTATCTGGCGGACGGGATCGTTTCCCCCTTCGTCATGGGCCTGATGCGCCCCAGGATCTATCTGCCCTCCGCACTGTCGGAGCAGGAGCAGAGCTACATCATTCTCCACGAGCAGCACCACATCCGCAGAGGCGACCATATCATCAAGGCACTGGCCTTTATCGCCCTGTGCATCCACTGGTTCAATCCATTGGTGTGGATAGCCTTCGTCCTGTCCTCCAAGGACATGGAAATGAGCTGTGATGAGGCTGTGGTAAAGAATCTGGGAGAAGATATCCGCGCGGATTACTCAGCTTCCCTCCTGAGCCTTGCCACCGGCAGGCGCATTATCGCCGGCACGCCGCTGGCCTTCGGCGAGGGCGATACCAAGAGCCGCATCAAAAACATGCTGAGCTGGAAGCGTCCTCGCGTGTGGGTCACGGTCAGCGCCGCCGCCGCGTGCATTGTCGTTGCCATCGTCTGCGGCTCCGACCCCCAGCCCCACGAATCCGCAGGCTGGACAGAGGCCCCCGGGGATCAGCCTGTATCCACACAGCCTGACACACAGGAGCAGCAGCCCGTACAGCTGCCCGCGGTGTCCGTACCGGACACGGTGAAGGATACCGCCTACTATCTGGAGTTGGCCGCGGGCGAGGCATTCCGGGACATGAGTTTGGCGAAAAGAGTTAGCCTTCTGGTAGAATACGAAGATCTACTGGATGACTATACCCTCATTGCGCGGGAAACCGAGGACGGCAGGACGGCCTATATCGTCGGCCTCTACAACGGCAGCCCTGCCGCGAGTCCGCTTCACGGAATGTATAGCATAGAGTTCGGCATCGGCGAGGACAAAGTGAACCAGCTCCTCTACCGCGAAGCGGACTCTGCCGCGGTGGAGCAGGCGCTGGCGACACAGAAGACCCCCACCGTGGGCTACCGCATCACAGACACCAGAATCTCCTGGTCTCCCGACAGCGGACAGGTTCTGATTCAGCCGCTGGACGCAGCACTGTCTCTGGATGTGGCATGGAGCCGCTATCTGTATACCCCTAACGGACGGGAATACATTGTCGATGCCGTTTCCCGCGGAATTGATGTGTGCGGCAGGACGAACACCTACCTTTATGTATACCGCCTCTCTGATCGCTTTGGTGAGATCGCGGAGCGGATCGCATTGACCGAAGCGGAGGCACAGGCCATTGCAGCAGAGAAACGTGTATCCATCACCGAGGGCTTTGGCTTCTCCGCAACTCTGCATATAGACGGCCAAACCACCTACTATAACGAGCAATCCGGCATTCCCCAGACGGTTCTTGATCTGGCGGTGGAGCGGTGTGACTACCGCTTTGGCGATCCCAGCTACATCACGGATACCATCCGTGAAGCCCAACTGGACTGCGACTGGCTGGATGCCCCGCTCTATGCCGGAGAGGAGGACCTGCCCCGGCTGCGGGAAATTCTGAAAAACGCGAAACATGGTTACGTAGGTGCCTGCGGTTACGGAGCTAAGCTGACCCTGACCTTCACCGGCGGCGAAAAGCTGACGGTATTCAAGGGAACCGACGGCTGCGACACCATCGTATTCGGCTCCTATGGCGGCTACTTCCTGGGAGACAAGGAGAACACGGAATTCTGGAGGATCTTCGGCCTTGACCCGGACAGCAAGCTGCCTGTTCAGGAAAGCGCTCTTCCCACGGCGCTGCCATCGGAAGCCGACATCCACAGCGCCATCATGGCGAATAACCTGTGGACAAACGACGCCGACGCCCTTTACCCCTTCCGCGCAGAGGCGCATCACATCTGGGGAACGAAGCAGGAGGGCAGCCGCTGTACCGTATACGCACTGGTTTACTGCACCACCCATGTGTGGGGAAACGGCCGGCAGACACGCCTTTCCCCCGAACAGGTAGGCTCTGTGGAAATGGTGTTCGAGTGGGACGGGCAGTGGCGGCTGACCGGCTTCTGGATGCCCGGCGAGGACGAAGACGCCGCGGCCGGCATCCGAAAGCGCTTCCCTGCCGATATGGCGGAGCTGGCCCTGGGAGAAATATCCTCCGATCTGTACGCCGCTCTGAACACGCAGTGCCACGAGGCAGCCGCGCAGTATTACGCCGCGCTGACGGAGCTACCCCCTGCCAAAGTCTTCACCCCGGCCGATGTGAACTTCTCCGGTCAGGCACTGACCACCGCTCCCGATGAGATGAGCTACGAGGCTCGGCTGGCCTGGGTACAGGCCGCCCCGGATGTTCAGCAGTTCTCCCACATCTCTCTGGGGCGGTATGCGCAGGAAGACGGCTGCATCGCGTATCTGGGAGAATGGGTGGGCACGCCCCACGGAAACCAGTACACCCTCGACCTTCGCTTTGCGGACGGAGACACCGCAAGACTTCCTTTGCCGTTTGACGGCGGGTGGGGCGTTTTCCCACCGGATACCATGGCTTTTCAGGACGGCAGATTCATGTATGAGATCACCTTCACCTCAGAAGCCGTCGCCGACGAGGGGAATACGCTGGTCCACCTGCAGGGCACCTATCACTACGAGGTGGATCTTTCCGCCAAAACCGTATCTCTGACGGTACTGCAGTGACAGAGGCTTCTGTCCACACATACAGCCCCGGCAGGAGATCCCTGGATCTCCTGCCGGGGCTTTCTGCACCGTCCGTGCCATAAGGGTTTCCCCCCGGCAGGATCTGCCTCTCTTTTACCTTTTTTGTGCTGATAAAGAAAGCTTCGCCGATTTCACCAGTTGTTGAATCTCCGGGCTAAAATACATCTGACCGATAAATAAGAATTCAGCGAGGTTATTTATGAAAAAAACAATGTTTTTTGAAAATGCCAAATTGCTTTACGATAGGTTTGGGATCATTCCACTAATGTACGGCTCTTTAGGACTTGAATATATCACGAATGAAAATCTAAAGGTTTACCGTGCATCTGCAAAGGACGGATATAGAATCACCGTCAGAGA
>CAZQJD010000004.1:18266-30156 GCA_964593575.1 uncultured Oscillibacter sp.
ATCTAAAGGTTTACCGTGCATCTGCAAAGGACGGATATAGAATCACCGTCAGAGAAAAGAAAGACAACGACAAAATAGCTTTTATCGAAAAGCGCTTAAAAATCAAGCACTAACAAACAAACTTGAATTGGGCTGTTGCTTTCTGGAAGAATCAGTCCAAAAGGTAAAAGAGAGGGGGGCTGTCAGCGAAGCTGACTGGGGGGCGAGAAAAGGCCGACCGGCATTGGGTCTGCTTGACCATTTCCGCGGCGTATGCTATCATGATAGCATGGATATTGTGCCGCTATGTGTCCGGCAGTGTTTTACAGACAGGAAAAGCAGCGTGTTATGAGAAAAAAGACAGATGAATTGCTGACAATGGAAGAAAAGAGCGCTGCGCCGGAGTCCGTGCCGCACCGGGATCTCCGGTGGGATAAGCTGGACAATACGGCGCATCTGTTTCCGGTGATCGCCGGCGAGCAGCTGAGCAACGTGTACCGCATCAGCGTCACCCTGACGGAACGCATCGTGCCGGAGCTGCTGCAGAAGGCTCTGGATGTCGTGCTGCCGAAGTTTGACGGGTTCAACATGCGGCTTCGCCGGGGCGTTTTCTGGTATTATTTCGAAGAAAACGGAAAGCGCGCCCCCATGGTACAGGAGGAATCCACCTTCCCCTGCCAGTTTATCCGGTCCAACACCAACAACAGCTACCTGTTCCGGGTCACATATTATAAATACCGCATCAATCTGGAGGTTTTCCACGCACTCACCGACGGCATGGGCGGCCTGAACTTCCTGCGGGAGCTGACCTACCAGTACCTCCGGCTGCTGCATCCGGAGCTGAAGGCACAGGACGGTCTGGACAGTGACACCTCCCTGAACCGGGAGGACAGCTTCCTGAAGAATTACCGCCGCGGCTGCCGCAAGCACTACAAGACCCAGCGGGCCTACTCCATCCGCGGCGAGCGCTTCCGGCCGGGCGAGAGCGGCGTCATGCACGGCTACATGAAGCTTGACCGGCTGAAGGAGGCCTGTCATCGGTACGGAGCCAGCATCAATGAGTATCTGGTGGCCGCGTATGTCTGGAGCGTCTACACCGAGCACCTGAACCGCCGTCCCACCTCCGCGCCCATCCGCGTTGCGGTTCCGGTGAATCTGCGGCCCTATTTCAACTCCATCACCACGAAAAACTTCTTCGTGATGATCTCAGCGGAATTTCTGCCGGATCGGGAGGATCACACCTTTGAAGGGGTTCTGGCGCAGGTGCAGGAGAGTCTGCGCAGCCAGATGGACCGCGAGCATTTGGAGCGGATCTTCTCCTACAACGTGGCCAATCAGCGGAATCCGTTTTTACGGCTGCTGCCCCTGCCCCTGAAGAATCTGGGCATGCGCGCCGTCTACACCCGTTCCGCTCTGGCCAATACCTCCACCATCACCAACATCGGCAGGATCGACGTAGCGGAGACGTACCGCCCGTATATCGAGCAGTTCCATGCCTTTATCACCTTGTCCATCGGACAGCATATCCGCTGCACGGTATGCTCCTATGAGGACACGCTGGTATTCACCTTCACCTACGATCTGGTGGATATGTCTGTGCAAAGAGGCTTCTTCCGCCGGCTGACAGCGGACGGTGTTCCGGTGGAGATCGAAAGCAACGGAGTGAATTATGGCTAAGTGTCGAAATTGTCATCTGGAAGTTTTGGATGAAACGGAGGTCTGCCCTCTCTGCCGCTCTATTCTGGAGCCTGCGGACGCCGTGGAAAACATGTATCCCAACGTGCGGGTACGGGTACGTCGGTGGACGCTGGCCAGCAATGTGTATCTTTTTCTGGCCATCTGTCTGGAGGCGCTCCTGATCTCTGTCAACCTGCTGACCAGCGCGCAGATCTGGTGGAGCGTCCTTACGGGGCTGGCGCTCCTCTATGTCTATCTGGTGCTGCGCTACGCCATTCTGGGAAAGACCGGCTACCGCAGCAAGATCATCGTGCTGACGGTGATGACTGTTTTATCCGCCATCGCGGCGGATATGGTCATCGGATATCGAGGCTGGTCGGTGGACTATGTGCTGCCGCTGGGCATCGTGCTGATGGATATCATCCTCCTCGGCTGCATGTTTTTCAACCGTGGAAGCTGGCAGAGCTACATGATGTGGCAGCTTCTGATGATCCTGTGCAGCCTCATCCCCATGTGGCTGTTTCTGGTGGGCATGGAGCATAACCCTTATCTCGCCTTTGCGCCGCTGGTCTTTTCCGCCGCCATCTTTCTGGGTACGCTGATCATCGGCGACCGGCGGGCCCGCATGGAGCTGTTCCGCCGCTTCCACTTTTAACGCAAAACCGGAGAGCTTTCGCTCTCCGGTTTTTGATGCAGCTTCCGGTCAGATGACGATGCCGCCCTGATCGGCGCTTTTGGCATTGCGGGCGTAGCGGGCCAGATACCCATCCACCGGCGCGGGCGTGTAGGTCCATGCGGCGCGGCGGCGCTCCAGCTCCTCGTCGGAGACCAGCAGCTCAATGCGGCGCTCCACCACATCAATGAGGATCTTATCGCCGTCCTCGATGAGGGCGATGGGGCCGCCGGAGGCGGCTTCCGGCGAGATATGTCCCACGAAGCAGCCGTTGTTGGTGCCGGAGAATCGGCCGTCGGTGATGAGCGCGGTGCATTTGTTCAGACCCTGACCGTACAGCAGCTTCATGGGCTTGAACATCTCCGGCATACCGGGTGCGCCCTTGGGGCCGGCGTAGCGCACCACCACCACATGACCGGGCTTCACCAGCTGCTTGCCGATGGCCTCGTTGGCCTCGTCCTCACCGGCGAAGCAGATGGCGGTACCCTCAAAGCGGCGCACCTCCGGCGCGATGGCGGCAGGCTTGGCCACGGCGGTGTCGGGCGCCAGATTGCCGTGCATGATGGCAAGGCCCGCCAGTGTGGAGAAGGGCTGCTCCAGGGAGGTGATGACCTCCGGATTCTTGGGATACAGGCTGCGGTAAGCGGCGGCGTTCTCCCCCACGGCGCGGCCGGTGACGGTCATGCAGTCGTTGAATAGGATGCTCTTCAGCTGCCGCTGCACCTCCGGGATACCTCCGGCGTGATAGAAGTCCTGCGCGTCAAAGTCCTTGGAGGCGGGGTTGATGCGGCAGATGAGAGGCACGGAGGTGCCGTAGTCCTCAAACCAGCCCATAACCGTCTTGGCGGGGATGCCGATCTCGTGGGCGATGGCGCAGGTGTGGATGACGCAGTTGGTGGAGCCGCCGGTGGCCATCAGCACCATGATGGCATTGCGGATGGCCTCTTCGGTGATGATGTCCCGTGCGGTGAGGCCGTCGCGGACCATCTGCACGATGGTCTCGCCGGTCTGCAATGCGGCACGGGTGCGGTCATTGTACACGGCGGGGATGGCGGCGGAGCCGGGCAGGCTCATGCCCATGGCCTCCGCCATGCAGCACATGGAGTTGGCAGTGGCCATATGCTGGCAGGAGCCCACGGTGGGACAGCAGGAGTCCGTCAGCTCCAGTACCTGCTCACGGGTGACCTTACCGGTCTGATACATGCCGTAGGCCTCCTCGGAGGAGGTGGAGTCGGACTTCCGCTTGCCGCCGAAGGCGGGGCCGCCCAGCATGCAGCCGCCGGCAAGGAAAATGCAGGGGATGTCCAGCCGTGCCGCGGCCATCAGCATGCCGGGCACCGTCTTGTCACAGGAGCCCACCAGCACCAGACCGTCCAGCCGGTGAGCACGGGCCATGATCTCGATGCCGTCGGCCACGATCTCACGGGAGGGCAGGGAGTAGCGGGAACCGTCGTGGGTGGTGCACACGCCGTCGCACACGGCGATGCAGCCGAACTCCACCGGCGTGCCGCCGGCCCGGTAGACGCCGTATTTCACCTGCTGGGAAAGCTCCCGCAGGTTCTTGTGGCCGGGCACAATGTCGGTGAAGGAGTCGCAGATGCCGATGACGGGACGAGCGAAATCATCGTCGGAGAAGCCGTTGGCCTTGTACAGGGTACGGCAGGAGATCATGCTGTCAGGCATGAAGGTGCCGGTGGTGAATTTATCCTGCATGGAAAAACCTCCTTTGTGGAAAAACGGCTCGGCGTGTGCCGAGCCGTTTCGCAAATATGGTGCCAGAGATGAAGGGGGATCAGATCTCCTTCATCTTGGTCTTGATGGCATGATATACGAAGGGGATGAACAGGGTGATCAGTGCGGCGTAGCCCAGATAGGCGTAGCCCTTGGCGATGACTGCCTGCAGACCGAACTGTGCGATGCCGAAGGCCAGGCCGGTGAAGATCAGGGTGAAGATGGCGTTGCGGCCCAGATGACCCTTGGCGCGGTCAGCCTCAGACTTGTTACGCTCGATGGCGTTGACGCAGCGGGTGACGATGCCGGAGATCATGTTGACGGCGGTGGAAACAGCGCCCAGGATGATCAGCAGGGAGATGATGGGAGTCAGGATACCGGCGCCCACGCCGTTCTGGACCAGAACCAGCATGGGGATGGAAGCGGTGGCCATCTCAGCAACGTAGGAAACGGCCAGCAGACCGATGATGGACAGCTCCATGGCGCCGAAGTTGCAGATGAACATCCAGATGGCGGCCTTGTCGATCTGCTTGGTGTCGGTGACGGCTTCCATCTGCTGATAGGTAACGGAGACGGAGGCCAGCTGGAAGAAGAAGTACAGCACGGCAGACCACAGAGCGGGGCCGAAGGCACCAGTGTTGGCGGCAGCAGCGGTGCGGTTCACCATCTCGCCGGCAGCCAGCTTGCCGATGGACTCGATGATGGCGGGGAGCTGGGCAATGATGTTGGGCACCAGAACCACCAGCAGACCCACAACGATCAGGACGCTGAGAGTGGCGGCGCACTTGCGGACCACGGCGGTGCCGAACAGGGCCACCAGGAAGATGAACACGCCGATGATCAGAGTGCAGGCCAGATAGGGGATGCCGGTGAGGGTGTTGATGGTAGAGCCGCCGGTGGCGAAGGCCGCGGCGGAGGCGGTACCGATCATGATGAGGTAGCAAATCTCATAGAGATTGCTCATGACAGGCGCGGTCTTGCCGTAGATGCTGTCGGAGAAGCTGCGGTAGTCATAGGTCTTATGCTTGTAGGCATAGCGCATGCCGTACCAGAAGAACAGAGAGTACAGGCCCTGAGTCACGATGGGCAGCACCAGGCACCAGATGCCGTAGTTGATAAAGTACTGATAGATCTGTGCGCCGGAGGCGAAGCCGCCGCCGAACTGGGTGGTGAACGCCACGAAGGCGATACCCATAATAATGGGCATTTTGCTCTTGTCAACCAAAAGGGATCTCTTCTCTGCCATAACTCATTCTCTCCTTTTTTTGTTTGTGCCGGGGTCAGTTGTTGAACTCAATCATCTTGCCGGGATTCAGGATCAGCTTGGGATCGAAAGCCAGCTTGATGGATTTGAAAAGGTCGATCATCGGCGTGCCGAGGAAGTTCTCCAGGAATTCCAGTCGACCGTTGCCGATGCCGTGCTCGCCGGAAAGCTGACCGCCCAGCTCCTTGCTGAGGGCATACAGCTCGGTGAGACAGGCGTGGGTGGCGGACTTCCACTCCTCGTCCGTCATGCCGGGCATGCGGAGCATCTCGGTGTGGATATTGCCGTCGCCGGCGTGGCCGCAGGGCTCCACCACCACGCCGCGGGCCAGACAGATCTTCTTGGCGGCCTTGACGAACTCCGCGATCTTGGCGCGGGGCACCACCACGTCGCACTCCTCCTGCGCGATGGAGTAGGCCTTCATGCCCTCCAGAATGGCGGCGCGGACGGCCCAGACGGAGCCGATGCGCTCCGGGGTGTCGGCCAGCAGCACGTCCAGTGCGCCGATCTCCAGCGCGGCGGCGGCAGCGGCGTCACAGCACTGGCTCAGCTCCTCCCTGGAGGACGCGTCATACATGACGATGAGCACGGCGCCGCCCTCCTTGACGGGAAGCACCTTGTGCAGCGTCTTCTCCACGATGTCGATGAGCTCCCGCTCCAGGAACTCCACGGCGGTGGGCACGAAGGGCAGACGCAGCAGCACCGGCACGCAGTCGATGCACTTTTCCAGATCCTCGAAGGGGATCACCAGGGTGCAGGTGCAGTTGGGTGCGGGGATCAGCCGCAGGGTGACCTCCGTGCAGATGCACAGGATGCCCTCGGAGCCGACAATGAGGTCCTTGATGTCCATGCCGGTGGTGTTCTTCACCACATTGGAGGAGAAATGCATGATCTCGCCGTTGGGCATCACCGCCTCGATGCAGCGGACATAGTCGCGGGTGACGCCGTAGCGCACGGCACGCATGCCGCCGGCATTGGTGATGATGGAGCCGCCGATGGAGGCGGTCTTTTCACCGGGATCGGGGGGATAGAACAGTCCCGCGGCGGAGGCGGCGGCAGCCACCTCGGTGATCAGGGCGCCGGGCTGGGCGGTAACGGTCATGTTCTGGGTGTCCACCGGGAAGATCTTGTTCATCTTCATCAGGGACAGCATGATGCCGCCGTACTTGCAGTTGGCGCCGCCGGCGAGGCCGGTGCCGGCGCCGCGGGCCACCACGGGGATATTGTTTTCATAGGCGTACTTCATGATGGCGGAGACTTCTTCCTTGTTCAGGACCTCCACATACAGCTCCGGCGGAAACACGCCGTACTCCGGCATCTCATCATGGTAATATTCCTTGGCGATGGCCTCCCCTACCCACACACGGGCGGGGTCGGTGACCGAGCGGATGTACGCAAAGTCGTTTTCGTCCATTTTCTTATAGGGGAACGGCATATCACTCGGCCTCCTTTGCAGCTTTGATGCGGGCGATCAGATCCGGAACGACCTTGTAGAGGTCATCCACGATGCGGTAATGGGCCACCCGGAAGATCTGTGCTTCGGGATCGGTATTGATGGCGACGATGGTCTGGGCGCTGTTCATGCAGGAGGTGAACTGCACCGCGCCGGACACGCCGCAGGTGACGATGAGCTTGGGCTTGACGGTGCGGCCGGACAGGCCGATCTGGTGTGCGGAATCACCGAAGCCGTTCTCCACCATGGGACGGGTGAAGCACAGCTGACCGCCCAGCAGGGTCGCCAGCTCACGGACCATCTCCACATCCTTCGCGCTCTTCACGCCGCGTCCGGCGACCACCAGCACATCCTCTTCCTCGATGGACTTGGTGCGGGTGATGGCTGCCCGCTCGATGACGGAGATGCCGGACTTGACCATCAGCTCCGTGGCGCTGCAGACGGTGATCCTGCCGGTGGGGTTGTCCACCTTTTTGGCCTTGTCCATCACCTTGTAGCGGACGGTGGCAAACTGGGGACGGGACTCGGTAATGACGATCTGGGCCATGATGTTGCCGCCGAAGGCGGGACGGATCTGGACCATGTCGGTATTTTCCTTGATCTGCAGCTCCGTGCAGTCCGCCGTCAGGCCGGTGTGGAACCGGGTGGACAGGCGGGGCGCCAGAGAGCGGCCGCAGGCCGTGGCGCCGATGAGCACGCTGGAGGGGAAGATGGTGGAGATGCAGTCGGCCACGGCGTCGGAGTAGCAGTCGGCCTTGAAGCCCTCGAAGCCGGGATGCTCGTAGACGAAAACCTCCTGCACGCCGTAGGGCAGCAGCTTTTCGGCGTTGGCGCGGGTACCCTCGCCGCCGACGATGACGCACTTGACGGCGTAGCCCACCTTGGCGGCCAGCTTGCGGGCCTCGCCGATGAGCTCGTAGACAACGGGATGGATGTCGCCGTCCTCCTGCTCCGCGTAAACCAGAATATCCTTCCACTTGCTCTTGTCGCAGGAGCGGGCCACCTGTTCAAACCACAGGGCGTGGGTGGGGCAGGTCCGGACGCAGACGGAGCACATGCGGCACTTTTCGTTGACGGTAATGCCGTCCTTTCCCATGCGCAGGGCGTCGAAGGGGCATTTTTCAATGCACTTTCTGCACAGATCGCACTTGGAAACATCAAATTTCAGCAGTTGCATATGACCCCTCCTCAGAAATACTTGGCTGCCGCCAGCAGGTCAAAGAGCTGACCGGCCTTCTCGGCGGCGGTGCCCTCCAGCGTCACGCTGCCGGCGCCGGCGGGAGGCGGGAAGATGCGCTCCACCGTGGTGGGAGAACCCACCTGTCCGAAGCGGGTGATGTCCGGGTTGGGCAGATCCGCCAGGGAAATGACGCGGACAGGCTTTTCGGCAGCCTCCGTCTTGCGGCGGTAGGAGGGCAGGCGGGGCACGCAGATGTCCTTGTCCACCGTGATGAGGCAGGGATAGCGCATCTCGCTGATCTGATACACGCTGGCAAGGTCCTGCCGCACCCGGATGCGCTTGTCATCCACCTCGGTGATCTCGTTGACCCATGCGGCATGGGGGATGTGCAGATGCTCCGCCATGGCGGGTCCGATCTGGGCGGTGTCGCCGTCGGTGGTCTGGCGTCCGCAGATGATGAGGTCTGCGCCGCCCAGCACCTTGACGCCCTGAGAGAGTGTATAGGAGGTGGCCAGCACGTCGGAGCCGGCAAACTTCCGGTCAGAGAGGATCACAGCGTCGTCCGCGCCCATCATATAGGCGTCCCGGACCATGCTCTCCGCCTGCTGGGGACCCATGGTCAGCACGGTGACCGTGCCGCCCACCTGCTGGCGGATGCGCAGCGCACATTCCAGTGCAAACAGGTCAAAGGGATTGGTGCGGGTGGCGGAACCCATCCGCTTGAGGTTGCCGGTCTCTTCGTCGATCTCCACCTTGGAGGTCAGCGGTACCTGCTTCATGCATACGACAATTTTCATGCGATCAGACCTTTCCGCAATACTTACAGATAATGGAATTTAGCACTTTAAAGCGAGAGTTAGGTAATGATGTAGGGTAGTATAGCACCATGCAAAAAGAATGTCCACCCTTTTCCGCCGCTTTTTTCAAAATTTTAGCAAAAATTTTGGCCGATCGACACTTTTTTGCACAGAAAAAATCGCAGTCCGGAAAAGGCAGCTTCCCTTCTCCAAGCCACGGACATTTGTTCTGCGGTGAACAACGGTTTACAATGCCCCGTGAAGATGAACTGCCAGACGCGCCGCCGGCAGCTTGCGGATGCTGTCCACCAGCGCCACGCCCATCTCACGGGCACGGGCGCGGACGGCGTCGCTCACCCGCACGGTGGAAAACGCCATGGCCACAGCGTGGATGCCGCCGAAATGACGGGGCATGGTCATAAAGCGCTGCCAGCGTCCGGGCAGTTTCCAGAGCGCAGCACCTTCCTGCCAATGATTGATGCATATGTATTTTATATGTATTATCATAACGAGCCACCCCTCCAAAGAGAAGTGTCCGGCAACATTTTTCGACATTCCCTCTATCCCGAGCCGGAGAACTGTGCTATAATCCATGATATCGGCATCAGACCCGGCGGCAGCCGCCGCCATCGGACAACAAAGGAGGATCAGTTTGAACAAGAAGACCCGTCAGGAGCGGAAGCTGGAAAAGAAAAGCTTTCGCAAAGCTCTGGCTCAGGAGCTTCGGGAGCATAAAAGCTCCTTTATCGTATTCTACACACTGCGCGCACTGGTGATCGTGACCCTGATCCGCCAGCTGATGCTGGGCAGCTATGAGAGCGCCTTCTTCTGCATCCTGACGCTTCTGCTGCTGTATATTCCCAGCTGGGTACAGGTGAAGCTGCACATCGAGCTTCCGCCCACTCTGGAGATCATTATCCTCTGCTTTATCTTCGCGGCGGAAATGCTGGGTGAGGTCAATGCCTTTTACGTGAGGATCCCCGGCTGGGATACCATGCTCCACACCCTCAACGGCTTTCTGGCCGCGGCGGTGGGCTTTTCCCTGGTGATGCTGCTCAACGATGACGAGCGGCTGACCTTCGACCTTTCCCCCCTGTTTCTGGCGCTGGTTGCCTTCTGCTTTTCCATGACCATCGGCGTTCTTTGGGAGTTCTTCGAGTTCTTCATGGATGTGGTCTTCCACAGCGACATGCAGAAGGACACGGTGATCCACGCCATCTATACCGTAACGCTGGACCCCACCTCCACCAACACCGTGGTGACTGTGCCGAATATCCATGAGGTGGTCATCAATGGACAGGAGCTGGGTCTGGGCGGCTATCTGGACATCGGCCTGATCGACACCATGAAGGATCTGCTGGTGAACTTCATCGGTGCGGCGGTATTCTCCACCATCGGCTACTTCTACGCCGCCAGCAAGGGCCGCCGCCAGACGGCAGCCACCTGCTTCGTCCCCAGCAAAAAGGCTGCGGCGCAGGACTATTGGAAACAAAACCGGAAAAACACCTGACAGGAGGGCTTCCATATGAAGATCACCGTCATCGGCGCAGGCAAAATGGGCAGCGGCCTTGCCATGCGCTTTGCCATGGCAGGACACGACGTTACCATCGCATCCTTTGACCGGACATTGGCAGAGGAAGCCGCCGTGACCGCCCGGCAGATGACCGGCCTTGCCGACATCCACAGCGGCGAAAATGCCGAGGCCGCCGCTTGGGCTGAGCTGGTTGTCATGGTGATCCCCGTCACCAGCCGCCGGGAGGTGCTGGAGCCTCTCCGGGACATCCTCCGGGAAAAGATCCTTGTGGACGTCACCATCCCCATGGCCTTTGATCCCATCCGCTACGCGCCTCCGGCGGAAGGCTCCAACGCACAGGAGACCTACGCTATTCTGGGAAAGGGCAGCCGTGTTGCCGCCGGCTTTCACACCGTCTCCTTCACGCTGCTGCGCAGGCTGGATGCCCCCCTTTCCGGCAGCACCCTCATCGTGGGCAGCGACCCGAAAACCGTGGAGTCCGTCATGTCCCTGGCAGAGAGCCTCGGTCTGCGCCCGGTCAATGCCGGCGGTCTGGAGTTCGCCCCCACGGTGGAAAGCCTCACGCCCATGCTCCTGGGCATCAACAAGCGCTGCGGCGTGGGCGGCGCCGGCATCGATATCACAGGCATCTGAGCATAATCCGGCTTTTTCTTCGGAAAAGGCCGGTTTTTCTCTTGCGCACACTTTTGCATATTTGTTGCGTCACACGAGGAAAGACAGAAAACCATTAGGTAATCGCTTGCATAATATAAGTAAAAACGTATGCAACCACACTTGCCATCGGAAAAACAGAAACGTATAATAGGAAAAAGGCTCTGAAATCCACATCTGTTGTCGACTTACGAGAAGGAGGAGCTTGTCCTATGGATCAACTGTTTTATCTGGGTTTCGCAGGCGCGGCCGCAGCAGGTCTGTTTGCGGTCATGCAGGCGAAGAAGGTCCTTACGTACTCCGAGGGTTCTGACAAAATGCGCAAGCTGGCCGCATCCATCCGCAGCGGCGCCGACGCCTATCTGAAGCAGCAGTATACCACCGTGGCGAAAGTATTCGTGGCGGTGTTTCTTGTTCTTCTGATCCTGGCCTTCGGCAGCGGCGGGAAGATGCTCTCACGCTTCACTCCCTTCGCCTTTGTCACCGGCGGCGTATTCTCCATGCTGGCGGGCTTCATCGGCATGAAGATCGCCACCGCCTCCAACGCCCGCACCGCGCAGGCTGCCTATGAGGGACTCAACAAGGGTCTGCGGGTGGCCTTTGCCTCCGGCTCCGTCATGGGCTTCACCGTGGTGGGTCTGGGTATGCTGGATATCACCATGTGGTACTTCCTGCTGCGCTATGCCTTCGGCATCACCGACCCCGTCACCGTGGGCAGCATCATGGTGATGAACGGCATGGGCGCCTCCTTCATGGCGCTGTTCGCCCGTGTGGGCGGCGGCATCTACACCAAGGCCGCCGACGTGGGCGCGGATCTGGTGGGCAAGGTGGAGGCCGGTATCCCCGAGGACGATCCCCGGAACCCCGCCACCATCGCCGACAACGTGGGCGACAATGTGGGCGACGTGGCCGGCATGGGTGCCGACCTGTACGAGTCCTATGTTGGCTCCA
>CAZQJD010000005.1:0-29062 GCA_964593575.1 uncultured Oscillibacter sp.
TTGTCGTTGGCGGTGCGCTTGTTGGCCGGGCCGAACATCAGCCACCACAGGCAGAAGAACAGTGCCGCCTCCATGGCCAGCACCGCCGCCATGGGCGGCGGATCAAAGGCCACGATCACCGCCACCTCCACCATTCCGGCAAAGGCGAAGATCGCCGCCACCAGCGCCAGCTGATAGAGCAGATACCACACCATGCTCCGGGGCGTGATGAAGTTGGGCACCGGCATCACGGCGCAGGTGTCGTAATGGGCGGTGCAGATGACCTCTGCCGTTTCCGGATCGCCCGCCACAAGGTTGCAGCCGGGGATCAGGCCGCCGTGGGGTTCCTCCTTGGGTGTATACCCTGCCTTGCGCAATTCTCCGCTGAGCCAATGGCGGAACTCCGCCTTCTGTTGTTTGCTTTTTCGGATCTGGAAGGAATCCAGAATGTTCTTGGAAACTTCCGTCATAGCCGTTCTCTCTTTCTCGGCATCGCCTTACCGCCGTTCCTCTGCCCGGCCCACCAGATAATCCAGACTGACGTCAAACAGATCCGCCAGCTTGATCAGCGTCAGGGCAGGAACGTTGATGTCTCCGTACTCCATCTTCTGATAATTCCGCTCGGAACAGCCTAAATATTCCGCCATATCCCGTTGTTTCAGTTTTTTTTCCTTTCGCAAAAGCTTCAGCCGCTGTCCCAATGCAAGCATTATTTTTTCCATGATAACACCTCTTGACACATAATGACAGTTCGTATATAATCAAATCATAATTTAATTATTACTTTTAGGCCCGCCCGTCAGCAGCGCTCTTCCGTGCGACCCACCAGATAATCCAGACTGACGTCAAACAGATTAGCCAGTTTGATGAGCGTCAGGGCAGGAACGTTGATTTTACCCGCTTCCATATCCTGATAATGCCGCTCCGTTCTCTCCACAAACTCAGCCATTGCCTTTTGCGTCAATCCCTTTTCCCTTCGCAGCTCTTTCAAACGCTGTCCAAATTCCGGCATCTTAATTTCCATGATACCACATCTCCCCTGTTGACAGAGATTTAATTTCGTGTTATATTGCAATTGTTACGAGATTTAATTTCGTGTTTTAGGAGGTTGCCCTATGGAAGACTGTATCGCTTCCCTGTTTGACCTGTGCCACCGCCACCATCCCTATAAACCCGAAAGCTTCACCGAGCGGGCGGAAGAGCAGCGCATGGAGGACGCCCTGCAAACCCTGAAAAAAGCCATGCCGGACCTGCGCCATGAGCTCTTCGAGCTTACCGACGCCGCGGACATTCTCCGCTGCTACCGGGCTATCCATGCCTTTCGGCTGGGTCTGGGGCTGGGACTTTCCATCGTCCGGGAGACAAAGGACATATAAACGGATTTACTCCACTGTGATATCCGCAGCCGTGCCGTCCACCAGCTCCATCAGCGCCTGCGGAGACAGCTCCACCTGTGCGCCGATCTTTCCGGCGGAGACCATGATGGTGTCGATGATCTCCACCGTCTCATGGAACACCGTGGGATACTGCTTCTTCATGCCTACGGGCGAGCAGCCGCCCCGGATGTAGCCGGTGAGAGCGTTGATCTCCTTCACCGCCACCATCTCGATGGACTTCTCCCCCACCGCCTTGGCGGCTTTCTTCAGATCCAGACTGTCCGCCACGGGGATGACGAACACATAGATGCCTTTGGACGCGCCCCGGGCCACCAGCGTCTTGAACACCTGCTCCGGGTCCTGTCCCAGCATCTGCGCCACGGTGACGCCGTCCACCGCCACGCCCTCCTCGTGGGCATATGCGTGGGCGGTGTAGGGAATCCCCTTCTGCTCCAGCGTCCGCATCACATTGGTCTTTTCGTCTTTCGTATTCTTCGACATACACTTACCTCAGAATGTACACGCCTGCCAGCACACACCCGATGCCCAGCAGGGTCTGGACGCCCATAGGCTCGCTGAACAGCACCACTCCCATCAGGGACGCCACCACCGGCTCCAAACTTGCCATAATGGACGCCTTGCCGGCCTCCACCTTCGCCAATCCGCCGGTGTAGAGGATGTAGGGCAGCACGGTGGAAAACACCACCAGCGCCGCCGCCAGCAGCCACGCTTTCGGCTGGGCCAGCACTGCCGTCATTTCCGCAGGCTTCACCAGCAGCAGCGATGCGGGACCGGCAAACAGGAACGTCCACACCGTGACAGTCATGGAATCATAGTGCGCCAGCGCATACCGACCGAAGATGCTGTACAGGGCGTAGAAGAACCCCGCCCCCAGTCCCAGCAGGATGCCGGGAAGCGTCACCCTCAGGTCTCCGGCGAAAAGGCCGCACACCAGTGCGCAGCCAATCAGCGTCAGCAGCAGCGCCGAAAGCTTTTTCTTTGTCACCGGTTCCTTCCACAGGATGGCGCTCATCACCACCACGAAGGAGGGCGCCGTATACAGCAGGATGGAGGCCACCGCCAGAGAGCACAGCTTCTGGCAGGAGAAATAGCACACGGTGAACAGCACCACACTGATGATGCCGGTGCCGAAGAAGTATTTCCAATGCTCCTTCCGCACCCGGAACACGCTGCGGTCCTTCACCGCGAAAATGGCCGCCAGCAGCGCCATGCCGCCGAAATTCCGCACCGCCACGATGCCGGTTGGCGACAACCCCAGCGCCATCAGCTGCCGGTTCCAGATGCCGATGATGCCCCACAAAGCAGCCGCCGCCAGAATACGGAGATATGCCGCCCACGGGGCGGTTTTTTCTTTCATCTCGCCATCATCCTCTTTCTATGCGGCCTCAGGTCACCGCCATGGTGGTGGTCGCCGCAAAGATGTAAAACACCAGCAGCAGAATGGGACATATCACCCAACACAGATGCTGTATGCTCATATAGTCGTCCGTAGGCTCCGGGTCCTTCACCCACCGGTGATGCCGCCATCGGAACAGGGTATAGGGGAACGCCACATCCACCATCAGCATCAGGGTAAAGAACACCATCAGTCCATACAGCCGCCAATCTCCCCGGTCTTCCAGCTCCGGGTCAAGGGCGATCTTTACCAGCGTCCCCTTGGGCATGGTGTAACCCTTCCAGAAATCTCCTCCGGAAACATAGATGTTGGCGCTGTCGGCCCGCGATTCCCATTCCCCTTCAGAGGTATAGAACATCCCCGAGCTGGCCTGATAGCCCCCTTCAAACGTGACCGTTCCGTTTTTGGCGATCCGAACCGTCGGCACCTCCAGCAAAGCGGAAGTGAGCGTGGCCACCGTTCCCTTCAGCGGGATCATAGGTTCTCCCAGATACACGGCGTATGTATCGTGAATGCGCTCACCCACCTGCAGGGTGACCTCCCGGGTGCCGGAGCCGTCGCCGTACCAGCGCAGGATGGTCACCTGCTCCCCCTCCACCTTGCCGGTGAAGCAGTCGGCGTCGGCGACCTCCCGCTTCCGCAGAAAGCTGTCCCGCAGCCGAATTCCCTCGATGGTCTGGCAATACGCCGTCACCGCGCCGAATACCACGATCATGGCCGCCAGAATGATCAGCACGACCTTTTGAAAAAATGTTCTCTGTTCTTCCATATCCGCACCGCTCCTCTCTCAGCCCGCCGCTGCGGCGATGAGCCACAAAATCAGCATATGAACGGGATAAAATCCGTATTGGATTCTTTTGATGGTCTTGCTGTGGAGCCCCTGCCGTCCACGGTACAGCCAGATGGGGATCAGCGCCAGCAGGGCAAATGCCTGCAGCGGCAGTTCCACGGTCTGCCCCGACAGGGAAAGCGGGATCACTTGCCCTCCAAGCATCTCCACATTGATCCAGTACAGTCCTGCCGCCTGTCCCAGCCGCTGCCACCAGCGGCTTCCCCGGAACAGCCAGAACAGCAGAACCGTCAGTACGCCCTCGCCGTAGTAATCCACAAACAGCACATAGCCTGCCAGATACCCGGCCAGCGTCACGCCCGCCGCCTTCAGAAACGCGATAATATTCTTCTGTTCCTTGGTCTTTTCCCAGAAGCCGATACATATCGACGCCAACAGGAAGGTCCAGATAACGTTCTGATGGAAGGGGTTGATGGGACTGCCGGCGGACATCAGGTTAAAGGGGATCTCCGTCACCACCGCCAGCCGCAGAAGCCGCTTCCGGTATGCCCGGAGGTCACTGGTGTGGGCGTGTCCCTCCGCCATGAGAAAGGCGAAGATGGGGAACGCGATGCGCCCCAGTCCCGTCAGCCACATGGGCGTATAGGGCAGCGTGGCCCAAATATGGTCGCAAAGCATCAGCGCCATGGCCAGCACATGCAGATCGAAGGAGGAAATATCCGGTATTCTCTTGTTTGCCAGCGTGTTTTCCATAGGCGCTCCTTTTCTTATTTTTCGCCCTTCAGCTCCACAATGCGGTCGCGCAGAATGGCCGCATACTCGAATTCCAGCATCTTCGCCGCTTCTTTCATTTCCTTTTCCAGCCGCGCAATCTCCGCCTCCCGCTCCCGGTCGGTCATCTTGGTCTTGCGCTCCCGCTTCTTCCGTGAGTCCTCTTCGCTCTTGGAAATCTCCAGCACATCCCGGACGCTCTTGATGATGGTCTTGGGCACAATGCCGTGTTCCTCGTTGTACGCACTCTGAATCTCCCGGCGGCGGGCCGTCTCATCCATAGCCGCCCGCATGGAGGGGGTAACCGTATCGGCGTAGAGGATGACCAGACCCTCCGCGTTTCGTGCGGCACGGCCAATGGTCTGGATGAGGGAAGTTTCGGAACGGAGGAAGCCCTCCTTGTCGGCATCCAGCACCGCCACCAGCGACACCTCCGGCAGGTCAAGACCCTCGCGCAGCAGATTGATGCCCACCAGCACATCGAATTCACCCAGACGCAGGTCACGAATGATCTCCATGCGCTCGATGGTCTCCACGTCGGAGTGCATGTACCGCACCCGGATACCGGCGCTGCGGAAATATTCTGTCAAATCCTCCGCCATCTTCTTGGTGAGGGTAGTCACCAGCACACGCTCGTTTCTCTCCGCACGGGCGGTGATCTCCGAGAGCAGATCGTCGATCTGCCCGTCCACGGGACGCACCTGCACCACGGGGTCCAGCAGACCGGTGGGGCGGATCACCTGCTCCACGATCTGGCCCGCCCGGCTGCGCTCATACTCCGCCGGGGTGGCGGACACATACACCGCCTGATTGACACGCTTTTCAAATTCCTCGAATTTCAGAGGACGGTTGTCATAGGCACAGGGCAGGCGGAAGCCATACTTCACCAGCGAATCCTTTCGGGCGTGGTCGCCGTTGTACATGGCACGCACCTGGGGCAGCGTCACATGGCTCTCGTCCACAAACAGCAGGAAGTCCCTGGGGAAGAAGTCCAGCAGCGTCATGGGCGCGCTGCCCTCAGGACGCCCGGAGATCACACGGGAGTAGTTCTCGATGCCGGTGCAGTAGCCCAGCTCCGTCATCATCTCCATGTCGTACTCCGTCCGCTGGCGGATGCGCTGTGCCTCCACCAGCTGCTGATTGGCCTGAAAGAGCTTCACCTGCTCCTCCAGCTCCCGGCGGATCTCCACCACCGCCCGGTCCATCTTGTCCTTGGTAGTGACATAATGGCTGGCGGGATAGATGGCAATATGGTTCAGCGCCTTGCTGGCCCGTCCGGTAACGGGATCGAACTCGCTGATGCGGTCGATCTCATCTCCGAAGAATTCCACCCGGATGGCCCGCCCCTTGTAGTAGGCGGGATAGATCTCCACGGTGTCGCCCCGGACGCGGAACATATTTCGTTCAAAGGCGATGTCGTTGCGCTCGTAGCGGCACTCCACCAGCTTGCGCAGCAGCTCGTTGCGCTCGTATTCCACGCCCGGGCGCAGGGAAATGGCCAGCTTGGCGAAATCGTCCGGCTCGCCCAGTCCGTAAATGCAGCTGACAGACGCCACCACGATGACGTCCCGCCGCTCCAGCAGGGAAAAGGTAGCGCTGAGCCGCAGGCGGTCGATCTCCTCGTTGGTGGAGGCGTCCTTGGCAATATAGGTGTCGGTATGGGGGATATAGGCCTCCGGCTGGTAGTAGTCGTAATAGGATACGAAATACTCCACGGCGTTGTTGGGAAAAAACTCCTTGAACTCCGCGCACAGCTGGGCAGCCAGCGTCTTGTTATGGGCCAGCACCAGCGTGGGCCGCTGCACCCGCTCGATGATCTTGGCCATGGTGAAGGTCTTGCCGGAGCCGGTAACGCCCAGCAGCACCTGCTCGTCCAGACCGTTTTCGATGCCCGCAGCCAGCGCCTCAATGGCCTGAGGCTGATCGCCGGAGGGTTTATATTCAGAAACAACTTCAAATTTCGGCATTGCTTTTTCTCCGCAAAATTCGGTCACCAGCGCTTCAGCGTCCCGCTGTCCGCCATGGACACAAAATCGTCATCTGCCACAATGATATGATCCACCAGCGCAACGCCCACCATATTCAGCGCCGCCTGTACCCGCTCGGTGGTGGCATAATCCTCCGAGGAGGGCAGCGCAATGCCGCTGGGATGGTTGTGAGCCAGGATCACCGCGCTGGCGGACACCAGCAGCGCGTTTTCCACCAGGCGGCGGATATTCAGCTCACTGCTGTCGGCGCCACCCTCGTTCAGCTTCCGGCAGGAAAGCAGCTTGCCCTTCCTGTCCAGACACAGCTGATAGATGACCTCATTTTTCTCACCCTGGAACCGCTCCAGCAGATAGTCTCCCGCCTTCTCGGTGCTGTTGACGATGATCTCCCTGTTGGCGGAGAGTCTGGCCTTCTGCATGACCTTGGGCACCAGCTTCAGCAGCACGGCGGCATTTTCACCGATGCCGTCCATGCGCATCAGCTCCTCCACCGGCGCCGAAAGCACGGCGTCCAGCGTTCCGAAATGATCCATCAATTGATGAGCCAGAGCATTGGTATCCCGCCGGGGAATGGCATAGAACAGCAGGAGCTCCAACGCCTCATGCTCCGCAAAGGAATCCAGTCCGGCTTCCAGAAACCGCCTGCGCATTTTCTCCCGATGTCCGTCGTGCACGCCCATGCTCCGCCCTCCGCTTTTGTTCTTGTTGGAATATTGTATTATACCATTTTTCGCTCGTCTCTACAAGAGCATTTGCCCTTGTTCTCGCCGCCCTCGGCCATCCAATTGGGTTGAATCGTGTCACTTTTTGTGCTATTATGGAGCTGTTGAAATTTTCCCGTGATACAGAAAGGCGGACGTTCCCTATGAATCTTTCCCCCATTGCCATCGGCATGCTGGTTCCGGCCGCGGCATGCTTTTTGATCAGCTGGCTGTCCTTCCATGAAAAGGGCATCCCGTTCCATACCCTCTACTTCTTCGCCTCCAAAAAAGAGCGCGAAAAGATGAACAAAGCTCCCCTTTACCGCGCGTCTGCCAAGGTATTCCTCATCGCCGGCGTGGCTTTTGTTCTGCTGGCGGCAGAATGTCTGCTGATGACAGACTGGCTGATGCTGGGTGCGCTGATGGTGCTGTTTTTCGACTGTATGTATGCCTACTGGCTCACCCATAAGATCGAATACCCCAACGGGCGAAACTGGCGGAAGCTGCTGAAAAAGAAGAAATAAACCAAAACCGCCCAAAAATTTTTCTTCCTGGGTTGACAAGGCGTATTTTTCGGCATACGATAGTAAAAAATAGAACATCGTCCGGTAGGTAAGGCTACCACAGGGATATGGGTTGCTGCCGCGAAATGATGGAGACATCATGAGTTGGTTTGAACAGGCGATATCGAACGCAAGGTATCATCTAACGCAACTGCACCGCCTTGCGGAGCTAAAGCTTGAACGGAATCTCACCGCAGCCATTGGCGGCAGTGTTATCCTCAATCGTACCGGACGGAGCGATTGAGGTTTTTTTATCCCGCACATTGACAGAAAGGAGGTCACACGCATGTTTGAATACGAACATGAGCGCACAGAACTGCTGGAACAGATGGAGGAACATCTGGAGCGAAAACAGTATGCCCGGCTGCGTGACCTCCTGCTGCCTATGGAAGCGGCAGACATCGCCCTGCTGATGGACGATCTGGGCGATGCCCGTACACCGCTGGTTTTCCGCCTTCTGCCCAAGGAACTGGCCGCAGAGGTATTCGTGGAACTGGAAAGCGACGCACAGGAGCTGCTGCTGAAGGGCTTTTCCAGTGCAGAGCTGAAAGAAGTGCTGGACGAGCTGTATCTGGACGACACCGTGGACATCATCGAGGAGATGCCCGCCAGCGTGGTCAAGCGCATCCTGCGGTATTCCGATCCGGAAATGCGCCGCAGCATCAATGAGATCCTGAAATATCCCGAGGACTCCGCCGGCTCCATGATGACCACGGAGTTTGTGGATCTGAAGCGCACCATGACGGTGGAGGATGCCTTCAAGCGCATCCGCCGCACCGGCCCGGACAAGGAGACCATCAACGTCTGCTACGTCATCGACGACAGCCGCCACCTGCTGGGCATCGTCACCATCCGCACGCTGCTGCTGGCTGAGGAAGACGCCATCATTGAGGACATCATGGAAACCAATCTGGTGTCTGTCTCCACTCTGGACGATCAGGAAGCCACCGCCATGGCCCTGAGTAAATACGACTTTCTGGCTCTGCCGGTGGTGGATAAGGAAAACCGCCTGGTAGGCATCGTCACCATCGACGACGCCATCGACGTTCTGGAAGAAGAGACCACCGAGGATATCGAGCTGATGGCGGCCATGCTGCCCAGCGACAAGCCGTATCTCCGCACCGGCATCTTTGAAACATGGAAGGCCCGCACGCCCTGGCTTCTGGTGCTGATGCTCTCCGCCACCTTCACCGGCATCATCCTCACCCATTTCGAGGGCGCACTGATGAGCTGCGCCATCCTGACCTCCTTCGTGCCCATGCTGTCCGGCACCGGCGGCAACAGCGGCACACAGGCCTCCACTGCTATCATCCGCGCCCTGTCCCTGAACGAAGTGCGCTTCAACGACTGTCTGCGGGTGGTGTGGAAGGAGCTCCGGGTGTCCATCGCCTGCGGCGTGTGTTTGGCAGGCGCCAACTTTGTGAAAATGATGCTGGTGGACCGGATGCTGCTGAACAACCCCGATGTAACGCCCATGGTAGCGCTGGTGGTGTGTCTGACTCTGGTGTGCACCGTGATCTGCGCCAAGCTGGTAGGCTGTTCGCTGCCCATTCTGGCTCAAAAGATCGGTTTTGACCCGGCTGTGATGGCCTCTCCCTTTATTTCCACCATCGTGGACGCACTTTCTCTGCTGATTTATTTCCGGCTGGCATCCTCCATCCTGGGGATCTGAAAACACTGAAGCCGAACCGCCCTTTCCGCGGTTCGGCTTTTATATGTTTGTTGCAGGGTTGTCCGTCCGTCCCAGCAAATAGTCCACGGAAACGCCGTGGAAATCCGCAAGTTTGATGAGGATGGCAGTGGGAATGTCGATATCTCCCCGTTCGTAGTTGCTGTACACCCGCTGACTGCAGGACAGGATCTCTCCCATTTTCGTCTGCGTCAGATCCTTGTCCTCCCGCAGATCCCGAATCCGCCGATACATCGCACACCCCGCCCTTTTCCTAATAGCATTTCTATTTTATAGTAGCGGATTATTCGCTATTTGCTTTTAGCGAACAATTCGCTAAACCAACCAGCAGACGCAACCCACCAACGACACAGGGAGGTACATATATGTCTGTCGACTATCGCTGCAAATGTGAAAAGCGCAAGTACGTAGACCCTTCCGAAAGAAACGGCTACAAGTGGTATTGCGAATTTTTCCGCTGGTATGTTGATCCCGATGAGGCCCACGAGTGCAAACACTTCAAAAAAGCGTGAAGGGAGAGCAGGAATGAACGCCAAAGAACGACGTATTGCAGAAGATATCCGCCGGGAATTTGAAAGGCAAGAACACCGGTTCCCAAATAACGGAACAATTATTAAAAGCTTTGATAATGGCGGTTGTCTTCTGCGCGGAGATTTTTCTATAAATCTGGCAAATTCCTCAAAAGTGAACATCGGCGCTCAGTTTTTGATATATGATTTCGGCGCAGTTCGGTTGTTTTTTGAAGTCGGTCCCTCCCCTGCAGAAATGCGCTCTCGTCTTCTGGTAGAGTGTAACCGCTTTAATGCGGATAGTTACGGGATACGTTTGTGTTTCCGTGATGAGGGTTTGACTGCTGATAACTGTCTTTCTTTTGAAATGGACATTCTTGAAGACACCGCCAACATCGGTTATATTGCTTTTGTTGGATGGGTTCTTTTTCAACAAGCTCTCGAACAGGAACCCCCCCCTTCTATCCGCTATGCAACACTAAAATGGAAAGGGGCACAGCGTTTCTGCTGTGCCATCTTCCTTTTTGTTCATGCTCTGTCACGGACATCTGCCGTACCGCGTACACTGCTGTTGAGGTGATTATCATGTATAGCTGCACCGTCCGCCCTGCCGCTGTGGCATGCATAAAAGGCGGACCTGATGCCCCTGACCTGCGTGGCGAAGTGAGATTTTATCAGGAATGCCGAAGCGTTTTGCTGGTTGCCAATATATCCAACCTGCCTCAGACCGGTGGTTCGGGCTTCTTCGCCCTGCATGTCCACGAAGGCGAGCTTTGCTCTGGGGAAAACTTTTCCGGCACAGGCAGTCACTACGATCCTTCGGGTGCAAAGCACCCGAGCCACGCGGGAGACCTTCCGCCCTTGATGCTGTGCAACGGCGGCGCATATCTGGCTGTGCGGACAGACCGCTTCCGCGCAGAGGACATTATCGGACGAGCGGTCGTGATCCACAGCAGCCCGGACGATTTCCGTTCCCAGCCGGCGGGCAATGCCGGTGATAAAATCGCATGCGGCATCATTTGCCGGGTGTAACTCTCCTGAACAGGAGGCGCCGGAACGCATCACGCATCTGCCGCACCGGGAGTTGCAGCTCCGTCTTTTCTGTGCTACCATAAAGCAAAATACTGTTTGGGAGCTGCATTTATGGAAAATCTGAACTGTCTGCGCTGTCAGGAGCCCATGCGCTTTCTCGCCCGCGAGCGCATTCAGCTGGGCAAGACCGGCTGGCTTCTGGGCGATCTGCCGAATCTGCTTTCCGGCGCACTGGAAACCGACATCTACATCTGCCCCAAGTGCCGCAAACTGGAGTTCTACGGTGAGAACACGGAGCTGCAGGGAGACGCCCTGCCCCAGAAGACCTGTCCTGCCTGCGGCGCCATCCACGATTTTGATTACCCCAAGTGTCCCAAATGCAAATACGATTACCAGACATGATAAGAAGGTGACCGTTGAAACCAATCCTTTTCAACGGTCACTTTTTGTGCTTTATGTTGGGTTCATACGCCTGTCAGCCGGTATACGTCCTCCCGCCGGTTGGTCAGGCTGCCCAGCCGCTCCTTCAGCTCATCTGTGTAATCCAGATCGATCTCTGCCGTCAGCAGCGCTTCCCGCTCCTGTCCGGCTTCCGCAATGACGGTTCCCCACGGATCGACGATCATGGAGTGTCCCCAGCGGGCAAGCCCGCCCGCGGTGGTGCCGCACTGCCCGGAGGCCAGAACATAGCAGTGGTTGTGAATGGCCATGGTGCGCAGCATGACTTCCCAGTGGGCGCAGCCGGTGGTCACACCGAAGCTGGCAGGCAGACACATGATCTTCGCGCCCTGCAGCGCCATCAGGCGGAACAGCTCCGGAAAGCGCATATCATAGCAGATGGCCATGCCGATTTTCCCCAGCTCCGTATCTGCCACCACCACCTCACTGCCGGGAAGCATGCGGTCGGATTCCTGACTGCGGCTGCCCGGCCGCGCAGACATGTCACAAAGATGGATCTTGCGGTATTTCGCCGCCATAGTGCCGTCCGGCCTATAGAGCATGGCGGTGTTGTACGCCTTGTACGGGTCTTCACTGCTCTCCTTAATGGAGCCGGTATGTACCCAGAGCCCGTGTTTCTTCGCCGCCGCAGACAGTCTTCTGCAGCACTCACCTCCGGGGATAGCCTCACGGTATTCCGGGGAATATGCGCCCATGCGGTTCATGTTCTCCGGGAACACAATGAGACGCGCGCCTTTTTCCGCGGCTTCCGCGATCATGGCTTCGGCCTTTGCATAGTTTTCCGCAAAATCACCGGAAGAACAGATCTGCGCCACGGCAACGATCATCTTACGCATATACAATCTCCTCTCTGTCGCTGCGCCGCGCCCCTTAGCTCCCGCAGTACCGCAGTGCAATATCCGCGTAGATCTCCGCAGCCTTATTCAGCTCCGCAATGCTGACTTTTTCCCGTGTGGAATGGGCCACCGACAGCTCGCCCGGCCCCAGAACGATACACTTGCAATCCCCGGCAGCTGCCATAAAGCCGGAATCCGCCCAGGCCTTGAAGGCTGTCAATTCACTGTTGACGCCACGGGCCTCCACCGCATTCACCGCCGCACGGACGATGGGCTCGTCCGCATCCGTGCAGAAGGGCTCATGGGGCAGCGTCTGCCCATCAAACACATCCCGTATCTCACCGCGGAAGGTGGGGTCCTGCGCTCGCAGCTCCTCCAGAATGGCTTCCAGCTCGCCATAGACCTGCGGGATGGTCTCGCCCACGATGCACCGCCGGTCCATCCGCACCTTGCAGAGATCCGGCACTGTGCTGGGCTGGTCGCCGCCGGTGATGGTACCCACATTGATGGTGGGCCTGCCCAGAATGGGATGAACTCTGCTCCGCAGCACCGGCTTATATTCCGATTCGATCTTGCAGACAAATTTGGCTGCGGAGGCAATGGCATTGACACCCTGCTCCTCGCTGGCGCCGTGGACCTTCGTTCCATGGAAGGCAGCTTCGATCCACTCGATCCCCTTGTGACCCACAGCCACCCGCAGCTCCGTGGGCTCGCCGATGATGGCAGCGGAGGTCATGGGACCCCGCTCGATCATTGCTTTGGCTCCCAGACCCATTTCCTCCTCATCGGCCACACCGCAAAAGACCAGGTCACCCTTCAGACGGATACCGCTGCGGTGAATGGCCGTCATGGCCGCCATCATGGCCGCCAGCGGGCCCTTCATGTCGCAGGAGCCGCGGCCATAGACATACTCGCCATCCGTCCGGCCCTCAAAGGCCTCTGCAAAATCGTAGGCCTGCACGGTATCCATATGACCGGAGAGCATCAGAGAGTTGTTCTCCTCCGGTGCTTCGCCCCTAAGAATGGCCACCGCATTGAACCGTCCCGGCTCGATCTCATAGCGGTAGGCTTCGATGCCCTCCCGCTGAAAAAAGTCCACGATATACTGAGAAATGGCGTCCTCCTGATGCTCCATAAAGGAGTAGCTGGGGATCCGCACCATCTCCGCCGTCAGGGCAGCGACATCCATACTCTTCAGTTCTTCATACACACGTTTCATACCTGTTCTTCCTCGCCTTCTGTGCGCCACACGCCGGACACAATATACTTTTCATCATCGGACACCATAACATCCACGGCAAACCGGGGACGGAAAATCGCTGCCAGCTCCTCAGCCGTCAGCATCTCACGGGAAACATGCCGCGCACCGGCATGGTGGCGGTGCAGCGTCTCCAGACTCATGCCATGCGCCACCGTCAGCCGTCCGCCGGGCTTCACCCATGCAGACAGCCGTTCCACCAGCCGTTCCGGCTTCTCAAAATGGGGAAACGCGTTGTATACCACGCAGCAATCATACTGCCGTGCCATCGCCATGGTCTCTATGTCTCCGCAGAGAACTTCCACTCTGGGATCGCTGTTCTTCTTCGCCGCCAGCCGCACCATCTCGGGAGAAATGTCCACCGCAGTGACGCTGTCCACATTCCGTGCCAGATAGTAGGGAAACAGCACGCCCGTGCCGCAGGCAACATCCAGCACTGTGACGCCCTCCTGAATGCCGGCAGCATCCAAAATCACTGCCAGTCTGGCGTCGTCTGTCACCAGATGTGTGTCCCAATGGGGGGCGTGGTGGTCAAAAAAAGCTGTGATCTCTCGTTTGTTCATGCATAGCTCCTTCGTATATCATTCCTTTCTATTCTAACGTTTTTTGCCGCTTTTGCAATAGCTTTGCACAAATTGCGTTTTTGCTCCCTTTTTCTTGTCAATACCGGCGGGATGTGATATTTTTAAAAGCGCATACTTTTATGATCACCACACCGGGCATGCCCGGAGCAATAACAGGAGGTACCACATGAAGCAGTCCCTTGACACCGTCCTGCAGGCTGTGGACGCCTATCAGGATACCATTCTGGCCGCCGAGCGGCATATCTGGAAGAATCCCGAGTCCGGCTACCGGGAGTGGAAGACCCACGCCTATCTGAAAGCCAAGTACGAGGAGCTGGGCTACACCGTCAACGAGGTGGGCAACATCCCCGGCTTCTGGGTGGATGTGGACACTGGCCGTCCCGGCCCCAAGGTGGTGGTCTTTGGCGAGATGGACTCTCTCATCGTTCCCACCCATCCCGAGTGCGATCCGGAGACCGGCGCCGTCCACGCCTGCGGCCATCACTGTCAAAGCGCCGCTCTGCTGGGCGTAGCCGCCGCGCTGAAAGCCCCCGGCGCGCTGGACGGTCTCTCCGGCTCCGTCCGCCTGATGGCGGTTCCCGCCGAGGAGCTCATCGAGCTGGGCTACCGCAAGGAGCTGAAGGAGCAGGGCATCATCCGCTACTTCGGCGGCAAGCAGGAATACATGGCCCGCGGCCTGCTGGATGATGTGGATATAGCCTTCATGGTACATACCAGCAACACCACTTACCTCTCCTGCAGTGCCGGCGGCAACGGCTGCGTCATCAAGGAAGCCACCTTCATGGGCAAGGGCTCCCACGCCGGCGGCTCTCCCCATCGCGGCATCAACGCCCTGTACGCCGCCAACTGCGGCATGCAGGCGGCCAACGCCATTCGCGAGACCTTCCCGGATGCCGACCACATCCGCTTCCATCCCATCATCACTCAGGGCGGCGCCGCCGTCAACGCCATCCCCGACCGGGTGGTGACGGAAAGCTATCTCCGCGCCTCCTCCATGGAAGCCATGGCCCGGGAGAATCTGAAGGTCAACCGCGCTTTCGCCGGCGCAGCCGCAGCCATGGGCGCACAGGTGCACCTGTGGGATCACCACGGCTACGCTCCCCTCATTCAGGAAGCCAACCTGAAGGAGGTTGCCCGTCAGGTGGGCATTGAGGTTCTGGGCGAGGAGCGGGTGAAGTTCGGCAACGCATGGGGCGGCGGCTCCACCGACATGGGCGACATCTCCTGCGTCATGCCCGCTCTGCACCCCTCCATCGGCGGCGCACAGAATGCCGCTCACTCCAAGGATTACATCATCGCCGACCCTGTTATGGCCTGCGTGGACAGCGCCAAGTTCCAGGCCTCCATGCTGGTGCGCCTGCTGGAGGAGGACGCGGCTCTGGCAAAGCAGATCATCGCCGAGGGCCGTCAGGACTATCCCACCATCAAAGAGTATCTGGCCCAGATCGACACCCTGTGCATCGACAAGCAGGCCGTCATCTATGACGAGGAGCGCGGTGCCCAGCTGTCCTTCTGACGGTACACCTTCCACATCTCCAACCATCTCCGGATTTTCCGCCCGGAGATGGTTTTTTCTTCCGCAGCCGTCCCCCCTTTTCTTGACGCGGCCGCTGTCTCTGCTATAATGAAGATAGATACGATTTCCTTTTGGAAGGAGGGCGCTGCATGGACAACAATATCCTGCGCCATGACACCGTCGCCATGGACGAGACCACCGGCGAGCTGGTGATCATCGACCAGACCCGCCTGCCGGGAGAAACGGTCTTCCTGCGGCTTTCCCGCCCGGAGGATATCCACGAGGCCATCTACCTGCTGCGTGTCCGGGGCGCACCCGCCATCGGCGTGGCGGCAGCCATCGGCATTTATGCCGCCTGCCGGGATCTGCCGGAGGGTGACCGCTCCGCCTTTATCAAAGAGTTCTTCCGCATCAAGGATCATCTGGCCTCCGCCCGCCCCACCGCCGTGAATCTCACATGGGCGCTGGACCGGATGGCACGGGTGGTGGAAGCCCATCCCGCCTGCACTGTGCCGGAGCTGAAAGCGCTGCTGCGCCGGGAGGCACTGAACATCCGCGACGAGGACATTCAGGTCTGCCGCGCCATCGGCGAGCACGGCCTCACCCTGATTCGGGACGGCGACGGCATCCTCACCCACTGCAACGCCGGTCAGCTGGCCACCGTCCGTTACGGCACGGCGCTGGCCCCTGTCCATGTGGGACGAGAAAAGGGCATGCAGTTCCGGGTCTTTACCGACGAGACCCGCCCCCTGCTGCAGGGCGCGCGGCTCTCCGCCTTCGAGCTGGCGGCGGACGGCGTGGACACCACCCTCATCTGCGACAACATGGCCTCCGCCGTGATGAAGCAGGGCTGGGTACAGGCCGTCTTCGTGGGCTGCGACCGGGTGGCCGCCAACGGCGATGCCGCCAACAAGATCGGCACCTCCGGCGTAGCCATTCTGGCCAAGCACTACGGCATTCCCCTCTACGTCTGCGCACCTCTGTCCACCATCGACATGAACTGTCCCGACGGCAGCGCCATCCGCATCGAGGAGCGGCCAGCCCATGAGGTGACGGAGCTGTGGTACGAGCAGCGGATGGCTCCGGAAAATATCCACGTTTACAATCCCGCCTTCGACGTGACGGACGCGGAGCTGATCGCCGCTTTTGTCACGGAAAAAGGCGTGATCCGCCCTCCCTTCGCCCCGGCCTTCCGGGCACTGTTTGAATGAGGAGCCGCCTATGGAGATCTATGTGACCGACACCGAGGCCAAGCGCCTGATCCTGGACATCGGACGCCGGCTGTACGAGCGGCAGTATGTGGCCGCCAACGACGGCAACATCAGCGTCCGGGTCAGCGAAAACCGCATCTGGGTGACGCCCGCCGGCGTCTCCAAGGGCTATATGACCGTGGACATGCTGGTGTGTGTGGATCTGGAGGGCAACGTGCGCTTCGGCGCCGCAAAGCCCTCCTCGGAAACCGAGATGCACCTGCGGCTCTATCGGGAGAATCCGGCCATCCGTGCCGTGGTACACGCCCATCCCGTCACCGCCACCTCCTTTGCCGTGGCCCGCGTGCCGCTGGACACCGCTCTGATGACGGAATCCGTACTGGGACTGGGCGTGGTTCCGGTGACAGAATACGCCGTCACCGGCTCGCCGGAGATCGCCGATTCCGTCGCCCCCTTCTGCCGCGACTACAACGCCGTGCTGCTGGCCAACCACGGCGCTCTCACCTGGGGCGCGGACGCCATGCAGGCCTATTACCGCATGGAGACGCTGGAGTGCTGCGCTTCCGTGATGAAAAATCTGGGTCTTCTGAACCGCCCGCCCCATGTGCTGACCCGCTCACAGGTCTATGAGCTGCTGGAGCTTCGGGAACGGCAGGGCGTTTTCACCGGCGGCACGCCCCTGTGCGCCGAAGATCTGCAATCCACCAATATCAAACCGAAAGGATGAGCCATATGCTGTTTTCCAATATCCACATTCTGGACGAGCAGTTTCAGCTCCGCAGCGGCTGCTACGTCGGCGTAAAGGACGGTGTCATCGCCTATATCGGTCAGGAAGCCCCCGCCGAGGATTTCGGCGAGGTCTATGACGGCACCGGCCGGCTGCTGATGCCCGGCTTTGTCAATGCTCACAGCCATTCCGGCATGACCCTGATGCGGGGCTACGGTGAAAATCTGGCCCTTTCCGACTGGCTGCACCAGCGGATCTTCCCCTTTGAGGCCAAGCTCACCACCGAGGCCATCTACAACGGCACCATGCTGGCCGCCGCGGAGATGCTGCGCTTCGGCATCGTCTCCACCACGGAGATGTATTTTGACGCCGCCGCCATCCGTCAGGCGGTGCTGGAATCCGGCATCAAGATGAACATGGGCCTCTCCGTCACCTGCTTCGACGACCGCGGCTATCAGGAGCTGCCCACTTACAGCGAGATGCTGGATGCCCTGCAGACCTGCCACGGCGCCGCCGGTGGACGGCTGAAGCTGGACGCCGCCCTCCACGCCGAATATACCTCCACCCAGAGGCTGGCGGAGGGCGTGGCGGCATTTGCACGGGAGCATGGCCTGCGTCAGCATGTCCACCTTTCCGAGACCAAAACCGAACACGAGGAATGCAAGCAGCGCCGGAACGGACGCACCCCCGCCCGCTACTTCTACGACATCGGCTTTTTTGATTCTCCCACCTCCGCCGCCCACTGCGTCTGGCTGGAGGGCGAGGACTTTGACCTGCTGGCAGAGAAGGGCGTCACCGCCGCCAGCTGCCCCGTCAGCAATCTGAAGCTGGCCAGCGGCTTCCCCAACGCGCCCCGGATGCTGGAAATGGGCATCAACTACGCGCTGGGCACCGACAGCGTGGCCAGCAACAACAACCTCAACCTCATGGAGGAAGTGAAGCTCTTCGCCACCCTGTTTAAGGCCACCACCGGCGATCCCACTGTGGTGACCCCCGCGCAGGCGCTGTATGCCGCCACCCGTGCCGGCGCACTGGCACAGGGCCGCAGTGACTGCGGTCTGGTGAAGGAGGGCTTCCGGGCAGACCTCATCGTCATGGATCTGCGGGGCAAGCCCCACATGTATCCCTGCCACAGCATGGTGAACAACGTGGTCTTTTCCGGTCAGGGCAGCGATGTGTGCCTGACCATGGTGGACGGTCAGGTGCTGTATCGGGACGGTCTGTATACCACGCTGGATGTGGAGGCGGTCATTGCCAAGGCCAACGAATCCACCGAGAAAATTTTGCGTCAGCTGTAAAGGAGAACCGGTATGAACTACGAATACGTACAGGAAGCCGCCGCATACGTCCGTGGAAAACTCCCCCGCCAGCCCAAGGTGGGCATCATCCTCGGCTCCGGACTGGGCGGCATCGCCGACGAGATCGAAAACAAGGTGGAGATCCCCTACCGGGAAATTCCCCACTTCGCCTGCTCCACCGCGCCCGGCCACAAGGGACAGCTGGTTTGCGGCGCCCTGAACAGTGCAGACGTCGTCTGCATGCAGGGGCGGCTCCATTATTACGAAGGCCACAGCATGCAGGATGTCATCTTCCCCATCCGGGTGATGAAGCTGCTGGGCATTGAAACGCTGATCGTCACCAACGCCGCCGGCGGCGTCAATCTGGATTTCCGCGCCGGCGACCTGATGCTCATCGAAGACCACATCAACTTCCTGCCCAATCCCCTCATCGGCCCCAATGACGCGGAGTTCGGCCCCCGCTTCTGCGACATGACCTACACCTATACGCCGGCCCTCCGGGAGCTGGCACAGCAGACGGCGCGGAAAATGGACGTTTCTCTGCGCCGGGGCGTCTATATGGCCGTCACCGGCCCCTGCTTTGAGACTCCGGCGGAGGTCCGGGCCTTCCGGACGCTGGGCGCCGACGCCGTGGGCATGTCCACGGTGCCGGAGGTCATCGCCGCCTCTCACTGCGGACTGCAGGTGCTGGCCTTCTCCCTCATCACCAACATGGCCGCCGGCGTCACCGGCGAGCAGCTGTCGGAGGAAGAGGTCATTGAGATCGGCAATCGGCAGGGTTATGTGCTCCGTTCGCTGGTAACGGAGATCGCGGCACAGCTCTGAGGATAATCACTCTGAAACCAACAGGAGGAGATACATATGGATTACCGCAAACTGCAGAACGGCAGCGACATCCGCGGCGTAGCGCTGGAGGGTGTGGCCGGCCAGTCCATCACCCTGACGGAGCAGGCCTGCCGGGACATCGGCCGGGGCTTCGCCCTGTGGCTCATGGCGAAAGCCGGGAAGAAGGACGGCCTGCGTGTCTCCGTAGGCCGTGACTCCCGCCTGTCCGGCGAAACGCTGTGCGGCTGGCTCTGCGAGGCCATGGTGGAACAGGGGCTGCAGGTGACGAATTTCGGCATGGCCAGCACTCCCGCCATGTTCATGTCCACCGTCACCGAGGGGCACGCCTATGACGGCGCGGTGATGATCACCGCCAGCCACCTGCCCTTCAACCGCAACGGCTTCAAGTTCTTCACACCGGAGGGCGGTCTGGAATCCGCCGACATCAAGGCCATCCTTGCCTATGCAGGCGGGGATGAGGTCACAGGTCTGCCCGCCGGGACGCTGACCGACGGCTCATTTATGGACACCTATGCCGCCATTCTGGCAGACAAGGTGCGTCAGGCCTCCGGCGAGGAGCAGCCGCTGGCAGGACTGCGCATCGTGGTGGACGCCGGCAACGGCGCGGGCGGCTTCTACGCCGACAAGGTTCTGCGCCCTCTGGGCGCCGACACCGACGGCAGCCGTTATCTGGAGCCTGACGGCAGCTTCCCCAACCATGTGCCCAACCCTGAGGACAAGGAGGCCATGGAGAGCATCATGGAGGCTGTCCGGGAAACCGGTGCCGATCTGGGCATCATTTTCGACACCGACGTGGATCGCGCCGGCGCCGTCCTCTCTGACGGCAGTGAGCTGAACCGCAACCGCATCATCGCCATGCTGGCGGCCATCCTGCTGCGGGAGCATCCCGGCGCCACCATCGTCACCGACTCCATCACCTCCACCGGCCTTGCCAAATTCATCGAGGCCAAGGGCGGCGTGCATCACCGCTTCAAGCGCGGCTACCGCAACGTCATCAACGAGTCCATCCGCCTCAATGATCTGGGACAGGACAGCCAGCTGGCCATGGAGACCTCCGGCCACGGCGCTCTGAAGGAAAACTACTTCCTGGACGACGGCGCGTATCTGGTGACCAAGCTGCTCATCGAGCTGGCCCGGGGAAAACAGGAGGGCTATACACTGGAATCCCTCATCGCCGGACTGGAGGAGCCTGCCGAGAGCCGCGAGTTCCGCATGAACATCCTGCAGGAGGACTTCAAGAGCTACGGTCAGCAGGTCATCTCCGATCTGCAGGCGTATGTGGAAAAGCAGGCCGGCTGGTCTCTGGCGCCCAGCAACTATGAGGGCGTCCGGGTGGATCTGGACGAGGCCCACGGCAGCGGCTGGTTCCTGCTGCGGCTGTCCCTCCACGATCCCCTGCTCCCCCTGAACATCGAAAGCGATGTTCCCGGCGGCGTGAAGCAGATCGCCGGCGAGCTGGCAGGCTTCCTTTCCGGCTATGACAAGCTGGACGCTTCCGGCCTCATCACTTTCGCAAATTAAAGTATTCTGTGTAAAAAGGGTGCGCTGCAGAACCGTCTGCAGCGCACCCTTTTCATCGTTTTTTCACTTTTCGGAATAGGCCATCACCAGATCATAGACCATCCGACCGGCCCGCTTCAGATCCTCCACATAGAGCTCTTCCGCCGTGGAGTGGTTTTTGAAATAGCCCGACGCCACGCCGACGCTCTTGATGCCGGCGGCGTTGAAGCGGTTGGCGTCCATACCGCCGCCGCCCTTTTCGATGACGGGGGTGATGCCCCGCTGCTCCAGCACACCGCAGAGGGTGGTCAGCAGCTCATCCTCATGGGGGATGCAGAAGCCGTCGTAGTTGCGCATCGTCCGCACCCGGCAGGTGGCGGGCGTTTTGGAGATGACCTCCTGACAGTGGCGCTCCACATATTCGATGTAAGCGTCCACCTTCTTGGGGTCGCGGCTGCGGACCTCGCCGCAGATCTCCACATGGTCGCACACCACGTTGGTGACCTTACCGGCGGTGATCACCGCCCAGTTGGCGGTGGTCTCCTCGTCCAGCCGGCCTTCCCTGATATCCGCCAGCACCTTGGCCGCCATCACCAGCGCGTTGACGCCCTTTTCCGGTGCCTGTCCGGCGTGGGCCGGCTTGCCGTACACGTCGATATACAGTCTGACCTGACTGGGCGCGGCGTTGATGATTCGCCCGGTATGGCCGGGAGAATCAATGCAATAGCAGTGCTTTGCCCGGAACGCGCCGAAATCCAGATATTTGCTGCCGGTGATCAGCAGCTCCTCGCAGGCGGTGAACGCCACCTCCACATCGCAGTGGGGCAGACCGCTCTCCTTTACCCGGCGCAGACCGTCCAGAATGGCGGCGATGCCCGCCACGTCATCCGCCGCCAGCACGGTGGCGCCATCGGTGGTGATCTTCTCCTCCGTGACCACATGACGGATGCTGTCGCCATTGGGTACGCGATCCATATGGGCGGCAAACAGCACCGGCTTGCCCACAGTGCCCTTGAGCACCGCCGTTACATTGCCCGCCGTGCCGGGGATCTTCTCCGCCGCGTCATCCTCACGGACCTCGCAGCCCAGCTGGGTGAGCTTCTGCTTCAGCGCATCCGCCATGGCCCTCTCACCCTTGGAGGGAGAGGAAATGCCTGTCAATTCAATGAATTCTTCAATGATCCTGTCCATATGCTCCTGCGCTTTCTTCAGTTCCTTGCCAGATACTTCAGGGCGGTGGTGAGCATCACCCGCTGACCGACGGCAAAGCTGTCGGTATTGGGCTGGAACTTCTCGTTATGAACGGGCAGCGTCTTCCCGTCGGGGAAACGGCAGCCCAGCCAGTAGTAGATACCGGGCACCTGCGCTGCAAAGAAGGAGAAATCCTCGCCGCCCAGATCGGCGTTTTCCTGACGCTTCACATTCTCCTCACCCAGCAGCTCGTCGGCAGTTTCCTTCCACAGCTGATACAGCTCCTCATTGTTGATGGTGGGAGAATAGCCGCGGATATACTGGAAGGTATAGGCAGCGCCCATGCCCTCGCAAACGCCCTTAATGATGGACTCCATGCGGCTCTCCATCATATCGCGGACGGCGGGATCGAGGTTGCGGCAGGTGCCTTCCAGCTCGCAGCGTCCGGCCAGCACGTTGTAGCGGTCACCGGCATTGAATTTGCCGACCGTCAGCACGGCGCTCTTGAGGGGCGCCACATTTCGTGCCACGATGCTCTGCAGGGCGGTGACCACCTGCGCGCCCACCAGCACGGCGTCCACGCCGTTGTGAGGTGCGGACGCGTGGCAGGCCTTGCCCTCGATGGTGATGAAGAAGCGGTCGGAAGCGGCGGTCAGTGCGCCGGGCTTGGTGGACATCGTGCCCGTGGCGCGGCTGCCGCTCACATGCTGAGCGATGACGGCGTCCACATGGGGGTTCTCCAGCGCGCCGTCGGCGATCATGCGCCTGGCGCCGCAGTCGGCGGAGTTTTCCTCGGCAGGCTGGAACAGCAGCTTCACCTTACCGCTGAACTCGTCACGCATCTCATTGAGGACGTATGCCGCGCCCAGCAGCATGGCGGCGTGGGCGTCATGGCCGCAGGCGTGCATCACGCCGGGATTCCGGGATGCGTAGGGCAGCCCGGTGTTTTCCTGAATGGGCAGGGCGTCAAAGTCCGCCCGCAGGCCGATGCACTTGCCCTCGCCCTTGCCCTCGATGATGGCGGTGACGCCGTAGCCGCCCACGTTCTCAGTGGGCTCCAGACCCATCTTCCGCAGAGCGGCGGCGATGTAGGCGGCAGTCTCCTTCTCCTCGCCGGACAGCTCGGGATGGGCATGGAGCCACCTGTAATGCTCCATGACAGTCTCCTGATATTTCTGAACCAGCTGGTCAACGCGTTCCATGGGAATTCCTCCTAAACGATATTGGAATGTTTCCGGCAGGCACAGGGCCTGCCGGAAATCGTTGTTGTCAGTTCTTGGCCAGATACTTCAGGGCGGTGGTGAGCATCACCCGCTGACCCACCTGGAATGCCTCGGGATTGGGATAGAACTTCTCGTTATGGACGGCCATCTTCTCCTTATCCGGCCATGCGCAGCCCAGACGGTAGAAGACGCCGGGAGCCTTTTCCGCGAAGAAGCAGAAGTCCTCGCCGCCCAGTCCCTGCTTTTCCACCAGCTTGACATTTTCCTCGCCCAGGACCTCGCCGGCGGTCTCCTTCCACAGCTCGTACATCTCCTCGTTGACCACGAGAGGAGAATAGCCGCGGATATACTGGAAGGTATAGCTGGCGCCCATGCCCTCGCAAACGCCCTTGATGATGGACTCCATGCGGCTCTCCATCATGTCGCGGACGGCGGGATCCTGATTGCGGCAGGTGCCTTCCATCTCGCAGCGGCCGGCCAGCACGTTGTAGCGGTCGCCGGCGGTGACCTTGCCGATGGTCAGCACGGCGCTCTTCAGGGGAGCCACATTGCGGGCCACGATGCTCTGCAGGGCGGTAATGACCTGAGCGCCCACCAGCACGGCGTCCACGCCGTTGTGAGGTGCGGAAGCGTGGCAGGCCTTGCCCTCGATGGTGATGAAGAAGCGGTCGGAAGCGGCGGACAGTGCGCCGGGCTTGCTGGCCACGGTACCCACGGGACGGTCGGGAGACATGTGCTGGCCGATGACGGCGTCCACATGGGGATTTTCCAGAGCGCCGTCGGCGATCATGCGCTTGGAGCCGCTGTCGGCGGAGTTTTCCTCAGAGGGCTGGAACAGCAGCTTGACACAGCCGTTGAACTCGCCGCGCAGCTCATTCAGGACGTAAGCCGCGCCCAGCAGCATGGCGGCATGGGCGTCGTGGCCGCAGGCGTGCATGACGCCGGGGTTCTGGGAGGCATGGGGCAGACCGGTGCACTCGGTGATGGGCAGCGCGTCAAAGTCGGCGCGCAGACCCACGCACTTGCCGGGGCCCTTGCCCTCGATGACGGCGATGACGCCGTAGCCGCCTACGTTCTCGATGGGCTCCAGCCCCATCTTCCGCAGAGCGGCGGCGATATAAGCGGCGGATTCCTTTTCCTGACCGGACAGCTCGGGATGCGCGTGGAGCCACTTGTAATGCTCATATACAGTCTCCGCGTACTTCTGGACCAGGATATCGACCTGTTTCATAGTGATCCTCCATTATTATATTTATGATGGCTTCCCCCAATGGGGAAAAGGGGCAGCGTCTGCTGCCCCTTTTTTGGGTTGATTTCGTTGTCTCGTCCCTCTCCGCTCACTTTTCGTACATCAGGCGGCAGGCCACAAAGTGGCCGGGCTCGATCTCGGTGGTCTGAGGAACCTTGGAGCAGGCCTCGGTGGCGAAGCGGCAGCGGGTGCGGAAGCGGCAGCCGGTGGGGGGATTTGCGGGGCTGGGAATGTCGCCCTCCAGCAGGATGCGGCCGGAGTTGTCGTGCTGGCCCACCTTGGGGATGGCGGACAGCAGGGCCTGGGTGTAGGGATGGCTGGGATTGTCGTAGATCTGATCCACAGTACCCAGCTCCATCAGCTGGCCCAGATACATGATGGCCACGCGGTCGCACAGGTGCTCGACCACGGACAGGTCGTGGGAGATGAACAGATAGGTCAGGTTCAGCTTCTCCTGCAGCTCCTCCAGCAGGTTCAGGACCTGTGCGCGAACGGAAACGTCCAGTGCGGAGACCGGCTCGTCGCAGATCAGCAGCTCGGGGCTGGTGGCCAGAGCGCGGGCGATAACGATGCGCTGACGCTGACCGCCGGAGAACTCATGGGGATAACGATCCACATAGCTGGGATCGAGACCGACCATTTCCAGCAGCTCATAGACGCGGTCCATGCACTCGGCCTTGGTCTTCTTCATGCCGCTGATGATCATGGGCTCGGAGACGATCTCATCGATCTTCATGCGGGGGTTCAGAGAGCTGTAGGGGTCCTGAAACACGATCTGCATGCGGGCGCGGAGCTTGCGCAGCTCCTTGCCCTTCATGGCCCGCAGATCCATGCCGTCATAGATCAGCTCGCCGTCGGTGGGCTCGATGAGGCGCAGCAGAGAACGGGCCATGGTGGACTTACCGCAGCCGGACTCGCCCACGATGCCCAGGGTCTCGCCCCGGTACAGGGTCAGGGTGACGTCGTCAACAGCCTTGACGTAGCTCTGCTTCTCGAAGAACCACTTCTTGATGGGGAACCATTTACGGAGGTTCTTGGCCTCCAGCAACACTTTCTTTTCGCTCATTTGACCTGCCCCTCCTTCTCATAACGGTGGCAGCGGACGGCACGACCCTCGCCCATCTGGAACAGCTGGGGCTTCTCAGCATGGCAGCGCTCGGTGGCATACTGGCAGCGGGGCGCGAAGACGCAGCCCTTGGGGAACTGACCGGCGGGAGGCACGGTGCCGGGGATGACGTACAGAGAGCCTTCGCGCTGGCCGGGCTTGGGCAGTGCGTTCAGCAGGCCCTCGGTATAGGGATGCAGCGGCTTCTCGAAGAGGTCCTTGGTGGGAGACTCTTCCATGATCTCGCCGCAGTAGAGGACGATGGCACGCTCGCACATTTCGGACACGACGCCCAGGTCGTGGGTGATGAAGGCGATGGCGGTGCCGGTCTCGTCACGCAGATTGCGCATCAGGTCCAGCACCTGCGCCTGGATGGTAACGTCCAGAGCGGTGGTGGGCTCGTCCGCGATCAGCAGCTGGGGCTTACAGGCCAGAGCCATGGCGATCATGACGCGCTGGCGCATACCGCCGGACATCTGATGGGGATAATCCTTGACACGCTTCTCGGGGATGGGGATATTGACCATCTTCAGAGCCTCGATGGAGGCCTGCCAGGCCTCGGACTTGTTCATGCCCTGATGGAGGCGGAACACCTCGCTGAGCTGATGGCCGATGGTGAACACGGGGTTCAGGCAGGTCATGGGGTCCTGGAAGATCATGGAGATCTCGTTGCCGCGGATCTTGCGCATGTCGGCCATGGGCAGAGTCAGGAGGTTGGTGCCCTTGAAGAGGATCTCGCCCTCCAGACGGGCCTTGTTCAGACGCATGATGGACATGGCGGTCTGGGACTTGCCGCAGCCGGACTCACCCACGATGCCCAGAGTCTCACCGGCGTGGATATCAAAGCTGATGCCGTTGAGGATCTGAGTGGTGCCGTAATTGCCGTCGAAATAGAGTTTTAAGTCCTTGACTTCAATGACTTTTTCTTTTTCCATAATGACAGCCTCCTTATCTCAGCTTGGGGTCCAGAATGTCGCGGACACCGTCACCCATGATGGAGAATGCCAGAGTGGTGAGCATGATGGCGACACCGGCGTAAGCGCACTGGTAAGGCATGGACAGAATGAAGTTGCGGCCCTCGTTGATGATGCCGCCCCAGTTGGGGATACGGGGATCCAGGCCGACGCCCAGGAATGCCAGAGCGGCCTGACCCAGGATAGCGCCGCCCAGACCGCTGGTGAAGCGGATGATCAGGGGAGAGGTGCACTGGGGCAGGATGTGCTTGAAGATGATGCGCAGGTCGGAGGCGCCGCAGGCCTTGGCGCACTCCACGAACTCCTTCTCCTTCAGGGAGAGGACCTGCTGACGCACCAGACGGGCGATACCGGTGAGACGCACCAGCACCATGGCGATGATCAGCTTGTCAATACCGTTGCCCAGCACGGTGATGATGGTGATGGACAGCAGGGTGCCGGGAATGGCGCTGAAGCCCTCCAGGAATCGCATGATGATGCGGTCAGCCCACTTGTAGTAGCCCACCAGCAGGCCCAGACAGGTGCCGATGACGATGGCCAGCGTGGTCACCGAGAAGGTGATGACCAGAGAGACACGGCCGCCGTAGACAACGCGGGAGAAGATATCGCGTCCGTAGCAGTCGGTACCGAAATAATGCTCCGCGCTGGGCTTCTGGTTCATGTTGTAGATGTTGACCTCATAGGGGTCGTGGGTAGCGATGAGGGGTGCGAAGATGGCCACTGCAAAGATGCAAACCAGCACTGCGCCGGACACCATAACACGGAGATATCTTTTCAGGAAGGCCTTTTTGGTCATTTTTTTCTTGTTTCTTTTCACTGCTTTGCCCTCCTCTATCAATCGAATTCGATCCGGGGATCCAGAAGCTTGTAGACAATATCCAGCATGATATTGGTGAAGATCAGAATGATCGCCACGAAGAGAATAACGGCCATCTCCTGATCGTAGTCACGGCGCATCAGGGAGTCATAGGCCAGCTTGCCGATGCCGGGCAGGTTGAACACGGTCTCGGTAACGGTGGAGCCGCCCAGCTTGGAGGCGATGGCGAAGCCGATGTTGGTGACAACGGGAGCCAGAGCGTTCTTCAGAGCGTGCTTGTAGTAAACCACGTTCTCACGCAGACCCTTGGCATGGGCGGTACGGATGTAGTCGTTGTTCAGCACGTCCAGCATCATGGTACGGGTGTAGCGGCACAGGGTCGCCTGATGAGACAGGGACAGAGCGAAGGCGGGCATGGTCAGGCACCGGATGGTGGCCACAAAATCACCCTTGGAAAGGGGAACGTAACCCTGGATCGGCAGCCAGCGCAGCTTGACGCCCACCAGATAGATCAGCATCAGCGCCACCCAGAAATAGGGGGCGGACATGCCGACGGCGGACAGTGTGGTGATGCCGTAATCCAGAGCGGAATTTCGATGTTTAGCGGCAATGATGCCGATGGGTACGCCGATGACCACAGCCAGTATTGTGGAATAAATGGTCAGCAGGATGGTGGGCTCCCACCGTGCAAAGATGTTCTCAAAAACATCCTTGTTGTTATACATGGAGGTGCCCCAGTTGCCGGTGATGGTGTTCTTCATATAACGCGCGTACTGAACGATGAGGGGATCGTTCAGGCCAAGTCTTTCACGGAGCTCGGCATATTCCTGCTCGGTGGCCTCCTCGCCCAGGATCATGATGGCGGGGTCGCCGGGAATGATGCGGATCAGCGCGAAGGCCAGCGTCATCACGATGAGCAGGACCGGGATGGCCGAATAAATTCGCCGGATGGTAAATTTTAGCAAGACACGTCTCTCCTTTCAAAGAGTACCTGTCCGGGGAGGCGGAGACGCCTCCCCGGATCAGTGTTAAACATTCAGGATCAGAACAGTGCGGTGGAAATCAATCGGTGAAGTAGTTGTTCCAGTAGTAGTTGGTCTGACCGGTCTGGTCAGCGACATAGTTGGGAGCGGTCCACAGGTAGCCGATCAGATGGCCGAACAGGATGTAGGGAACCTCGTCGGCGACGGCCTGCAGGTAGTCGTTGTAAGCGGCGATGGACTCAGCGGAGCCGGTGGGCGTGGACTTCATGATGGCGATGGCAGCGTCCTTGGCGTCGCTCTTCCACCAGCCCTGGGTGCCGGTGACGAAGGTGGACTGCAGAACGGGGTTCTCCTCGTTCTTCTGGACCTCCCAGCAGCCGATGTCGTGACCGGTGGCGGGATCCTTACGCATAGCGGTGTGAGAGCCGTTGTCAACGATCATGGCCTCCACGTTCAGGCCGATGCTCTC
>CAZQJD010000006.1:0-27597 GCA_964593575.1 uncultured Oscillibacter sp.
CCGGCGGCACGGATGCCGGCCTTGACGGCCTCGGAGATCTTGTCCAGATTCATGTGGCCGGGCACGATCTCGTTATAGGAGCAGACCACGCCGATGAGGGGCCGCTCCAGCTCCTCCTTGGTGTAGCCCAGGGCGTACAGCAGAGAGCGGTTGGGGGCGGCGGGAATGCCTTTCTTAACAACGTCAGAGCGCATAGGGATTACCTCCGAAAGTACCAATTATTTCCAAATGTGTCCTGATAAACACCTGTTCACAGGTTATCTTACCGAATCCGGCATTCTGTGTCAAGCGTATATGCCGCAGGCCGCGTCGGGAAGACGCGGCCTGTCATCGGAAAGGGGAATTACTTCTTCAGCCAGCTCATCATCTTGCGCAGCTCGGCGCCAACCTTTTCGATGGCGTGACCGGCAGCAACACGGCGCTGTGCCAGGAAGTGGGTGCGGCGGCCGCCGGTGGGGCTCATCTCGGTGAGGAACTCAGAGGCGAAGGTGCCGTCCTGGATCTCGCCCAGGATCTTCTTCATCTCCTTGCGGGTCTCCTCGGTGATGATACGCTTGCCGGTGCGGTAGTCGCCGTACTCAGCGGTGTTGGAGACGGAGTAGCGCATCTTGGCCAGGCCGCCCTCGTTGATGAGGTCAACGATGAGCTTCATCTCGTGGCAGGTCTCGAAGTAGGCCATCTCGGGAGCATAACCGGCCTCCACCAGAGTGTCGAAGCCAGCCATGATCAGCTCGCAGACGCCGCCGCACAGGACAGCCTGCTCACCGAACAGGTCGGTCTCGGTCTCTTCACGGAAGGTAGTCTCCAGGATACCGGCGCGGCCGGCGCCAATGCCGGAAGCGTAGGCCAGAGCGGTCTCCTTGGCCTTGCCGGTGTAGTCCTGATGAATAGCGATGAGGCTGGGCACGCCCTTGCCCTGGACATACTGGCTGCGGACGGTGTGGCCGGGGCCCTTGGGAGCGATCATGATGACGTCAACGTCCTTGGGGGGCTGAACAGCCTGGAAGTGGATGTTGAAGCCGTGGGCGAAGGCCAGAGTCTTGCCCTCGGTCATATGGGGGGCAACCTGCTTGTTGTAAACGTCAGCCGCCATTTCGTCGGGAACCAGCATCATGACGATGTCGCCGGCCTTGGCGGCATCTTCCACTTCCATCACCTTGAAGTTGGGGCAGGTCTCGGCGAAGGCAGCAGCCTTGGCCCAGTGAGCGGAGCCCTTGCGCAGACCGACGACGACGTTGACGCCGCTTTCTGCCAGGTTTTCGGAGTGGGCATGGCCCTGAGAGCCGAAGCCGATGACGGCGACGGTCTTGCCGTCCAGCATGCTGAGGTTGCAATCGGTGTCGTAATACTTGTTGATCATGGTCGTTTCTCCTTTTTTGTGTTGCCGTCCGGTGGACGGAATGTTGATGTAGCTTGTGTGGGACTGTATGCTGCGCCGGACTCAGGCCCGGTGACTTTCGGAATGGTCGTAGGGGATCACGTCGGGGCCGCGTCCGATGGTGGTGACGCCGGTGCGGCACTGCTCAATGATCTCGTAGGGAGCCAGCACGTCCAGGAAAGCGTCGATCTTGCCGGGCTTGCCGGTGAGCTCAATGATGAGGCTGCTCTTGGTCAGATCTACGATCTTGGCCTCGTAGATCTCGCAGATCTCCTTGATCTGGCTCCGCTGCCGCTCGTTGGTGCGCAGCTTCACCAGCAGCAGTTCACGCTGGATGGCGTTGCTGACATCCTCGATGCGGACGGCGCGGACCTCCACCAGCTTCTGGGTTTGCTGAACGATCTGGTTGATGATGTTCTGGTCGCCCTGTGCGGTGATGGTGATGCGGGAGATGCCGGGGTCGTTGGTCTCGGAAACCGTCAGCGAGTCGATGTTGTAGCCACGGCGGCCAAACAGAGTGGCTACCCGTACCAGGACACCGGCGTTATTTTCCACCAGCAGGGCCAGAACGGCCTTGGACGGTGCTTGCGGCTGAATTTGCGGCATATTGTCTTCCTCCTTACGGCTCAAGAATGATGTCGCTGACGGTTTTGCCGGAAGCGATCATGGGCAGAACCAGCTCCTCGGAGCCGATGGGGCAGTGGATGAGGCTGGGGCCGTTGGTCCCCATGGCCTTGCGCAGTGCGGTGCGGAATTCCTCCGCATTCTCAGCCCGGAAGCCGGTGCCGCCGAAGGCGTTCTCCAGCATGACGAAATCGGTCTTGCGGTCAGGTTCGGTGGCAATGTAGCGGCTGCCCTGGAAGTAATGCTGCAGCTGCCGTACCATGCCCAGCGTCCGGTTGTCCATGAGAACGGTGATGATCTGCAGTCCCTCTGACACGGCGGTGCAGGTCTCCTGCATGTTCATGTGGAAGGATGCGTCGCCGGTGATATGGACCACGGTGACAGCTTCGCCCAGCGCCAGCTTTGCGCCGATGGCAGCGCCCAGGCCGAAGCCCATGGTGCCCAGGCCGCCGCTGGTGAGGAAGCCCCGGGGATGGGTCTGCTTGCAGAACTGGGCCGCCCACATCTGGTGCTGGCCCACGTCGGTGACGATGACGGCGTCCTTGCCGGCCTCCTCGCCGATGATCTCCATAATGGCCTGGGGGAAGAAACCGCTGCGGCGCTGTGCCAGCGTGGCGTCGGTGGCGCGCCAGCCGTCGATCTCGGCCTGCCATGCGCTGCGGTCACGCTCCTTGATCAGGGGGAGCAGACCGGCCAGAGCGGCCTTCAGGTCGCCGCCCACCGCCAGGTCGCAGACCACGTTCTTGTCAAACTCGCTGGGGTCGATGTCCATGTGGACGATTTTGGCCCGGGGAGCAAAGGCGTTGCTCTTCAGGGCCACGCGGTCGCTGAACCGGGAGCCCACAGCCAGCACCAGATCCGCCCGGTCGATGGCTGCGTTGGCGGTGACGCTGCCGTGCATGCCGATCATGCCCAGATCCAGCTCGTCGCCGAAGCCGATGACGCCAGTACCCATCAGGGTATGGCAGGCGGGGATGTGTGCCTTCCGTGCGAAGGCCAGCAGCTCTTCGGAAGCGCCTGCGCTGATGACACCGCCGCCATAGTAAAGGACGGGACGTTTGCAGCGGTTGACCATGTCTGCCACTTCCTGCAGCAGCTGGGGAGCGGGGATAGCGGCCGGTTCTGCCGCGATGGGCGGCTCAGGTGTGAACTCACAGACGGCGGCGCTGATGTCCTTGGGAATGTCAATGAGGACAGGGCCCTTGCGCCCGCTGGACGCGATGCGGAAAGCGGAGCGGAGGGTATGTGCCAGACGGGTGATATCCCGCACGGCGAAGTTATGCTTGGTAATGGGGGTGGTGATGCCGGTGATGAACACCTCCTGGAAGCTGTCCTTGCCGATGAGGTCGGTGCCCACGTTGGCGGTGATGGCCACCATGGGGATGCTGTCCAGGAATGCGGTGGCGATACCGGTGACCAGATTGGTGGCGCCGGGGCCGCTGGTGGCCATGCAGACACCCACCTTGCCGCTGGCGCGGGCATAGCCGTCGGCCGCATGGGCTGCGCCCTGCTCGTGGGCGGTGAGGTGATGGGTGATCCGGTCCTGACGCTCATACAGTGCGTCATAGATGTTCAGAGCAGCGCCGCCGGGATAACCGAACAGGTCGGTGACGCCTTGCTCGATGAGCACCTCCGCGATGATCTGTGCGCCGGTCAATAACATGGTGATTTCCTCCTTGCGGTAGATGGTGAGGACTCTGGTGTCCGTCAAAAAGAACACAAAACGCCTTTGTCTCTTCCAATAGAAAAGAGACAAAGGCGTTGTTATAACGACTCTGCGGTACCACTCTTATTGCCTGATCCCCCGCGCTGCACTGCGGGTGGTCAGACCTCTCATGGACATCCAACAATGTCCGGCGCTGTAACGGGCGCGCCCGGTGCCGCTTACGCAGACGGTCAGTCCTCCGTCCTTCGGCGTACTGCTCAGGGATGACTGCAGTCTTCCTCAGCCTGCTGCCTTGCACCCACCGGCAGCTCTCTGAAGGCATCTGAAAGAAACGTGTTCCCTTCCTTGCATTTCGTCTGTTTAGATTATTAAAGATTTTACGATAGGAGCGGTCTTTTCGTCAATCGTCATTTTGCACAAGAAGCATCGCAATCCATGGCGATTTTGTATTCAATATACTGACGCGCCACACGAGGAGAGCGGCCACCGGCCCGGAGGGCATACGCCTCGGCTTCCTTGTAGAGAGCATCCTCCAGCGCAAGGCCGGCCTTCTCCGCCAGCTTCTCCACCACGCTGAGATAGAGGTCCTTGTCAGGACGGCCAAAGGTGATGACGATGCCGAACCGGGCGGACAGGCTGGACACCTCCTCAAGTGTGTCGCTGATGTGGATCTCATCGCCCTGACGGGACTGGAAGGTCTCCTGAATGAGATGGCGGCGGTTGCTGGTGGCATAGACCACGGTGTTGCTGGAACGGGCGGCCACGCTGCCCTCCAGCACGGTCTTCAGAGCGGTATAATCGTGATCGTCGGCGGCGAAGGACAGGTCATCGATAAACAGGATGAACTTCAGGGGGTTGGCGGTAAGGCTGTCCAGCAGGGCAGGGATGTGGCGCAGGCGGCTCTTTTCCACCTGGATCAGCCGCAGGCCCTGATCCTTATACTCGTTGACCAGCGCCTTGACGGTGCTGGACTTGCCGGTGCCGGCGTCGCCGTACAGCAGCACGTTGTTGGCGGGCAGACCCTGCAGCAGAGCCTGGGTGTTCCGCAGCAGCTTCTGCCGCTCCGCCTCATAGCCGTACAGCTCGCTGAGCCGCTGGGGATCAGGATGCTCGATAGGAATGAGTGAACCCTCGGGGGAGACGGAGAATACATAGTACTGGGAGAAAATGCCGTAGCCCAGACAGGGAGCGTCCCGCAGCATCTTCTTATAGACGGCGGAGAGGGATTCGCCCTCCAGCTCCCACGCAGGCAGGGCAGGGGACTGCAGGTTGGCGGAGGCCAGCAGCGCTTCCTCCAGAATGTCCAGCTCACGATCCAGCCATTCTGCCGCCTGACGGGGCAGGGGGCGCAGGGCGGCAGATTCCCGGACGCAGAAATTGTCGTCCTGCAGCAGCGCCGTGGCCAAGGCCTGACGCAGATTCATGCCCCGGGGGTACAACTCTGCGGCCAGATCGCAGACGCTGCCCGCGTCGCCGGATTCCAGCGCGGCGGCCAGTGCGGAAAACAGCGGCTCCGCCCGCAGGTTTTTGAAGATCACCAGATGGCGCAGCTGCTGCGCCAGAGCGAGGTTATCCATAAGAGTATAGAGTCCTTTCTGATATATAAGACGTGTTTCTTGCAGTATACACGCAATATCCATCAAATACAAGGGCGAATTCCACAATTTTTCATGATAAATTGGTACTTGACAAAAGAGGGAAAATCCTGTAATCTTGCGGTAACAATCAAACAGCAAATGCTATGACAGGGAGAAAGTCTTTCCATGAAGCTCCAGAGAGCTGCCGGGCGGTGCGAGGCAGTGCGGACGGGGAGATCTACTGGCCCTCGAGCAGCCGGACTGAAGCTTGCGTAGGTTCGGACGGGCTTCCTCACCGTTATCAGAGAGGCGGATTCGCCCGGAAGGGCCGATGCCGGAAGTGGGCATGGAGAACCATGCCAAGAAGAGTGGTACCGCGGAAGCTATGGCTTTCGTCTCTTGATGAAAGAGACGGAGGCTTTTTTTGTACCCATTTTCAAGGAGGAGCATAGCAAGCATGAAGCAGATCAAGGTATTTGACACAACGCTGCGCGACGGTGAGCAGTCCCCCGGCTGCAGCATGAACCTGATGGAAAAAATCGAGATGGCCAGACAGCTGGACCGTCTCGGCGTGGATGTCATTGAGGCAGGCTTCGCCATCGCCTCGCCTATGGATTTCAAGAGCGTACAGACCATTTCCGCCAATGTCACAAACTGTAAGGTCGCCAGTCTCGCCCGCTGCACAAAGGCCGATATTGACGCCGCCTGGGAAGCCGTGAAGGACGCGAAGTACCCGCGCATTCATGTATTCCTGGCCACCAGTGACATTCATATGGAGTATAAGCTGCGGATGACCCGTGAGGAAGTGCTCTCCAGCATCGCAGAGAACGTTGCCTACGCCAAGCGCTTCTGTGAGGACATCGAGTTCTCCGCCGAGGATGCCTCCCGTTCCGAGTGGAGCTTCCTTGCCAAGGCCTACACCACCGCCATCGCCGCCGGCGCCACTGTCATCAACGTGCCGGATACCGTGGGTTACTCCACTCCCATGGAAATGGCCAATCTCATCACCTACCTCCGTGAGAACGTGGAGGGCGTGGAGAATGTGGATATCTCCGTCCACTGCCACGACGATCTGGGTCTGGCCGTGGCCAACACGCTGGCCTGTATCGCCGCCGGTGCCACACAGGTGGAATGCACCGTCAACGGCATTGGCGAGCGCGCCGGCAACGCCAGCCTGGAAGAGATCGTCATGGCGCTGAAGACCCGTCAGGATTTCTATCAGGCGGACACCAACATCAATACCAAACAGATCTACCGTTCCAGCAAGCTGCTGAGCAACATCACCGGTGTGCCCGTGGCTCCCAGCAAGTCCATCGTGGGCGCCAACGCCTTTGCCCATGAGTCCGGCATCCACCAGCACGGTGTCATCGCCAACGCCCAGACCTACGAGATCATGAAGTCCACGGATGTGGGCATCCCCCAGAACACCATGGTGCTGGGCAAGCATTCCGGAAAGCACGCCCTGCGTGACCGTCTGGAATCCATGGGCTTCGAGGTCACTCCCGAGCAGATGGAGGAGATCTTCGTCCGTTTCAAGAAGCTGGCCGACCGGAAGAAGTCCATCACCAGCTCCGATCTGGAGGCGCTGGTGCTGAACCGCCGCCGCGTGGACAATGCCACCTATGACTTCATCAGCCACGTGGTCACCACCGGCATGGGCGTGCCCAACACCGCCTGCATCAAGCTCCGCAGAGACGGCGAGGACATTCAGGACGTGGCCATCGGTACCGGCCCTCTGGACGCCGCCTTCCAGGTCATCAACCGTCTGTCCGGCATGGACGTGACCCTTACCAACTTCAGCCTCAACGCCGTTACCGACGGCGAGGACGCCATCGGCGAGGCCACCGTCAAGCTGTCCTGCAACGGCAAGTCCGTTACCGGCCGCGGCCTCTCCACGGATATCATCGAATCTTCCATCCGTGCCTATGTCAACGGCATCAATAAGCTTCTGGGAGGACAATGATCATGGGAATGACAATGACACAGAAGATCCTGGCCAAGCACGCCGGGCTGGAATCCGTCCGGGCAGGCCAGCTCATCATGGCGAAGCTGGATCTGGTACTGGGCAACGATATCACCTCTCCCGTTGCCATCAACGAGTTTGAAGCCGCCGGCTTCGACAAGGTCTTTGACAAGAGCCGCATCGCTCTGGTCATGGATCACTTCACCCCCAACAAGGACATCAAGGCCGCCACCCAGTGCAAGCAGTGCCGCACCTTTGCCAAGCGGTTTGACATCGACAACTACTTCGATGTGGGCGCCATGGGTGTGGAGCACGCCCTGCTGCCGGAAAAGGGTCTGGTAGGCCCCGGCGAGGCCATCATCGGCGCCGACTCCCACACCTGTACTTACGGCGCACTGGGCGCATTCTCCACCGGCGTCGGCTCCACGGACATGGGTTATGCCATGGCCACCGGCCAGACATGGTTCAAGGTGCCCTCTGCCATCAAGGTTAATGTTACCGGCGAATTCAAACCCTATGTTTCCGGTAAGGACGCCATCCTCCACCTCATCGGCATGATCGGCGTGGACGGCGCACTGTACCAGTCTCTGGAGTTCTCCGGCTCCGGCCTGAAGAACCTCACCATCTACGACCGTCTCACCATGGCCAACATGGCCATCGAGGCCGGCGCCAAGAACGGCATCTTCGCCGTGGACGAGGTCACCCGTGCCTATGTGGAAGGCCGCGTCAACCGCCCCTGGGAGGCCTTTGAGGCCGATCCCGACGCCGAGTACACCCGCGTCATCGAGCTGAACCTCAGCGAGATCGACTGCACCGTGGCGTTCCCCCATCTGCCGGAGAACGCGCACCTTGCCGCCGAATCCGGCGACATCGCCATTGATCAGGTGGTCATCGGCTCCTGCACCAACGGCCAGTTTGCCGACATGGAGGCCGCCGCTGCCATCCTGAAGGGCCGTCACATCGCCGACGGTGTCCGCTGCATCGTCATCCCCGCTACGCAGGCGGTCTATAAGGAATGTATCCGTCAGGGCTGGATGGCCACCTTCATCGACGCCGGCTGCGTGGTCTCTACGCCCACCTGCGGCCCCTGTCTGGGCGGCCACATGGGCTGCATGGCGGCTGGTGAGCGGTGCGTTTCCACCACCAACCGTAACTTCGTGGGCCGCATGGGCCACGTGGAAAGCGAGGTCTATCTGGCCTCTCCCGCCGTGGCGGCTGCTTCCGCCATCACCGGCAAGATCACTCACCCCAAGGAGGTTATGGCATGAACGCACACGGTAAGGTTTTCAAGTACGGTGACAACATCGACACCGACGTCATCATCCCCGCCCGGTATCTGAACACCCAGGATCACAAGGAGCTGGCCGCCCACTGCATGGAGGATATCGACAATACCTTTATTAAAAGAGTCAACGACGGCGACATCATGGTGGGCGGCTGGAACTTTGGCTGCGGCTCCTCCCGTGAGCACGCGCCCATCGCCATCCGCGCCGCAGGCGTCAGCTGCGTCATCGCCAAGACCTTCGCCCGCATTTTCTACCGCAACGCCATCAACATCGGCCTTGCCATTCTGGAGTGCGAGGCTGCCAGCGACGGCATTGCCGACGGCGACGAGGTCACCATCGACTTCGATACCGGCGTCATCACTAATGTTACCAAGGGCGAGACCTATCAGGCGGAGCCCTTCCCGCCCTTCATCCGCGACATGATCGACAAGGGCGGTCTGATGGCTTCTGCCAAGGGGTGAGCGTCATGGAAAAGAAAATTGCAGTGATCCGCGGAGACGGCATCGGCCCGGAGATCGTGGGCGAAGCCATCAACGTGCTGAACCGTGTGGCAGACAAGTTCGGCCATGCCTTCACCTATGATGAGACCCTCATGGGCGGCTGTGCCATTGACGCCTACGGAGATCCCTTTCCGCAGGTGAGTCTGGACAAGTGCCTGAATTCCGACGCGGTGCTGCTGGGCGCCGTGGGCGGCCCCAAGTGGGACAGCGTTCCCAAGGAGATCCGTCCTGAGCGGGGTCTGCTGCGGATGCGCAGCTCTCTGGGCCTGTACGCCAACATCCGGCCCACCAAGCTCTTCCCCCAGATGAAGGACGCCTGTCCCCTGAAGCCGGAGATATCCGACAAGGGCGTGGACTTCGTGGTGGTGCGTGAGCTGGTCAGCGGTGTGTACTTCGGTGAGCACCGCAGTGAGCAGGTGAACGGACAGGAGCAGGCCACGGATATCATGGCCTACACCGAGGAGGAGATCCGCCGCATCGCCCATGTGGCCTTCCGTCTGGCGGAGAAGCGCCGGAAGAAGGTCTGCTCCGTGGATAAGGCCAACGTGCTGGCCACCTCCCGGCTGTGGCGTCGTGTGGTGACCGAGGTGGCGGAGAGCTATCCCGATGTGGAGCTGAAGCATATGTATGTGGATAACTGCGCCATGCAGATCATCCGCGCGCCTCACCAGTTCGACGTTATCGTGACGGAGAACCTGTTCGGCGACATCCTTTCCGACGAGGCCAGCATCATCGGCGGCTCCATCGGGCTGATTCCCTCTGCATCCATGGGCAATGGCACGCTGGGCGTCTATGAGCCCATCCACGGCTCCGCACCAGATATTGCCGGTACGGATGCCGCCAACCCCATCGGCACCATTCTGGCGGCAGCGGAGCTGCTGCGCAATTCCTTCGACATGCTGGCCGAGGCCAAGGCCATCGAGGACGCCGTCAGCCGCGTGCTGGACGACGGCTACCGCTGCGGCGATATCATGTCCGAGGGCATGAAGAAGGTGGGCTGCCGGGAAATGGGCCGTCTCATCTGCGAGGCTATTTAAATATGTATATGGAAGGGCCTGTTGTAAAATAAGAATACCTGCAAGAGGAGCAGGCACTCCTGGCAGGGGATGTGTGAAGGGGGCGGTCTTGGAGCCCCCTTCACGGTTTGAATCACCCGCCCGCAGGCGAAAAATCCGCAAGAAGTCATAGGCTTCTTGCGGATTTTCACGGGGGTGTTGCATTATGCAACACCCCCGTGTTTATTGGGCAGAGGGGGGATAGCCATACTTGCTGCGGAAGGCCTTGCTGAAATAGAGGGCGTCCTCAAAACCCACCATCCATGCCACCTCGCCGATGGTGGAGAAGTCGCCGTTGTCCAGAATGGCCTTGGCCTGTGCCAGCCGTCGGTCCGTGACGTAGCGCTTGGGACTGACGCCGAAGCGGGCAAGGAAAATGCGGCGGAAATAGGTGTCCGACATGCCGCAGCGATCATGGAGACTGCCGATTTTCAGCGTGGGGTCAAAGATATGCGCCTCCAGATATTTCAGTGCCGGCTGAATTCTGGCGTAGGCCTGACCGGCGGTGTTCTCGTGACCGCTGCCGGCGAAGTGGGACAGCAGCTCGTACAGCAGCGCCATGCACCGGCACTGGTTGGCCGGCGTCTGGACAGACCAGTTCTGATACAGCCGCAGAAAGAGGTTGTGCAGCTCTGTCTGGCCGCGCAGGACATAGCCGCCGGGAGGCGTGTCGGTCAGGTCGCCCTCAAAATTCACCAGAATATAGGTGGCAGAGTCCGACGGCAGGATCTCGCCGTGATAGGGGGGACTGTTGGCGAGAAACAGCACATCGCCGGGGCCCAGCACCGGCGTCTGATGGGGAAGATGGTACCGGACGGTGCCGGTGAGCCGCAGAATGAGCCGGTGCGCATAGTTTGTGTGAACAGCGCTGGGATTGGTAACGCCCTGGATCACACTGATGAGTTTTAAATTTTCTATATGTTTTAGCATAGAATCACCGGGGAAATGGTAGCACACAGACGACTTTTTTGCAATATCAGTTATAAAAATTCCATACGGTTGCATTATTTCCATTTACAAGGAGACGCAGGTTTAGTATAGTGACAGCAATCATTCACATACGGAGGTGCCTTATGACTTGGTATGAAGAATATATGCGTGAGTACTGGAAAAACGGCTCGGAAAAGAGCAAGCAGTTTTACGCGGCGCCGTCCACAGAGGCCATTGCGCCCTTCCGGATCGCCGATGACCTTTATTATGTGGGCGACCGGAAGGTGTGCATCCATCTGATCCGGACGGAAGAAGGTCTGATCCTCATTGATGCCGGCTATCCTCAGGCAAAGCACCTGCTGTGGGCGAGCATCATCCGCCTGGGCTTTGATCCCGCGGATGTACGCTGGATCATCCTGACCCATGCCCACTCTGATCACTTCGGTGCTTCCAATGAGTTCCGGAATCTGTATGGAACCAAGGTGGCTGTCAGTGCAGCGGACGCTGCCTCCATGCGGGAGAACCCCAAGCGCGCCAGTTCCAACCCACTGCTTATCCCCGTCATTGACCGGGAACTGCAGGACGGAGAGATCTTCTCCTTCGGCGGCAAGGAGATCCGCTGCGTACTGACACCGGGACATACGCTGGGCGTGATGAGCTTTTTCATGGACGTCACCGACGGGGGAAAGACGTATCGTGCGGGCTTGCTGGGCGGCGTGGGTCACATGCAGGTGGCGCTGCCCTACCTGTTGTATTATGGTCTGCCGCAGGATATGCCGCAACGGATGCTGGCCTCCCTGGAGCAGATGGAGAAGGAACAAGTGGACATCCATCTGGGCAACCATCCTGCCAACAACCACACGCTGGAAAAGCGGGAGAAGCAGCTGCGGGAGGGCGGAAATCCCTTCATCGACCCGGAAAGCTGGGGCAAGTTCATCTGTGAGACCCGGGAAATTTTCCAGAAGATCATCGTAGAAAACGCGGAGCTGGCAAAACAGCATTCTGCTGAGAGCTGACAAGCGGAGGAAGTCTTATGTTTATCGTTATGCAGCAGGTGCTGCTGCTGATTTTGTTCGCGGCGGTGGGCTATATCCTGTGTAAGGCGGGCAAGGTGAACAGCGCCCACACAAAGCTGCTCTCCGCCCTGCAGGTATATGTGTTCCTGCCCTGTACGGTGGTCAATACCTATTCGGCCAACTTCACCATCCCCTATATCCGTGAGAAGTATCCGCTGCTGCTGGCCTCCTTTATCATTATGGGCGTCATGCTGGTGGTAGGCGATGTGCTGGCAAAGCTGCTGGCGAAAAAGTCCTATCTGCAGGTGGTGTACCGCTACAGTCTGACAGTCTCCAACTACGGCTTTTTCGGCTATCCGCTGGTGAGCGGTCTGTTCGGTGACCTGATGCTGCAGAACGCCATGATCTTCGCCCTGCCCATCTCCATGTATACCTATACCCTCGGCTATGCCATGCTGACGAAAACGAAGTTCTCCCTGAAGCGGTTTTTCAACCCCGTGATGACTGCCAGCATCGTGGGCGCCATCATCGGCCTTACCGGACTGAAACTTCCCTATGTGCTGGACAGCCTTGTGGACAAGTCCGCCGCCTGTATGGCGCCGGTGGGCATGCTGCTGGCCGGCATGGTAATCTCGGAATTCGATCTGCTCTCTCTTCTGAAGGGCAGAAACAACTACATTGTGGCGGCGCTGCGGCTGCTGGTGATCCCCTGTGCCATCGCCGGATCTTTGAAGCTGCTGGGATTTGAGGACATCGTGATCCCTGCCCTGATGATGCACGCCATGCCCTGCGGCATGAATACCATCGTATTTCCGAGGCTGGTGGGAGAGGACTGCCGGACAGGTGCATCCCTGACGCTGATCACCAGCCTGCTGGCCTGCATCACTGTACCCATCTGTATGGCGATTTTTGCGTAAGGACGGTGTCATATGGAGCAGGTAAAAGTATTGATCCGGCAATATGAAGAAACGGTGGTGGAGCATTACCATTGGCTCCACGCACACCCGGAGCTTTCCGGGCAGGAGAAGGAAGCAGCCGCCTATATTGCCGCGCAGCTGCGGAAGATGGGGCTGGAGCCTACGGAGAATGTAGGCGGCTACGGCGTTACCGCGGTTATCCAGGGCAGAGGCCCTGGCAAGTGTATCGGCCTTCGGGCGGATTTTGACGCGCTGCCCATGACGGAATGCACCGGCCTGCCGTTCGCTTCGCAGAATCCCGGTGTTATGCATTCCTGCGGTCATGATACCCATGCAGCCATGCTGCTGGGTACGGCGCAGGTACTGCTGGACCTGCGGGACAGCTTTGACGGCTGCGTGAAGCTGATCTTCCAGCCCTCGGAGGAGAATTCTGCCGACAGCGGAGCAAAGCGAATGATCGCCGACGGCGTACTGGAGAATCCCCATGTGGACGCCATCATCGGCCAGCACATCGACCCGCGGACTGACACCGGCAGCGTTTGTACAAGAGATTCTGCCGCCTCCGACCGTTTTTTCATCACTGTGGAGGGTGAGAGCAGTCATGCGGCCAGACCCCACATGGGTGTGGACGCCATCGCCGTGGCTGTACAGATCGCGTCCGCTCTGCAGAACATCGTGTCCCGGAATGTGAACCCGCTGGAAAGCTCTGTGATCACCATCGGCAAGATCTCCGGCGGCGACCGCTATAATGTGCTGGCAAGCCGCGTGGAGATGGAAGGCACCTGCCGCAATCGCAGCATCGCTGTCCGGGATATGGTGGAAAAGCGTATGGAAAGCATTGTGACAGGCGTTGCCGCCAGCATGGGCGCTAAGGGCAGCTTCCGGTACATCCGCGGGTATTCTGCCATCATCAATGATCCCGGCATGGTGGAGCTGGTGCGGGAGGTCAGTGTGGAGCTGCTTGGCAGCGAGAATGTCACCATCCCCGACGATCCCAGCATGGGCGGCGAGGATTTCTCCTTCTTTGCGGAAAAGGTGCCCGGCGTGTTCTACCGCACCGGCTGTCACAAGGCAGGCGAGCCTGTTTATTCCACCCACAACGAGCACATGGTGGTGGACCCTGCCTGTTTCCCCATCGGTATGCAGATCATGGCGGAATGTGCGCTGAAGTATCTGCAGCGGAACAAACAAGGAGGGGAGCAGAATGAAAAACATATTTCTCATCGGTGATTCTATCCGGTTCGGTGCCAGAGAAGGCTCTGTGGGCGTACCGGGAAGTCCTGCGGTGACGCCCAGTCCGGGCTACGGCATCTATGTCCGGGAAAAGCTGGCGGGGATCGCCAATGTGTATGCACCGGATGAAAACTGCCGCTTTGCCCAGTATACCCTGCGCTATCTCCACAAATGGGCGGCGCAGACGCCGGCGGAGGAGGTGGACATCGTCCACTGGAACAACGGGCTTTGGGACGCCCTGCGGCTGTTCGGCGACGAACCGTTGACACCGCTGGAGGTCTACGGCGATATGCTCCGGCGGGTCTACAAGCGCATCCGGCTGCTGTTCCCCAATGCCAAGGTGATTTTTGCCACTTCCACGCCTGTGGTGGAGGAATGGGCAAAGCCGCATTTTATCCGCTATAATCGCGAAATCGAAACGTACAACCGCAAGGCCGCGGAGGTCATGGCGGAACTGGGCGTTCCCGTGAACGATCTCTATGCAGCGGCATCGGAATTTGACGATTCCCTGCATTCGGACTGGGTGCATTTCGGAGAGGAAGCATCCCAGCATCTGGCGGACGCGGTGATCCGCGCCTGCTTCAACGGGGAATGACCGAACAAATATATGAAGGACGGTATTGTAATATGGAACGTGTAAAAGCGCTGATCAAGCAGTATGAAGAAACCGTTGTGAACCACTATCACTGGCTCCACGCCCATCCGGAGGTTTCCGGTCAGGAGAAGGAGACCGGCGCCTATATCGCTGCCCAGCTGCGGAAGATGGGTCTGGAGCCCACCGAGAACGTGGGCGGTTACGGCGTCACTGCCGTCATTCAGGGCAGAGGCCCCGGCAAGTGTGTGGGTCTCCGGGCGGATTTTGACGCGCTGCCCATTCAGGAGTGCACCGGCCTGCCCTTCGCCTCTCAGAACCCCGGCGTCATGCACGCCTGCGGCCACGACACCCACGCCGCCATGCTGCTGGGCATCGCACAGGTGCTGCTGGATTTGCGGGACACCTTTGACGGCTGTGTGAAGCTGATCTTCCAGCCCTCGGAGGAGAACTCCGCCGACAGCGGCGCTAAGCGGATGATCGCCGACGGCGCACTGGAAAATCCCCATGTGGATGCCATTTTCGGCCAGCACATCAACCCTGAGAAGCCGGTGGGCACCATCGGTACCCGCGTAGGCGCCGACTCTGCCGCCTCCGACCGCTTCTTCATCACCGTGGAGGGTCAGTCCTGCCACGCCTCCCAGCCTCATAACGGCATCGACACCATTGCCGTCAGTGCCCAGATTATCTCTGCCCTGCAGACCATCGTGGCCCGCAACGTGGCGCCGCTGAAAAGCGCAGTGGTCACCATCGGCAAGATCTCCGGCGGTGACCGCTACAACGTGGTGGCCGGCCGTGTGGAAATGGAGGGCACCTGCCGCAACCACGATCCCGCTGTCCGGGATATGATCGAGCAGCGGATGGAGAGCATTATCCGCGGCGTTGCCGAGGGTATGGGAGCCACATACCAGTTCCGCTATGTCCGCGGGTATTCTCCCATCATCAATGCTCCGGAAATGGTGGAGCTGCTCTGCGCTGCCGCGGAGGGGGTCATCGGTAAGGAAAACATCGAGATGAAGCCCTCTCCCGGGCTGGGCGGCGAGGATTTCTCCTTCTTCGCGGAGAAGGTGCCCGGTGCGTTCTACCGCATGGGCTGCCACACCGAGGGCACGCCCATCTGGCCTGCCCACAACGAGCATATGGTGGTGGACCCCGCCTGCTTCCCCGTCGGCATGCAGATCATGGTGGAAAGCGCCCTGCGCTATCTGGCAAAATAAGCGGAAAGAGAGCCGAAAGATGAGGTCTTTCGGCTCTCTTTTTTATAAAAAAATCCAAGAATGTCCGCAGGTGCTTGCGTGGCGGATTCTTTAGCAGTATAATGTAGCAAATTGCTTTAAGGGGGAGCCCGTATGAAAATTATTGAAGAGCTGAAAAAAGAGACACCGACTCTGTCCTTTGAGGTGTTTCCGCCCAAGACCGACACGGCCTTTGAGAATGTCCGGGCGGCAGTGGAGGAGATCGCCAAGCTGCGCCCCTCCTTTATGAGCGTTACCTACGGCGCCGGCGGCGGCACCAGCCAGTATACGCTGGACATCGCCAAAAAGATCCGGGACGAGTACGGCGTGCCGTCTCTGGCACATCTGACCTGCGTGTCCTCCACCAAGGAGACGGTGGCGGCCCGGATCCAGGATCTGAAGGCTGCCGGTATTGAGAACATCATGGCCCTGCGCGGCGATCTGACACCGGAGCTGATGGGTGCTGACCGCAGTGGTTGGCCCTATCGCCACGCTGTGGATCTCATCCGTGAGCTGAAGGGAAGCGGCGCGGATTTCTGCGTTGGCGGCGCCTGCTATCCGGAGGTGCATCCCGAAAGCACCAACCAGAAGGATGATATCCAGCATCTGAAGGAGAAGGTGGAGGCGGGCTGCGACTTCCTCACCACCCAGATGTTCTTCGACAACAATCTGCTCTATAACTTCCTCTATAAGATCCGCGAAGCGGGCATCACCGTGCCTGTGGTGCCCGGCATCATGCCCATTACCAACGCCAGGCAGGTGGAGCGTGCCATCCAGATGTCCGGCTCCTTCATGCCCCAGCGGTTCAAGGCGCTGGTGGACAAGTTCGGCTCCGATCCCGCCGCCATGATGCAGGCAGGCATCGCCTACGCCACTGACCAGATCATTGACCTGTACGCCAACGGCGTCAACCATATCCATGTGTATACCATGAACAAGCCGGAGGTGGCTGCCAAGATCCAGAGCAACCTCTCTGCTATCCTGAAAAAATGACGGACACCGTGCTGGTGCGCAGCTATGCTCCGCCGCCCATTGACCGGCGGGAGATCATCCGCTACATGGGCGCCCGGGAGCTGACGGAGGAGCTGGAGACCCTGCTGGAGGAATGCCTCCGGGAGGCGGAAGGCCGTCTGCGCTACGCCGTCTGCTGGCGGGAGGTCCCGGTGTTCGTCACGGAGACTGGGGTGGATATGGGGTTTGCGAAGGCGGCATCTGCGTCTTTGGCAAAGCAGCTGGCAGGCTGCGGACGAGCGGTGCTGTTTGCGGCCACTGTAGGTTTGGAGCTGGATCGGCTCATCGCACGGTACAGCCGCCTGCAGCCTGTAAAGGCGCTGATCTTTCAGGCTGTTGGCGCAGAACGTGTGGAGGCGCTGTGCGATGCATTCTGCGCGGATATTCGGCGGCAGGCGCAGGAATGCGGCTGCTGCACCCGGCCGCGGTTCAGTCCCGGCTACGGCGATGTGCCCCTGACGCTGCAGCAGGATATTTTCCGCGTGCTGGACTGCGCCCGGAAGATCGGACTGACCCTCAACGGGAGCCTGCTGATGACGCCCTCCAAATCCGTCACCGCTATCATCGGCGTGGGCTGCGGCCCACAACAACCTGATAAGGAGAAATGCAGCGCCTGCACCAAGGGCGACTGCGTATTCAGAAGCCTATGAGTGTACTGGAATTGCTGAAAAGGGAAGTCGTCTTTCTGGACGGCGGCATGGGAACGCTGCTGCAGGCGGCGGGCTTGACTGCCGGCGAGCACCCTGAGCGTTGGAACCTGACCCGCCCGGAGGTGGTGCAGGGTGTCCACCGCGCCTATTTTGACGCCGGCAGCCATATCGTCAACATCAATACCTTCGGCGCAAATTCCCTGAAGTTTTCTTCGGAGGAGTTGGAGACCATCGTTCAGGCGGCGGTGGAGAATGCCGACATTGCCCGAAAGACCAGCACCGGAACGCAGGAGAAATATCTGGCGCTGGATATTGGCCCCACCGGCCGTCTGCTGCGCCCCTACGGCGACTTTGATTTTGAGGAAGCCGTGGCGGTCTTTGCCGAAACGGTGCGGCTGGGCGTGAAGTATGGCGTGGATCTCATTTTTATTGAGACCATGAATGACAGCTATGAGACCAAGGCGGCGCTGCTGGCTGCAAAAGAAAACAGCAGCCTGCCGGTGATGGTCTCCAACGCCTACGGAGAGGACGGTAAGCTGATGACCGGAGCCTCTCCGGCGGCCATGGTGGCTATGCTGGAGGGCATGGGCGCCGACGCCATCGGCGTCAACTGCTCCTTCGGCCCCAAGACGCTGGCGCCTGTGGTGGAGGAATATCTGCGCTGCGCCTCCGTGCCGGTGCTGCTGAAGCCCAACGCCGGTCTGCCCCGCAGTGTGGACGGCCGCACGGTATTTGATGTGGAGCCTGCGGAGTTTGCCGCCGATGTGGCGGATATGATCCGTAAAGGTGTTCGCCTTGCCGGCGGCTGCTGCGGAACGACTCCGCCGCATATTGCCGCCCTGACGGCGGCTGCCGCGGAGATCCCGCCTGTGCCGGTGGAGAAAAAGAGCATCACCTGCTGTTCCTCCTACACCCATGCGGTGGTGTTTGGTGAGGAACCCATCCTCATTGGCGAGCGCATCAATCCCACCGGCAAAAAGCGCCTGAAGGAGGCGCTGCGGGCGGGGGATATGGACTATATCCTGCAGGAGGGCATTGCCCAGCAGGAGAAGGGCGTTCACATTCTGGATGTGAATGTGGGTCTGCCGGAGATCAACGAGACGGCCATGCTGACTTCTGCCGTCTGTGAGCTGCAGGCCATTCTGGATCTGCCCCTGCAGATCGACACCGCCTCTCCTGCCGCTATGGAGGCCGCTTTGCGCCGCTGCAACGGCAAGGCCATGGTGAACTCCGTCAACGGCAAGAAGGAGAGCATGGACGCGGTGTTCCCGCTGGTGGCCAAATACGGCGGTCTGGTCGTGGCGCTGACGCTGGACGAGAGCGGCATCCCCGCCACTGCGGAGGGGCGCGTGGACATTGCCCGCCGTATTCTGACGGAGGCCGCCAAATACGGCATTCATAAAAAGGACATCGTGTTCGACACCCTGTGCCTCACCGTCAGCGCCGACAATTCCGCGGCGCGGGAGACCCTTCGGGCGCTGAAGATCATCCGGGAGGAACTGGGGTGCCACACCTCGCTGGGCGTGTCCAACGTGTCCTTCGGCCTGCCCCAGCGTGACATCATCAACAGCACATTCTTTGCGCTGGCACTGGAGAACGGTCTTTCTGCCGCCATTATGAATCCCCACTCCGGGGACATGATGCGCACGTATCACGCCTTCCGCACCCTTCGCGGACTGGACGAAAACTGTCAGGCATATATCGACTTCGCATCCCGCTATGTGGTGCAGGCATCTGCGCTCCAGACTGACGCACCTGCCGCAGCAGAGGCGGACGGCTCCGCTCTGCAGCGGGCCATTGTCAAGGGCCTCAAGGACAAGGCGTCGGAGCTGACCGCCGCACTGGTGGAGACCGTGGCGCCGCTGGATGTGGTGCGGCAGGAGATCATCCCGGCGCTGGACACCGTGGGCAAGGGCTTTGAGGAAAAGAAGGTCTATCTTCCCCAGCTACTGATGAGCGCCGAGGCAGCCAAAAGCGCCTTTGCCGTCATTAAGGACAGGCTCTCCAATCAGGGCAGGAGCGGGGCGGACAAGTGCCCCTTCGTGATTGCCACCGTACGGGGCGATATCCACGACATCGGCAAGAACATTGTCCGGCTGCTGCTGGAGAACTACGGCTTTGCTGTGACGGATCTGGGCAAGGATGTGGAGCCGGAGCGCATTGTGGAGGCAGCGGTAAAGCTCCACGCGCCGCTGGTGGGGCTCAGCGCCCTGATGACCACCACCGTGCCGGCCATGGAGGAAACCATCCGTCAGCTGCGGAAGGCCGCGCCGTGGTGTGAGATCGTGGTGGGCGGCGCCGTGCTGAATCAGGAGTACGCCGACGCCATCGGTGCGGACAAGTACGCAGGCGATGCCATGGAGACGGTCCGCTACGCTGAGGAGATTTTCAAAACACTTTAGATGTCAACAAATACGCACCCGCATCCATCATCGGATGCGGGTGCGCTGCTGTTTTATGGAGTCATTCCGCGGAGATGCTGCAGTTGGTGGGGATGATGCAGACGTAGCTCTTGCCCTGTCCCAGTGTCAGGGGCTGGCCGTCGGCGGTGAAATACCGCAGCTGCTGATCCCGCTGACCCTTTTCCCATGTAATGGGGATGTACTTGCCGCCGCAGGCATACCAGCCGCTGCCGGAGGACAGGTCTACCTTCAGGCGGCCCTCACTGTCCAGCTCGGTGCAGGTGGTCTGCAGCACCAGCACATTGGTGGCGGAGACCTGTGTGCCGTCGTTGCCGTCGATGTAGGCGCCGCCGTACTGCTCGGCCTGATAGACACCGGTGTCGGCGTCATAGCGGAAAACGGTGGTTTTGCCGCCGACGGTGAAGGGAACGGTGATGGCTGCGGCGCTCTGTCCGCCGGCGGGCGTGCCGTCCGCGGCGAAGGCCATTTCGTAGGTATAGCTGTCTGCGTGGTCAGTCAGCAGGTCGCGCTTGGTGAGGATGCTGCTGAGCTTTTCGCCGGAGGTGACCATGGAGTGCTCGTAGCCGAAGCTCTTGCCGGCCACACGGTTCTTGTCCCGCCAGAACAGGCCGGTGGATGCGTAGCCGTAGTAGCCGTTGACGCCGTCCACGGTGGTGAGCTTCCACTCGCCGGACTTTTCATAGAATTCGGGACTGCCGCCGGCATGGACAAACACGGCGTCATGCCCCAGCGCCAGCTCCAGATAGTAGAGCCGTGCGGAGCGGACAGAACCCACCATCTTCAACTGGGAAACATCCTGATAGACGCCCAGCATCCGGGTGATGCCGCCCTCTGCCAGCACTTCGTAGATAATATCCGCCTGACTGTTGCCCTGCTGGGGCTGAGCGGCCTTGATGTTGTTGAGCATAATGGCCACAGGCTTCCGATTCACCAGTGCCTCATTCATAGGAAGACCTGTCAGGGGATTAGAGGGGCCGGCAGGGACGGGGTCGGAAACCGGTGTTTCCGGTTCTGCAGGCGGGGCAACAGGCGTCTCCGCCTGACTGCCGGAGGAGGGCGGCGGCGTGACAGAGGGCGTCTGCGAAGAAGCGGCGGGGGCGGGAGGTGTGTCGGATTGGGCGGGGGAGCCGCCGCAGGCACACAGTGCCAGCATCAGAGTGGACAGTAAAAGGCAGAACAAGCGCTTCATATGGGCAACGCTCCTTTGATTTGATACTGATTCTCGATTAAAAGCTTTAATCGAGAATCCCGCGTGCTGCGCACGCTTGAATTGTGCCAACGGCACAATTCACCGTCTCATAAAAACTTGACGCGCTTCGCGCTATAAAAAAGCTTTTAAAGCTTTTTAACAAGTTTTAGTATGATACTATATGTAGCATACCAATTTCGACAGGATTTGTAAATGGAAATCCATGAAAAAGGACGCCGCAGACGCGGCGTCCTGAAATTCTGTCCGGTTACTTCATCAGCAGGTACATGACAGCCTTGATGGTGTGCATGCGGTTTTCTGCCTCGTCGAAAACGATGGACTGGGGGCCTTCGAAGACCTCGTTGGAGACTTCCATGGAGTCGAGGCCGAATTTCTGGCCCATCTCTTTGCCAATGGTGGTGTTCAGGTCGTGGAAGGCGGGGAGGCAGTGCATGAAGCGGCACTGGGGGCCGGCATTGTCCATCATGGCCTGATTGACCTGATAGGGGCTCAGGATCTTGATGCGCTCTGCCCAGACCTCGGCAGGCTCGCCCATGGACACCCAAACGTCGGTGTAGATGACGTCGGCGTTCTTGGTGGCCACCATGGGGTCCTCAATGAACTCCAGGGTAGCGCCGGTCTCGGCGGCGATGGCCTGGCAGGTGGCGATCAGCTCAGGGGCGGGGAAGTATTCCTTGGGGGCGCAGGCCACAAAGTGCATACCCATCTTGGCGCAGCCCACCATCAAGGAGTTGCCCATGTTGTAGCGGGCGTCGCCGCAGAAGACCAGCTTCTTGCCCTTCAGGCCGCCGCAATGCTCCTGCACGGTCAGGAAGTCAGCAAGGATCTGGGTGGGATGGAACTCGTTGGTGAGGCCGTTGAACACGGGGACGCCGGCGTGAGCGGCCAGCTCTTCCACCAGATTCTGACCGAAGCCGCGGTACTCGATGCCCTCGTACATACGGCCCAGAACGCGGGCAGTGTCGGCGATGGACTCCTTCTTGCCCAGCTGAGAGCCGGTGGGACCCAGATAGGTGCTGCCCATGCCCAGATCCTGAGCGGCAACCTCGAAAGCGCAGCGGGTGCGGGTAGAGTCTTTTTCAAAGATCAGAGCGACATTCTTGCCCTCCAGATAGCGGTGGGGGATGCCAGCCTTCTTCTTTGCCTTCAGGTCGGCGGCGGTGTCCAGAAATTCCTGGATCTCAGAGGGAGTGAAATCCAGAAGCTTCAGAAAATGAGTGTGGTTTTCCATAAATGATTCCTCTTTTCTACTTTAACTGCGGCAATGCCGATGAACACGGTGTTTATACGGTCAGGACAGGGTGGCCTTCATGATGGCCACAGCCTTGTCCATCTCCTCCTTGGTGATGACCAGCGGCGGCAGCAGGCGCACACCGGGGCCGGCGGTGAGCACCAGCAGGCCGGCGTCGATGAGCTTGGCGGCCACCTCGCTGTTGGAGTAGCCCTCGGCCATCTCGATGCCGATCATCAGACCCATGCCGCGGGTCTTGCCAAAGCAGGGCAGATCCAGCGCCTCGATCTGCTGACGGAGGTAAGCGCCCTTGGTGTTGACTTCCTCCAGGAAGGCGTCGTCGATGGTCTCCTGCACCACCAGTGCAGCGGCGGAGCAGATGGGATTGGCGCCGAAGGTGGTGGCGTGGGTGCCGGGGCTCAGCACGTCGCGGCACTTGGGAGAAGCCATCACGCCGGCCATGGGCAGGCCGCCGGCGATGCCCTTGGCGAAGGAGGCGGCGTCAGGCAGGATGCCGTAATTCTGGAAAGCGAACAGCTTGCCGGTGCGTCCCACGCCGGTCTGCACCTCGTCTGCCAGCAGCAGCCAGTCACGCTCGTCGCAAAGCTGACGCAGCGCCTTCACATAGTCGGGGTCCAGAGGCAGCACGCCGCCCTCGCCCTGCACCAGCTCCACCAGTACGGCGCACACATCGTCGCCTGCCACAGAGAGCAGGGACTCCATGCTGTTGGCGTCGGCGTAGCGGAAACCCTCGGTGAAGGGGAAGAAGTGGTTGTGGAAACGGGGCTGGCCGGTGGCCTTCAGGGTGGTGATGGTGCGGCCATGGAAGGAGTTGTTCAGGGTGATGATGGTGGCGCGGCCCTCGCCGTACTTGTCGTAGCTGTACTTTCTGGCCAGCTTGATGATACCCTCGTTGGCCTCGCCGCCGCCGTTGGCAAAGAACACGCTGCTCATGCCGGTGCGCTGGCAGAGGATCTGGGCCAGCCTGGCGGAGGGTTCGGTGTAGAACAGGTTGGAAACGTGGTTCAGCTTTTTGGCCTGCTCTGTGATGGCGTCCACCCAGGGCTGATAGCCGTAACCCAGATCGGTGACGCCGATGCCGCTGGTGAGGTCGATGTACTCACGGCCTTCGGGGTCGTAAAGGCGGGAACCCTCGCCGTGGTCGATGGCCACATCAAAGCGGCCGTAGGTATTCATGACATACTGATGGGTCAATGCCTTCATTTCGGCGGAAGTCATGGTCATAGTGTCATCCCTTTCAGAAAAATGTGATGGGCTTCAGCTGTCCCGCTTCATCATGGTGCCGATGCCGCGGTCACTGAGCAGCTCGATGAGGATGGAGTGGGGGATACGGCCGTCCAGAATGTGGACGCGCTCCACGCCGCCCTGAATGGCGTCCACGCAGCACTGCATCTTGGGGATCATGCCGCCGGAGATAACGCCCTCTTCCATGAGCTTGGCAACATCGTCCACCTGCACGACATGGATGAGGGTCTCCTCGTCCTTGGGATCACGCAGCAGGCCGCGGATGTCCGTCAGCAGGATCAACTTCTCGGCACCCAGCGCGGCGGCCAGCTTGGCGGCGGCGGTGTCGGCGTTGATGTTGTAGGCGGTGTCCGCGTCAGTGCCCTGTGCCACGGTAGCCACCACGGGGATGTAGCCGGCCTTCAGGGCGGTGAAGACGGGTTCGGGATTCACATCGGTGATCTCGCCTACGAGACCGTACTTTTCATCCAGCTGCACTGCCTGGAACAGGCCGCCGTCCATGCCGCACAGCCCCACGGCCTTACCGCCCAGACGGTTCAGCTGTGCCACAAGGTTCTTGTTGACCTTGCCGCAGAGGATGCTCTGCACCACTTCCATGGTGACCTCGTCGGTATAGCGCAGGCCGTCCACGAAATGGGAGGAATGGTTCAGCTTCTTCAGCATGTCGCTGATCTCAGGGCCGCCGCCGTGGACCATGACCACGCGGATGCCGACGAGGTTCAGCAGGATGATATCGCTCATGACGGCCTTGCGCAGCTCGTCAGAGATCATGGCGTTGCCGCCGTACTTGACCACGATGGTCTTGCCGGTGAATTTCTGAATATAGGGAAGGGCCTCCACCAGAGTCTGGGCCTGCTGTGTATGGGTAGACATAGAAGTCACTCCTTATAATTAATAATGATGTATGGTCAGACGCTGAGGCTGGTGGTCTCATCCAGACCCAGCATGATGTTCATGTTCTGAACGGCGGCGCCGGATGCGCCCTTGCCCAGATTGTCAAACAGGGCGGTAACGGTGAAGCGCTCGTCGTTGCCGGTCACCACGATGGTCATGCAGTCGCTGCCGGCCTTTGCGCCGCCGTAGAGGCTGCCGCTGGCAGTGCCCTCCGCCACGGTCACCATCTTCTGACCGGCGTAGTGGGCGGCCAGTCTGTCCCGCACCTCCTGCACGGTGGAAACACCCTGCAGCTGGGACATATGGAAGGTGACGGTGGTGGCCATGCCCTTGTAGTAGTCGTCCACGATGGGGCAGAAGACGGGTTTATCAGCCAGACCGCAGATGACCTGCATCTCCGGCAGGTGCTTGTGTGCCTGTGCGGTGGCGTAGATGCCGGGGCTGGCCATGTCCGCGGTCTTGGCCTCGCCCTCATAGTCGGCGATCATCTTCTTGCCGCCACCGGAATAGCCGGTGAGGGAGAAGCAGCTGAGCGCCGCGTCGGCGGGCAGGATGCCCATGGACACCATGGGATAGACGATGCTGACAAAGCCGGAGGCGTGGCAGCCGGGGTTGGCCACACGCTTGCTGGCGGCAATGGCGGCACGGTGATCGGCAGACAGCTCCGGGAAGCCGTAGGCCCATGCGGGGTTGGTGCGGTGAGCGGTGGAGGCGTCGATGATGCGGGTGGTCTCGCTCTCCACCAGACTGACAGCCTCGATGGCGGCGGCGTCGGGCAGGCACAGGAACACGATGTCCGCCGCGTCCATCAGCTTCTTGCGCTCGGCGGGGTCCTTGCGCTTGTCCTCGTCGATGAGCAGCAGCTCGATGTCGCTGCGGGAGGCCAGACGGTCGTAGATCTGCAGACCGGTGGTGCCTTCCTTACCGTCGATGTATACCTTGGGCTTCATAAGTCGTCCTCCTTGTTGGAACAAGTATTTCTGGCCGTCACGAAGGCCTCGATGGCTTCGATCTGGCGGGTGGTCTCACTGACGGCGGGGCCGCCGTAGCTGGCGCGGAGCGCCATGCAGTTTTCCAGATTGATGGCTTCGTACACATCCTCGTCAAAGAGCTCGGAGGAGGCCTTCAGCTCGTCGATGGTCAGATCCTCCAGGGTCTTGCCCTGTGCGGTGCAGGCGGCCACCAGCTTGCCGGTGACGGTGTAGGCGTCACGGAAGGGCATGCCCTTCTTGGTGAGATAGTCGGCGCAGTCGGTGGCGTTGATGAAGCCGCGGCCTGCTGCCTTGCGCATGTTTTCGGGAAGCACGCGCATGGTGTCGATCATGGCGGAGAACACGGGGATGCACATCTCCACGGTGTCGATGGCGTCGAAGACCGGCTCCTTGTCCTCCTGCATATCCTTGTTGTAGGCCAGAGGGATGCCCTTCATGGTGGTCAGCAGGCTCATGAGATCGCCATAGACACGGCCGGTCTTGCCGCGCACCAGCTCCGCCACGTCGGGGTTCTTCTTCTGGGGCATGATGGACGAGCCGGTGGAATAGGCGTCGTCCAGCTCGATGAACTTGAACTCCCAGCTGCACCAGAGGATGACCTCCTCGCTGAAGCGGGACAGGTGCATCATCAGCACGGACAGGGTGCTCATCAGCTCCAGCGCGTAGTCGCGGTCGGAAACGCCGTCCAGAGAGTTGCTCATGGGAGCGTCAAAGCCCAGCGCCTTTGCCGTCTGCCAGCGGTCGATGGGGTAGGTGGTGCCGGCCAGCGCGCCGCTGCCCAGCGGGCACTCGTTCATACGGGCTGCGCAGTCCTCCAGACGGGTGATGTCACGGGAGAACATGTTGGCGTAGGCCATCAGGTGCTGGGCGAAGGAGATGGGCTGCGCCCGCTGCAGGTGGGTGTAGCCGGGCATGACGGTATTCTGATACTGTTTTGCCTGACGGCACAGAACGGTCTCCAGCTCCAGCAGCTGCCCAATGATGACGGGGATCTGATCCCGGACATACATCCGGAAGTCCACCGCCACCTGATCGTTGCGGCTGCGGCCGGTGTGCAGGCGCTTGCCGGCGTCACCGATGCGGGCGGTGAGGATAGTCTCCACGTTCATGTGGATGTCCTCGTTGTCGGCGGTGAATTCCACCTTGCCGGCCTCCACATCCTCCAGAATGGACTGCAGGCCACAGACAATGGCCTCGGTGTCCTCGGCGGAGATGATGCCACAGGCTCCCAGCATCTTGGCGTGGGCCATGGAGCCGGTGATATCCTCCCTGTACAGGCGCTGGTCAAACTGGATGGAGGCGTTGAAATCATTCACAAGGGCGTCGGTCTCCTTGCCGAAGCGCCCGGACCAAAGCTTCATATGGTACTCCTTAATACAGCAAACGGCGGGAGCACCGCTCCCGCCTGTTTGCGGCGTTTGTTTATGTAAGTATGGAATTACGCCTTCAGCTTGCCCTGGTCGCGCAGACCCAGAATGGTGTCGGGCATGCCCCACAGGTTGATGAAGCCGGTGGCATCGGCCTGATTGTAATCGCTCTCGCCGAAGGTGACGATGTCCTCAGAGTACAGGCTCACGGGAGAGGTGACGCCGGAGGTGATGATATTGCCCTTGTAGAGCTTCAGCTTCACGGTGCCGGTGACATACTTCTGGGTATCCACCACGAAGGCCTGCAGAGCCTCGCGGACGGGGGTGAACCACTTGCCGTTGTAGATCAGGTCGGCGAAGTCGATGGCCAGCTTGCGCTTCATGTGCATGGTGTCCTTATCCACGGTGATCTGCTCCAGGATCTCGTGGGCGCGGTACAGGATGGTGCCGCCGGGAGTCTCGTAGATGCCGCGGTCCTTCATGCCGGTCATACGGTTCTCCACGATGTCCAGCAGGCCGATGCCGTTGGCGCCGCCGATGACGTTCAGCTTGGCGATGATCTCGCTGGCCTTCATCTTCTC
>CAZQJD010000007.1:0-22284 GCA_964593575.1 uncultured Oscillibacter sp.
ATCTCGCGGGCCTCGGCGGGAGTGGCGACCTCACGACCCAGCAGCTTGGCGAAGGCCTTGACCTTCTCCACCAGCTCGCCGTTGCTCTTGGCCTTCACGCCGCGCTCCAGATAGATGTTATCCTCGAAGCCGACACGGACATGGCCGCCCATGATGATACCGGTAGCGACCATGGGCCATGCGCCGCGGCCGACGCCGGTGACGGTCCAAGTGGAGCCGGCAGGGATCTTATTGACCAGGAAGGCCAGATTCTCGGGAGTGGCGGGAGTGCAGCCGCTCACGCCCAGCACGAAGTTGAACTGCATGGGAGCGCCGGGCACCAGACCCTTGTTCGCCATGTTGACGATGGTGTCCAGATGGCCGATCTCAAAGCACTCATACTCGGGCTTGATGTTGTTCTCGATCATGCGCTTGCCGAAAGCACGCATGGTGGGCATATCGTTGACGAAGATATCGTCGCCGAAGTTGCAGGTGCCGCAGTCCAGAGTGGCCATTTCGGGCATCAGCTCGGTGGGCTGCAGACGCTCCTCCGGGGTCATGCCGGTGGCGCCCCCGGTGGAGGGGATCAGGATGGCCTCAGGCACTGCGGCACGGATGGCATCCAGCACCTCGCGGAAGCGCTCGCGGTCCTGGGTGGGAGTGCCGTCATCCTTGCGGACATGGACATGGATCACAGCGGCGCCGGCGTCATAAGCGCTCTTGGCCTCGCGGACCATCTCCTCCACGGTGTAGGGGACGGCGGGGTTGTGCTCCTTGGTGACTTCTGCGCCGCAGATGGCGGCAGTGATAATCAGCTTCTCCATAACTGCACCTCTTCAGGTAAAATTACTTCTTGCCGCGCTGACGATCCTTCAGGACCACGCAGGTGCCGGTAGCACGGCAGACCACGATGGGCTCTTCCAGAACATCACAGGCGGAATCGTTGATGTCGGGGCGGGGGACGATGACCTTTCTGGCCTCGAAGGACATCTTGCGGGAAGTGTTGCCGATGTGGGTGATCTCGCCCACGGCCTCGATGTAGTCGCCGGCGTAGACGGGAGCCATGAACTCCACCTGCTCGTAAGCCTTGAACAGGCCCTCGTCGCCGTCGTTCATGATCAGCAGCTCAGTGGCCACGTCACCGAACAGATGCAGCATGTGGGCTCCATCCACCAGGTTTCCGCCGTAATGTGCATCCTCGGCACCCATTCTGACTCTGATGATAGACTTCATAATGTTTTCCTCCTTCATTGTGTTTCAAGGTTGATTGATGATATGAGATGTATGTATACAATAAACGCTATTGAACGCAGAGGGACCCCTGTATTCAATAGCGCTTCATGTAACCGCAATCGGTCACCCGCACGCTTGTGTGCGGATGAAAAAACGCGCTATTGAACGCAGAGCAGCCCCTGTGTTCAATAGCGCTTCATGTAACCATGACAGTCGCCGAGCTCTGAGCCCTGCGCCCAGATATGCCGGTCAGGATCCACGGCATACCTTCGGCGGTGAACACATTCCCTGTCCGCATCCGGGATCCTTCCCGTTGCCATCGGACAGCTACCTTGTTCTCCGCGCCTCTATTGCAAATATTCGATTTTAATGGTTGGTCAGGATCTCGTCGATCCCCTGCAGGATCTCGTCCTTCATGTCCAGCAGGCGGCAGATGTTCACCGCGTCTCTGGGACAATCCTGCGCATCCTCCACCCGGTAGAGGCCGTAGTTCATGTGGCGGCTGATGAGCTCAACACCATCGTCACCGCTGCGTCCGGCCAGCTCCTTCCGCAGTGCCTCCAGATCCAGCTCCTTCAGGCCGATGACCTGATAGTGGGCGCTTCCCCACTGTGCCACCCGGTCGTAATGGGTGGCCAGCACCGTCACGGCGTTCTGGCGGTTCAGATACTTCGTTACCGCCTGCACGATGGCCGCGCCCTCATCGGGGTTGGTGCCGCGGGCAAACTCGTCCAGCAGGATCAGGGGGAACTCGCCGGCCATCTCCCGAACCATCTGGTTGAAGCGAACCATTTCACCGCCGAAGCTGGACAAGCCCCGGTCCACGGACTCCAGATCCTCGGAGATGATGTACATGCTGTCAAACAGCGGGACGGCAGCCTTCCCGGCGAAGGGGAAAAAGCCGCAGTGGGTCAGCAGGACATTCAGCGCGATGGTCTTCATGGCCACGCTCTTGCCGCCCATGTTGGCGCCGGTGATGACGGCAGCGCCCTTCCCCAGCGAAATGGACACCGGCGTGAAGGTCTTTTTCTGGTCACGCAGCAGATCCAGCACCCGGGGATTGACCATGTCCGTCATTTCCAGAGTGTCTTCCGTCAGCTCCGGCATCACGCCGCCGTACCGGCGGGCCAGCCGCGCCTTCTCCACCGTCAGGTCGATCTCGGCGATCATCTCCATGTTGTGGAGCATGTCGGAAATGTAAGGCCGCAGGTTTTCGGACAGCTCCCTGCGGATGCGCCCTTCCTCCCGCTCCTCGTCGGCAGCCACCAGCGTGCGCCTCGCCTGCAGGGACTCTCTCTCCTCCCCCGCCGCCCGGCGGATCTGCTCCTCCAGCGCACGCTTCTCCTTGCGGAGGGAGCGCAGCAGCGGAGAGCTGCCGTCAGTCAGGTAGAAGGAGGCCACCCGGTTTCCTTCGGGGTCCAGCAGATTCAGCGCCCCGTCGGTATCCTTCAGGGAGATGCCATCCAGCTGCAAAACCGGCTGGATCTCCCGGAACAGGGGCAGCATTTCGCTGCACCTGAGCAGATAGCATTTGACTTCAAACAATTCGATCTCGTTCAGGGCCGTCTCCCGGCATTTCTGAACGGTGGCACGGATGTTCTTCACCGTCATGAACACCCGCATCAGCCGGTCGAGGGTCTTCTGACAGTCCCCCTCACCTTCCAGCACACGCTGCACATTGGAAAGCTGACGCAGCAGCTCCGCCCGGTCAGACCGGCCAAAGGGCTTCAGCTCCCGGACCCGCTCCTCCCCGTAGGGGGAATTGGTCCGCAGGGCGTCCAGCACATACTGAAAGCCAATGCTTTCCTTCTGTGCAAAACTCAGGGTGATCATGTTGCTTCCTCCATGACATTGATGACCGGCAGGCCCACCCGGGCCTCCATCCGGGCCATCAACTCCTCTTTCGGGAAGTGGAACCCGTACGCGGAAAAGGGATTGACGGTAACAGCCGTCAGGTTTACGCTGTCCAGCACCTGCAGGGCAACGCCGCGCCGCCGCAGCTTTTCGCAGCTCTCCTGCTTCAGCAGGAGCTTGGTGCTGTCTCTGACCACGAAGGCCAGCCCATCCAGCTTTTCGCCGGACATCAGCAGCGGCTTCATCAGGAATTCCGACGCCGCGCCGCCGAAGAACACGGCTCTGGCGCCCGCTGCCCGCGGGTCGCGCAGGGCGTTTTCCACGGTCACGCCCGCCGGCACGGTCCAGACGCCGTCATCCCCCGCAACCAGAATGCTCCGGGGATCGCTCATTTCCTCCACCGCACGGCGGAGAGCGTCATCCTGCGTTTCCGGCAGGGTAAGGATCTCGCAGGTATAGGCGGTGTCCTCGATGACGGTGTCGATGTTTTTATGATAGGATGCGCCGGTACAGAGGATGGTGGCCTCCGTGACCTTCCGGCTGCACAGGGTCTTGCGGCTCAACGCACCATCGATGATGACCTTCTCGGCGCCCATGCGGAAAAAATCCTCCCGCAGGACTGCCAGCTGACTGGTCAAAGACGGCCCCGCAAGCTGGATATTGCCGTCGCTGTGTGCCCGCAGCACCACCACATCTCCCATGGGAGTGGAGATCCCGGTGGCGGCAAGCACCTCGCGGGTCACATCGCAGTGGTGGAGGATCAGCTCCGAGGCGGTGGCCACAAGGGTTCCCTCCCGGACATAGATCCCCGGCTTCCGGGTGCCGGTGACCAGATCCTTGCTCTCACCGTCACGGCCGATGGAGGTCAGCCCCAGCACGCAGCCGGCGGCGGACAGCTCCCGGATGATCTGGTTGAGCACGGTGGTCTTGCCGGCATTTTTGCACATGCCGATGATGGACACCGAGGCATACGGCGCGATCAGCTCACGGATGGTGGGTTTCATCGTTGGCTCAGTACAGCCAGTATTCCGGCTTGTTGACCTCGTCCACGATGGCACGGACGGGGATGTTCTCCTCGCCGGTGATCAGCTGCAGCAGCTTCTCCTGCGCCTCGGCGGTGAGCACGGGGCCGGTGATGCGGCGGAACTTGTCGGCAAGCCAATCCACGCTGATGTTCTCATAGGCCTCGCCCCGGGGCTCGCACTCGTCGGAAAGGAAGGTGCGGCCGTCCTTGGTGACGATCTCGGCGCGGCAGATGCGGCGCGCGGGGAACTGTGCGTCCAGCTTCTCGTCCACCACGAAGGAAAGGCGCTTCATCATCTCCAGCACCTTGGGATCGCCCAGATTCTCCTCGCGGACCTGTGCCAGGCCGAAGTCACCGTGCACCAGTGCAGCGGCAACGGGATAGGCGATGTTGTACTGCGCCTCGTCAGCGGACTGGGGCACGATCTTGGACAGCAGAGTGGCGCGGTGGAAGGTGCGGATGGCTGCGGACTCGATATCGTCGGCTGTAATGCCGTTCTCCTTCATCAGGCCCACGCAGGCGTCGATGGCGGGATGTGCCCAGCGGCAGCAGGTGTAAGGCTTGAAGTACAGATCCATGACCTGCCACTTGGTGTTCAGGTCGTCCAGATAATGCTTATGCTCATCGGACTCCAGAAGATTCTTGTTGCCCACGAAGCCGCACTGGGATGCCTTGACAGCCAGAATGCCGGTCATGACGCCGAAGGGCACGCCATCCTTGTTCATGGAGGGATACTCCACGCTGCGGATGCCGGGCACCAGAGGTGCGTTGAACTCTGCCACAGAGAGGACGTTGTTCATCTCCTCCTTGGTGAAGCCCAGAATACGGCCCACACCGGCAGCCACGCCCACAGCGCCGAAGGTGCCGCTGGAGTGTGCGTACTGATAGTAATCCATGATGGCCGCACCGATGCGGATGGTGGTCTCATAGGCCACCAGCATGGCGGTGAGGAACTCGTCACGGCTGAGGTTATTCTCATAAGCGGCGGCCAGCACGGCGCCCACAAAGGAGGTGCCGGGATGGGCGCGGGTCATGTTGTGACCGTCGTCGATATCATAAGCGTTGGAGGAATGGCCCATGGCGGTGGAGGCGCCCAGGAAGTTGAACTTCTTGGGAGAGCCCACCACGGGGATGTCGCCCTCACCGAAGATGGTCTCGGCCAGCTTCACGCCGGCCTCGAACTGGCGGCTGCGGCTGCCGATGACCAGAGCGCCCATCAGGTCCACAAAGCAGCCCTTCATGCGCTGCTTGACTTCCTCAGGGACATCCTTCCACTGGGTATCCAGAATAAAGCTTTCCAGCTTGTAGGTCGTTTCAAAATGCATATGTATTGGCTCCTGCTCTCGTGCGGCCCCGGCCTCTTCCAACAAACCGGCAAACCGCGTATTTTTAGAATGTGTGCATTTCCGAACAGAACGGAACACCGGGATGTTCTCCCAGCTATCCAAGATAATAATATACTAATCTTACCGGGATTGTCAATGAATTTCCATTTTTGAAGAATGGATTTTTCTGTCAATTCCCTTCCGCGCGGGATCAGTCATCAAGGTGATACTCCACATTGACATGGTCGCCGGTAAAGGCGTAAAGCATATTGGCATAGCGGACCTTGAAGGTCAGGGTGTCGCCGGACTTCCACTCCCGTCCGGTGTCGGTGACGTCCACGATGGTATGGTCGCTGCTGCAGCCTACGATCTCCACGCCCTCGTCCACGGGGATCATGGTAGCGGCGTCGCCCACGTCCTGACTGCCCAGCGCCAGAATGGCACGGAGGCGGCGGCCCTTGTCCTCACGGGTGACGGTCTGGCCGGCCCAGTTCTTGGTGGACTCGCCCTTGGGGGCGGAATCCTTCACATGAAGCTCCACGACCTCGGCGGTGATGCGCACGGTGTCCTCGCGGGTGCCGGGAAACACCAAATTGCGGCCCAGACGGATGTTCATGGGGTTGGCGATGGTGCCGCCCAGACGCAGGTGGTTGACCTCAGGGGGCATTTGATTGACGCCGTCCTTCAGCAGCAGAAGATTGATGGAGCTGCCGCCGGAAATGTAGTCCAGCCTGCGGCCGATGGCCTGCTCCACCGCCCTGGCGCCGCTGACCAGGAAGGTCAGGTTGTCCCAGGTGGGCAGCACGCCGTTGAGGCAGGCATGGTTGGTGCCGACGCCCCGGAGCTTCAGGTTGGGCAGGCTCTCCACCAGCTTAGCCAGCTCCACCAGCTCGTCGATATTGTCCACGCCTTCCCGCAGGTCGCCCACGTCCAGCATGAGGATGATGCCGGGGCGGGTGCCGAATCTGCCGGCAGCCTCGTCCATGAGCCGCAGCACATCGGGGTCGGAGTGCAGGCTCAGGTCGGCATAGCGGGCGGTATCGTCAATGTCGCTGCGGGTGGGGCCGCGGGTCAGGAGGGTCTCCTTCTCCGGGAGGGCCTCCTTCAAAGCCTTGAGATGCTTGGCCCGGGACACCGCCAGCTGGGCGCAGCCGCCGTCGGCATAGGCTTGGGCCACCTTCAGGTCGCCGTCAGAAAACTTAATGACGCCGGCAACGGCGATGCCGTGTTTGGCGCAGATACCGGTGAGCACCTGCGCGTTGGTGCGCATGGCGTCCAGATTCACTTCCAGAGCAGGGAGTTTACGTGCCTCCATAGAGATTCTCCTTCTTTCTGTGGTTATAGATGCGATCTTCCAAAAAAACAGCGTTTTCCACCACTTATCAGTGTAGCGCGGATAAGGTGCGAATGTCAATGAGGGAGCGGGAAAAATCCTGCACAATGTGCGGCGGGGCAGGCAACCGCCTGCCCCGCCGTAGGGTCGTATGTTGATATCAGTCAGCACGGAACAACGGCTTACTTCTGCTTGAAGTAGCTGTTCCAGTAGTACTCGGTAGAGCCCTGCACATCATACACGACCTTGTCGCTGACAAAGTTGAAGTTGAGGGCATGGCCGTACAGGATGTAGGGGACCTCGTCCACCACAGCCTGACAGTACTCCTCATAAGCCGCAATGCTTTCGGGAGTACCGGTAACCGCGGCCTTCATCTTGGCGATGGCGGCGTTCTTGGCGTCGGAGTTCCACCAGCCCTGGGTGCCGGTGACGAAGGTGGAGTGCAGCACGGGGTTGTCATCGCGCTTCTGGACGTTCCAGCAGCCGATGTCATGGCCGGTCTTGGGATCCTTACGGAGGTTGGAGTGAGCGCCGGAATCCACCAGCATCAGCTCCATATTCAGGCCGATCTTCTCCAGCTGAGAGATGGCGATCATGGCGGCTGCGTTCATGGTGCTGCTGCCGGCGGGGACCAGATAGACGATGGGCTCGTTGTTGTAATTGGCCTTCTTCAGGTACTCCTTGGCCAGCGCCTCGTCATGGATGTTCCACTCGTTGTCGGCCACGATGGTGTTGTGATAGACGGTGTCTGCCTGAACAGGGGTGGGAATCAGTGCCACGGCGCTCTGATCACCGCCGGTGACTCCCAGCATCACAGCGTTGCAGTCCAGAGCGGCCCGGATGGCCTTACGGACGTTGACATTGGCGATGGGGCTGTCGGCGTTGGATTCATCCAGATTGAAGAACATACCGTGGGTCCAGGTAGTGCCCTGGTCATACTTGACCATGCCGGCAGCCTCGGCGGCGGGCATCATGGAAGGGTTGCCGATCCATGCCAGATGATACTCGCCGGCGATGGCGGCAGCGGTACGGGAGTCCGCGTTGGTGTTGACGGCATAGATGATCTCGTCGAAGTAGGCCTTCTTGGGCGCAGCCTTGCCGGTGGCGCCTTCAAACTCGTCAGCGACATACTTATCGTTGCGCGCGGTGACGACCTCGACGTCGCTCCAAGAGACCAGCTTGTAGGGGCCGGAGCCGATGACGTCCTCTGCCTCATTGATGTCGATTTCGACAGTGCCGCCGCGGAGCAGACCGTTGGGCTGCACCTCACCGCCGGTGACGGGATACTTCTCGCAGATCTCCTTGGGCATGACCGAGCAGGAGGTGCTGGCCATGATCTGCATGAAGTTGATGTTGTAGTTCTTGTGGGTGAAGGTGATGCTGTCGCCCTCGACCTTAATGTCGCAGTCCTTGAAATACTTGTCCCAGGTAGCGGTGGTAGTGGCGCCGGCATAGCGGTAGAGGGACGCCCAGACGTCATCGATGGTGATCTTCTCACCGTTGGAGAAATAGCGCTCGCGGAGGGTGATCTTCACCACCTTGCCGTCGGGAGAGGCCTCATAGTCACAGACCTGAGGATAGTAGACGCCTTCAACGCTCTTCACCAGAAAGCCCTCAAAGATGCTGTCCATCCAGCGGCTGTTACCCAGGCTGCCGGCGCCCTCATGCGGGTCCATGTTGTTGGTGGCGTTGCTGGAGGCGGCGATAAAGGTGCCGCCGTACTTCCATGCGTCGGGGTCTTCAGCGGGTGTGCTGGTGGTGGGATTGCTGGGGGTGGTAGAAGGCGTGCTGCTGGGTGTGCTGCTGGGTGTGCTGCTGGGCTTGTCACCGCCGCAGGCCACGAGGGCCAGGACCATGACCAGAGCCAGGATCAGTGCAAGAGCTCTTCTCATAATTGGTACCTCCAGTTTTTATTTTTGTATCTTCACTCTGCCACGCAGCAGAGGAAAGACCGCCTGAGGAATGGGGTTGCCGGCTGACTGAAACACATACAGGAGAAGGTTCTTTGCGCCCCGTTGGAAAGGGGGCGCACGTAAGGGTACCCTTACGCGAAAACCGGGGCAGTTCCTGCCATGTGACGATATGGGCAATGACCGGGAGCCAATTTTCGCTCCCGGCCGCATGGATTGCCCCGGTGAAACGCTGTGCATGCAGCGTTTTTTTATAGAATTTTAACGCCTTTTTACTTGGTGCGGAGGGCCGCGGTGGCAGCCTCGTCCACAGCGAAGGTGACGGGATCGATGACCACGCCGTACACGTTCTTGGCGCGCTCCACGGAGACCAGGCCCATCATCACGTCCTCGCAGACCAGAGCCACGTCGCGCTCAAGGGGATCTCCGTAGCCGCCGCCGGAGGCGGTGAGGCAGGTGACGGTGTCGCCGTACTCCAGAGGGATGACGTCGCCCATGGTGTACTCCAGCACACGCTCGTTGGGCAGGCCCTCGTTGATGATCCACTGGCTGCAGCGGCCGGGCTGACCGCCGAACAGGCCCTGAGGCGGGATCTTGCCCTTCTGGGAAACGTGGCTGAGCAGGCCGTCATAGCCCACGATCTTCCACTTTCTGCGCTGGGCGAAGCCGCTGCGGTACTTGCCGGCGCCCTCGGAGTCAGGCAGCAGAGCGCGCTCGATGAACATCATGGGCGCCTCGATCTCCTGTGCCTCCAGAGGAGGAATGGGGCAGTTGGTGACATGGCAGGCCATGGCAGACAGGCCGTCCCTGGTGGCGCGGGCGCCCAGACCGCCGGGAACGATCTCGCCCCAGTACTGACGGTGGGTGCTTTCGCCGCCGCGGGGGTGGGTCTCCAGATTGGTGCCGTTGCAGAAGTCATAGTTGTTGCCGCAGGAGTCGGCCATGACCTTCTTGGGCACTGCCTGAGACATGGCGCCCATGATCAGGTCCACCAGAATATGGTCGGTGACCATGCGCTGGAAGCAGCCGTTGGGAGCCTGCACGTTGACCAGAGTGCCCGGAGGGGCAATGACCTTGATGGGACGCTGGCAGCCGCCGTTGGAGGGGATGCTGGGGTCGGTGACGCAGCGCATGGCGTAGTAAGTAGCGGAGGTGGTGGCGGACAGGGGGGAGTTGATGGGGCCGCGGATCTGGGGATCCGTGCCGGTATAGTCAAACTCGATGTCGGAGCCCTTGACGCGCACCGTCAGCTTCAGGGTGTAGGGGCCGCCGGCAAAGCCGTCGTCCAGGATCTTCTCCTCATGGACGTACTCGCCGTCCTCGATGGCCTCGATCTCGGCGCGGGTCAGACGCTCGGAGTAATCCATCAGAGCCTCGGTGACCTCGCGGACGGTCTCCATGCCGTACTTATCCACGATCTGGCAGAAGTTCTTCACGCCGATGTTGCAGGCGGAGATCTGTGCCATCAGGTCGCCCTTCATGTCGCGGGGGGTACGGGTGTTGTTGAGGATGACACGCCACAGGGCCTCGTTGCGGACGCCACGGTCATACAGCTTCACAGGCTCCATCAGGAAGCCCTCCTGCCAGATCTCCACGGTCCAGGAGTCGCCGGTCCAGATGCCGCCCACGTCCTTGTGGTGCAGCATGGTGACGGAGAAGCCCACCAGCTCCTTGTCCTTGTAGAAGATGGGAGCGATCATGATGAGGTCCTTGGTGTGGTGGCTGCCCAGAGACTCGCCGCCGGCGTAGGGATGGTTGGTGAGGATGATGTCGCCGGGGTTCAGCTCTTCTCTGGAGAAGAACTTGGTGAGAACGGTGTTCAGGCAGGGACCCAGACAGTTCAGGTGGATGGGCACGTTGGCGCCCTCGGACAGCATTCTGCCCTTGTCATCAAAAATGGCGGAGGAACAGTCCATCATCTCTTTGACGATGGTGGAGTAGCTGCTGCGCACCATGGTAACGGTCATCTGCTCGGCAACGCTTCGCAGGGCGTTGTTGACGACCTCCAGCAAAATCGAATTGGCCACTTATTTCTCCCCCTTGCTCTTGATATTGGTGTACATGATGATGTTCTGCATCCGGTCGATCTCGGCATGGTGGCCGGGATAGACCACGGTGGTGGCGCCCATTTCGCCGATGACGGCAGGACCCTGAATGATTTCGCCGGGTTCCAGAGTGTCGCGCTCGTAGATGGGCACGTTGTACTCCTTGCCACCAAAGACAGCAGTGCCGTACATCTGCTCAGCCTTCTTTTCACGCTTGGCAGCAGAGGCAGAGCTGACCACGTCGGGCTTGACGAAGGAGCCGATGGCGCTGACCCGGTAGTTGACGAACTCGATGGGGTCTTCCTTCATGCAGTGGCCGTAGGCCTGACGGTGCAGCTCGTGGAAGCCGTCCACCAGATCCTCGATGACCTGCTCGGTGACTTCGCCTGCAGGCATGGGAACGCTGATCTCGAAAGCCTGACCAAAGTAGCGCATATCGCAGGTGCGCACCAGCAGGCGATCCTTTTCGGGAACATCCTGCTCCTCCAGGCTGGCGATGCCCTGTGCATCCAGCTTGGTGTAGATCTCGTTCATGACCTCGGCGTTCACCTGCTCGCGGGTCAGCAGCTTGGTGTGGACGCAGTCGGACTTGATGTCGGACAGCACCAGACCCATGGCGCTGAAGGTGCCGGGAGAGTACGGCACGATGACCTTCTCCATCTCCAGCTCCTCAGCGATGGCGCCGGCGTGCATACCGCCGCCGCCGCCGTAGCACACCAGCGTGAACTCGCGGGGGTCATAGCCCTTCTGGACGGAGATCAGCTTGATGGCGCGGAGCATGTTGGAATTGACCACCTGCAGGATGCCTTCTGCGGCCTGCATCACGCTGATGCCCATGGGCTTGGCGATGTATTCCTCGATGGCAGCGCTGGTCTTCTCCAGAGCGTTCTCCAGATTCTCCTCGAAGATCTCGGGACGGATGTGGCCGGTGACCAGATTGGCGTCGGTAACGGTGGGCTTGGTGCCGCCGCGGCCGTAGCACACGGGGCCGGGGTCCGCGCCCGCGGAAACGGGGCCCACCTTCAGGGCGCCGCCGCGGTCAACGTAGGCGATGGAGCCGCCGCCTGCGCCGATGAAGCTCAGGTCAACGGAGGGAACGGAAATGGGATAGCCCTCTATGTGGCTCTCGGTGGTGAACTTGATGACATTGTCCTGGATCAGGGCCACGTCGGTGGAGGTGCCGCCGATGTCGAAGGTGATGATGTTCTTCTCGCCCATCATCTTGGCCAGATAGTTGGCGGCGATGATACCGGCGATGGGGCCGGAGTCGGCCACAGCCACGGGCTTGTACTTGGCAACGTCAAAGGTCATGACGCCGGCGTTGCTCTGCATCATGTACAGGTCTGCACCGATGCTGCCGTCCTTCATGTGCTGCTCAAAGTCCACGATGTGGGATGCCATGTTGGGCATCATGTAAGCGTTGATGACGGTGGTGGAGGTGCGCTCGTACTCGCGGAACTGGGGATTGATGTCGGCGGATGCGGACACATAGCCCTCAGGCCACAGACGCCGCAGCTCTTCCTTCACCTGCTGCTCGTGGACAGGGTTTGCGTAGGAGTGCATCAGGCAGATGCCCACGGACTTGATGCCCTTGGCACGGAGTTCGGCCACGATGACGGGGATCTCCTCCAGCCGCAGAGGCTCGGTCTCCTTTCCCTGGAAGTCGATGCGGCCGGAGATCTCAAAGCGCAGGTTGCGCTTCACCAGAGGCTCAGGCGTCTCCATCTGGATGTCGTAAATATTCTCCTTACGGTAGGCGCGGGCGATCTCCAGAACGTCACGGAAGCCCCTGGTGGTGATGAGGGCGGTGGCTTCATTCTCCTTCTGGGCGATCATATTGACCACGATGGTGGTGCCGTACACCAGCTCGTCGATCTCATCGTTGCGGATGCCGCTGATCTTCACGATTTTCTCAATGCCGTTCATGATGCCGTTCAGCAGCGCCTTAGGCGTGGTGGGCGTCTTGGCGTAATACATCCGGCCGGTGTCAACGTTGGTGAGAACAACGTCGGTATTGGTGCCGCCGGTATCGATACCCAATCTGTACATACTATCGTATCCTCCATTCGTTCATTCGCATAGTTGGCCGTAAGGCAACAGGACTCGAATCCGTGCCGCATTTCAGCCGCCCGATCCGGTGCTTTTTGCCTTGTTGCCTTATGACCATTGGGAGTTTTTCTGATTGTGGTTTGATTATAAGCCCTCCCTCCCCTCTTGTAAAATTCAGAATCCTGCCATATAATATTGGGGCAACCCAATATTTCAGCGAGGTGAACGTTCCATGACACAGCTGGAGATCGAGGCATTCCTGTCCATCTGCCGCAACAAGAGCATCTCCAAGGCAGCAGAGGAGCTGTATATCAGCCAGTCCTCCCTGAGCCTGCGCCTGAAGGCGCTGGAGGAGGCGCTGGGCACCCCTCTGCTGCTGCGGGGCAAGGGCAAGCGGGAGGTCATCCTCACCGCCGCGGGCCAGACCTTCTACGAGCTGGCGCTGCAGTACCAGGACATTACCTATAAAATGGAGACGCTGAGCCAGACCACCATGGTGGAAAAGCTCCGTATCTCCGCCATCAACAGCGTGGGCAACTATCTGCTGCCGCCGGTATTCGACCGGTTTCTGGAGAAGTCCCCCCGTGTGCAGCTGACCATTCAGGACATGGAGGCGGAAATGGTCTCCCTGAGCATTGCTCTGGGAAAAACGGACATCGCCTTCACCACTGCTAAAGTGCAGACGGATGAGATCGTCGCCACCCGGTTTCTGGCGGACCCCATGACGGTGATCTGTTCGGTGGATTCCCACTACCCGGACACGGTGACGCTGGAGCAGCTGCCGCCTCAGGAGGAGATCTATGTGATGTGGTGCGCCGACCACGAATACTGGCACCAGTCCACCTTCGGCCCAGACCCCGCCGCCTACGTCTGTCTGGAGCTGATGGGGCAGATCCCCTTCTTCGTGGCGCGGCCCAACAAGTGGGCCATCGTGCCTCAGAGCGTGGCGGACAGTCTGGCAGGAATGCCGGGCATCCGTCAGTGCAGACCCGCCTTCCCCATCCCCGACCGGACGGTGTATATCCTCCGCAACCGGGACAACGCGGAGACAGTCAATATCCACTGCTTTCTGGAGACCCTCCGGGAGGTGCTGGCAGAAAACGGCACACAAGGGCTGGTCCTGTAATACAGAAAAACGCATCCGGCCGAAAACGGTCGGATGCGTTTTGCTTGCTGTGTTCGTTTATTCCTCTATGAGAGGATTGATCTTCTTTTTCAGGATGCGGCGCAGGAACACGATGGACAGGATCACGGAGGAGACCTCCGCGATGGGGAAGGAGAGCCACACCAGATCCAGCACACCGGTACGGCTCAGCAGCCACGCCACCGGCAGCAGGATCACCAGCTGGCGCGTGACGGAGTTGATCATGCTGTACACAGCGCTGCCCAGCGCCTGGAACATGGAGCCGCAGACGATGCAGAAGGCCGCCGGCACGAAGCTGATGCTGATGATCCGCAGAGCGGGGATGCCCAGAGCCAGCATCTCGTCAGAGGGATCGAAGAGCTGCAGCAGCACGCCGGGGACCAGCTGGAACAGCAGCACGCCCACCGCCATGATGCACATGGCGTAGATCACAGCACGCTTCAGAGTCTCCTTGATACGGTCGGGGCGGCGGGCGCCGTAGTTGTAGGCAATGATGGGCACCATGCCGTTGTTCATGCCGAAGATGGGCATGAAGATGAAGCTCTGGAGCTTGAAATAGGCGCCGAACACGGCAGCCGCCGTGGTGGAAAAGCCGATGAGGATCTGGTTGAAGCCGAAGGTCATAACAGAGCCGATGGACTGCATGACGATGGAGGGCACGCCCACACGGTAGATCTCGGCGACAACGGCCTTTTCCGGACGGAAGCCCCGGAAATTCAGAGGCACCTCCGGATTTTTGGTGCGGCAGAACCAGAAGCTAAGCAGCATGCCGCCGATCTGGCCCAGCACCGTGGCCACCGCCGCGCCGGCCACGCCCATCTTGGGGCAGCCGAACAGGCCAAAGATCATGATGGGGTCCAGAATGATGTTCATCACCGCGCCCAGCAGCTGGGTATACATGGTCAGCAGCGTCCGGCCCGTGGACTGGAGCAGACGGTCAAAGGTCATACCGAAAAACAGGCCGAAGGAGGCGCAGCAGCACACCCGCAGGTAAGCAATACCGCCCTCCACGATCTCCGCCACATCCGTCTGCGCCCGGAAGAAGGCCGGGACCACGAACACACCGATGAGGAAGAACACCACAAAGCCCACCGCTGCCAGGAACACGCCGTTGAGGGCTGCAGAGCGCGCCTTTTCCAGATTCTTCTCACCCAGTGAACGGGACAGCAGCGCGTTGATGCCAACCGCCGTACCGGCACACAGAGCGATCATCAGCGTCTGAATGGGAAATGCCAGAGAAACCGCCGTGAAGGCGTTCTCGGATACGCGGGAAACAAAAATACTGTCCACCACGTTGTAAAGTGCCTGCACCAGCATGGACGCCATCATGGGCAGGGACATATTCAAAAGCAGCTTGCCTACGGGCATGACGCCCATCTTGTTTTCCTGCGGCGCACCCGCCGCTACCTTCTTTTCCATAGGTGTACCCCTCCTGTTCTCTGTGCAAAAACGTGACGCGCCGTCAGGCGCGTCATCGCTAAGGCAACAGAACCCGATTCTGTTGCCTTACTTACTTCTTCAGCTCGCCGGTGGCCAGCTGGGTCAGGTAGGCGTTGATGAAGCCGTCCAGATCACCGTCCATGACATTGTCGATATTGCCGGTCTCAAAAGCGGTGCGGGTGTCCTTCACCAGCTGGTAGGGCATGAAGACATAGGAACGGATCTGGCTGCCCCACTCGATCTTCATCTGGACGCCCTTCAAATCGGAGATCTTCTCCGCGTGCTGCTGCATCTGCAGCTCCACCAGCTTGGCCTTGAGCATCTTCATGGCGTTGTCACGGTTCTGGAACTGGCTGCGTTCCGTCTGGCAGAAGACCACGATGCCGGTGGGCAGGTGGGTCAGACGGACGGCGGAAGAGGTCTTGTTGATGTGCTGGCCGCCGGCGCCGGAGGAGCGGCAGGCCTGCATCTCGATGTCCTCGGAGCGGATCTCCACCTCGTCGTCATCCTCAATCTCCGGCATGACCTCCACCGCGGCGAAGGAGGTCTGACGGCGGGCCTGCGCGTCAAAGGGAGACACGCGCACCAGACGGTGGACGCCGTTCTCGCTCTTCAGCAGGCCGTAGGCATTTTCGCCCTCGATGGAGATGGCGGCGGACTTGATGCCGGCCTCGTCGCCGTCTTCGTAGTTCAGGGTGGTGCACTTGAAGTCATGGCGCTCCGCCCAGCGGGTGTACATGCGGAAGAGCATCTCCGTCCAGTCCTGGGCCTCGGTGCCGCCTGCGCCTGCGTGGAAGGTAAGAATGGCGTTGTGGCCGTCATACTCGCCGGACAGCAGCGTGGCCAGACGGCTCTCCTCCACCTTCTCCACCAAAGCGGCGTAGCCCTCCTTCAGCTCCTCCAGCAGGTCGGGATCGTCCTCCTCCTGACCCATCTCGCACAGGACGGTGAGATCCTCCCAGTCGCTGATGAGCTTGTTCTGGCGGTTCACCTTGTTCTGCAGCTGCTTGAGCCGCTGCTGCACCTTCTGAGAGCGGGCCAGATCATTCCAGAAGCCGTCCTGAGCGGACTCTGCCTCCAGCCGGGCCACCTCCGCCTTGGCGGCGTCCATGTCCAGCGCGGCAGACAGCTTCTCCAGCTCAGGCTCGAAGTCCCTCAGCTTCTTTTTGTACTCGTCGTATTCGATCAGAGCCATATTCGTCTCCTTGTCGTCCAAAGAATTGCATTAGCCATAGTATTATAGCTGACTGCACGCCTTTTGTAAAGGATTTGTTACGGGAATTCCCCGGTTTTGCCTACATTGTTGCGGAATTCCCCGGTTTTGCCGCAAAAAGGTACGGAGACCCGCTGCAGCAGGTCTCCGTGCGGCATTATTCGTTTTCCAGAAAACGCAGAGCGGAGGTGGTCATGACCTCCACGCCCAGAGGAATGACATCCTCGCCGGGATCAAACTCCGCGTTGTGCAGCGGCACCTTCTTTTTATCGGCACGGCCGCAGCCCAACCAGAACATGGCACTGGGCACCTTCTCGCAGTAGAAGGAGAAATCCTCGCCGCCCAGCGCGGCGGTTTCCGGGATACAGAGGGCGTCCTGTCCCCCCGCCTCCACCACGGCATCCCGCACCAGACAGAACATATCGTGGTCGTTCACCGTGGGAGAATAGCCACGGACATAGCGGAACTCATAGCCGCCGCCCATGCTGTCCGTCACGCCCCGCACCACACGTTCAATGCGTTCCGGCATGGCGTCCCGGACGGTGGGATTCAGGTTGCGGCAGGTGCCCTCCAGCTTCACCTCGTCACAAATGACGTTATAGGCGCCGCCGCCGTGGATGTTGCCCACAGACACCACCGCATTGTCCAGCGGGCCCACATTGCGGGACACGATGGTCTGCAGAGCGCACAGCACATGACCGGCGATGACGATGGCGTCAATGCCGTTCTGGGGCTCGGAGCCGTGGGTTGAGGAGCCCTTCACCGTGATAAAAAACCGGTCGGAGGCCGCCATCATGGCGCCGTCCCGGACGCCTACTTTACCCGCCTCCACACTGGGCCAGACGTGCTGGCCCACCATGGCGTCCACCTTGGGATCCTCCAGCACGCCGTCGGCGATCATGCTCCGGGCGCCGCTGAGCACCACATTCTCCTCCGCAGGCTGGAACACCAGCTTCACGCTGCCTGCAAAGGAATCCCTCATTTCGTTCAGCACATACGCGGCGCCCAGCAGCATGGCCGCGTGCATATCGTGGCCGCAGGCGTGCATCACGCCGGGATTCAGGGAGGAGCATTCCAGCCCCGTATTTTCCGTGATGGGCAGCGCGTCAAAATCCGCCCGGAGGCCGATGCACTTACCCGGCCCCTTCGTGCCGGCGATCACCGCCGTCACGCCATAGCCGCCCACGTTTTCCCGAGGCTCCAGCCCCATCTCCCGCAAGGCGCGGGCGATATAGGCGGAGGACTCCGCCTCATGGCAGGCCAGCTCGGGATGCGCGTGCAGATAGCGGCGATCCCCGCGGATCTTCTCGTAATATTTTTCAACCAGCTTCTTGATCTTCTCCATATTGTGCTCCCTTCTTGCAGGCACCCATGCGTCGTTTTCTTCCATAATACTACATCCCGTCATTTCCCGCGTCAAGATGTTTTGACGCGGGAGACGGCGGGTGTTATTGCAAGCATTACCCCTGCTGCTCCGCTTTTTTCACCTGCTTCATGGACAGGGAGATGCGCTTCTTCTTTTCATCCACTTCCAGAACCACCACCTTCACGATGTCGCCCACGGCCACCACCTCGGAGGGGTGTTTGATGAACTTATCCGCCACCTGAGAGATGTGCACCAGACCGTCCTGATGGACGCCGATATCCACAAAGGCGCCGAAGTCGATGACGTTGCGCACCGTTCCGGTGAGCACCATGCCGGGCTTGAGGTCCTTGATCTCCAGCACATCGGTGCGGAGGATAGGCTTGGGCAGCTCGTCACGGGGATCGCGGCCCGGCTTGGCCAGCTCCGCGGCGATGTCCCGCAGGGTAGGCTCACCCACGCCGCACTGCTCAGCCGCCGCGCTCCAGCCCGTGGCCTGCACACGCTTCGCCAGCTCGCCGATCTCACCGGCGGCCACATCCTTCAGGGTATAGCCTGCCAGAGCCAGCAGCTTTTCCGCCGCCTCGTAGGATTCGGGATGGACGGCGGTATTGTCCAGCACGGACTTGCTGTCCGGCACCCGGAGGAAGCCGGCGCACTGCTGGAACGCCTTGGGCCCCAGCTTGGGCACCTTCAGGATCTGTTTCCGGGTGGTGAAGGGACCGTTCTCCTCACGGTACTTCACCACATTTTTGGCGGTGGTGCCGTTGAGCCCCGCCACATAGCCCAGCAGAGAGGGCGATGCCGTGTTCACATCCACGCCCACGGCGTTGACGCAGTCCTCCACCACGCCGGTGAGGGCTTCGTCCAGCTGCTTGGGGGGCATGTCGTGCTGATATTGACCCACGCCGATGGCACGGGGCTCGATCTTCACCAGCTCCGCCAGCGGGTCCTGCAGGCGGCGGGCGATAGACACCGCGCTGCGCAGGTTCACGTCGAACTGGGGGAATTCCTCCGCCGCCAGCTTGGAGGCGGAATAGACGGAGGCGCCCGCCTCGCTGACGATCATATAGCTGACGGCAACGCCGGCGTCATGGAGCTTACGGATCATTTCCACCGTCATCTGCTCCGTCTCACGGGAGGCCGTGCCGTTGCCGATGGCGATATGCTCCACGCCGTGCCTGCGGATCATGGCAGAGAGCTTGACGATGCACTCCTGCTTCTGCTTTTCGCCGTAGGTGGGATAGACCACCGTGGTATCCAGCACCTTGCCGGTGCCGTCCACCACCGCCACCTTACAGCCCATGCGGTAGCCGGGGTCCAGACCCATGGTGACTCTGCCCTTCACCGGCGGCTGCAGCAGCAGCGGCTTGAGATTCAGGGCAAACTGGCCGATGGCGCCCTCGTTGGCACTCTCCGTCAGGGTGCTGCGCACCTCACGCTCCAGAGAAGGGAACAGCAGCCGGTCATAGGCGTCCTCGGCGGCAGCCTTGATAAATTCCATGGCGGCGGAGCCGGGAACCACCACGGCGCGGCGCACGGTGCGCAGCGCCAGCTCACGGTCCATGACCACGCTGACCTTCAGCAGCTCTTCCTTCTCGCCGCGGTTGACAGCCAGCACCTGATGGCCCTGCAGCTTCCGCACCGGCTGCTCAAAGGCGTAGTACAGGCGGTAAACGCTGTCCTCCTCGGCGGCAGCCTCGCTGTGGAGCAGAGCGTGATCCGCCAGCAGGACACGCAGGCGCTTGCGCAGCTCCGCGTCGTCGCTGATCTGCTCGGCAATGATGTCCGACGCGCCGGCCAGGGCGTCCTCCACCGTCTCCACACCCTTCTCCGGGTCAATGTACTCAGCGGCGGCAGTCCGGGGATCGGGACAATCCCGTTCCTGCGCAAACAGCAGCTGTGCCAGCGGCTCCAGCCCCTTCTCCCTTGCCGCGGTGGCGCGGGTGCGGCGCTTCTGCTTATAAGGACGGTAAAGGTCCTCCACCTCCGCCAGGGTCACAGCGGCGTCAATGGCGGCGGCAAGCTCTTCTGTCAGCTTGCCCTGCGTCTCGATGGCGGCCTTGACGGTCTCCCGGCGCTCCTGCAGGCCCCGCAGGTAGGCAAGACGCTCCTCCAGCGTGCGCAGGGCGGTGTCGTCCATGGCGCCGTGCAGCTCCTTGCGGTAGCGGGCAATGAAGGGGATGGTATTGCCCTCGTCCAGCAGCGTCACCACATTGGCGATGTGTTCGGGCTGCTTGTCCAGCTCTTTGGCGAGAATTTGAATGATCGCTTCCATTGGGTCTTTCCTTCCTTCCGAATATGCTATGTCGTAAAATCGCGGGATGCAAGTGCATCCCGCAATTGCTCACTATGCTATGCTCCGGCCTTTCCACCAGCCCTCCAGCCGTCTGACAGCCAGCTCCAGCGCATGGTGCAGCGCCAGCGCCAGCGGAATGGTGATGAGAAAGCCCACAAGGTAATACACACCGTAGCCCATGCCCATGCCCAGCCAGGGGGACAGCGCCTGCACCTCCACGGTGATGATGACGTTGATCAGATAAATCTCCAGACTGTAGACACCCATCAGCCGCAGAAAGCGGCTCATCAGGGCAGGCAGCCGCCGCAGCACAAGGCTCAGCAGCACGCACAGAGGCACCATCAGCGCCGTCACAATGTAGCAGTAGGAGATATAGTAAAGCCCCTTGACGCGTATATAGGCCAGCAGCAGGCCAAAGGCTCCCAAGCCGCCCCACAGCAACGCCCGGTCCTCATCGGTGCGCTCCTCTGTCAGAAACCGTCCCAGCAAACAGCCAACGGCAAAGGCCGGAAGCCGGTAAAGAAAGTCTGACAGGTGGCCGAGCCCGTTTCTCAGCACCCAATCCGACAGAACGAAGGATACAGGAAAGCTGCACAGCGTCAGCAGCACACCGCTGCGGCAGCGGCGCAGCAGGCGCACATAGAAGGGCGCCAGCAGATAGAACGCCAGCAGCGCCGGCACATACCAGTTGAAGCCCCCCTCGGTTCCCAGCCAGTACTGCAGGGTGGAGAGGTTCAGCGCCACCATGGTCAGGGATGTGCGCCGCAGCAGGCGCAGCACAAGGCCATATACGCCCACCACCAGCCAATAGGCCGGAAGGATCCGGAGCAGACGGCGGGAATAGTAGTCCTTCAGCCGTCCGTTTTTTGCCAGAGACATATACTGCCCCATGCCGGACATGACGATGAAAATATCCACGCCGCAGAAGCCGATCTCCTTGAAGGCCTTCAGCAGCGGCTGGTCAATGCTGACCCAGAAGCAGTGGAACAGCATGACCCACAGCATGGCGATCCCCATCAGCTCGCTTCTGTAGCGACTGATCAGATGCGCCTCGGTCTTTCCAGTCATACCGTTCTCTCCCCTCTCTTGTTACTTGTGGTACAGCTTTTTGGTCTCATACTTGGGCTGGCAGCTGACATGGATGCCCAGCTTCTTCAGCAGCTTCGCGTCTACCTCGCTGAGAATGACGGTAAAATGCGCCTCGCAGCCACGGAGCTTGGGCAGCTGCTGCTGTGCCAGCTCTGCCAGAGGGTTGGTGAGAGCGGAGATGGTCAGCGCCATCAGCACCTCATCGGTATGCAGACGGGGGTTGCGGTGTCCCAGATACCGGGTCTTGAGCTCGCACACCGGCTCCAGCACCTGTGCGGCGATCAGCTCAAACTGATCGTCAATGCCGCCCACCGCCTTCAGCGCGTTCAGCAGCAGCGCGGAGGCCGCGCCCAGCGTATTGGAGGTCTTTCCGGTGACCACCCGGCCGTCCGGCAGGATCATGGCGCCGGCGGGCGCGCCGGTGGTCTCCGCCTTCAGCAGGGCGGCGGACACGGCGGGACAGATCTCCTGCGTGACGCCGGCCTGCTGCATCAGCAGCTCCAGCTTCTGCACCGTATCGGCAGAGCCCTTGCCCTGCACCTTCTCCACGCAGGCGGCGTAGTAGCGGCGCAGAATCTCCATCCGGGAGGCGGCACAGCAGACCGCATCATCCACAATGCAGCTGCCCACCATATTGACGCCCATATCCGTGGGCGACTGGTATGGGGACTCACCCTGGATCTTCCGGAAGATGGCATTCAGCACCGGGAAAATCTCCACGTCGCGGTTATAGTTGACGGCGGTGGCGCCATAGGCTTCCAGATGGAAGGGGTCGATCATATTCACATCATCCAGATCCGCCGTAGCCGCCTCATAGGCCAGATTCACCGGATGCTTCAAAGGCAGATTCCAGATGGGGAAGGTCTCAAACTTGGCATAGCCGGCGGTGATGCCCCGCTTGTGGTCGTGGTAGAGCTGGCTGAGGCAGGTAGCCATCTTGCCGCTGCCGGGGCCGGGGGCCGTCACCACCACCAGAGAGTGGCT
>CAZQJD010000007.1:22294-25066 GCA_964593575.1 uncultured Oscillibacter sp.
GGAGGGATAGCCGGCAATGGGATAATGCCGGTAGCAGCGGATGCCCAGATTCTGCAGACGCTGGAAAAACTTGTCCGCCGCGGCCTGTCCCGTATACTGGGTCAGCACCACGCTGCCCACATACAGACCCATGCCCCGGAAAATATCAATGAGGCGGAGCACGTCCTCATCATAAGAGATGCCAAGATCGCCGCGGATCTTGTTTTTCTCGATATCCGCTGCATTGATGGCGACAACGATCTCCACGTCCTCCTTCATCTTCAGCAGCATCCGGATCTTGCTGTCCGGCTCAAAGCCCGGCAGCACCCGGGAGGCATGATAATCGTCAAACAGCTTGCCGCCGAACTCCAAATACAGCTTGCCGCCGAACTGGGCGATACGTTTTCTGATTTGGCCTGACTGGGTCTCCAGATATTTCTGGTTGTCAAATCCGATAGCCTGCATGGTGTATTTCCCCCTCCATGGCAAATGTCCAATCAAATTGATTCTACCACATTCTTCTCTGTTTGAAAAGAAAAGATTCCGCTGATCGTCATTCAATTTCTATTGTGTTTTTTCACATTTCTGGTAAGATATAAGCTGCATGGAAATGCACTTTTCTGATTTTCCACAGGAGGCTGATCAATATGACCACACCCGCCAAGCTGCCTGAACTGTTCGGCTGCATGGTCTTCAACGAGGACACCATGCGCGAGCGTCTTTCCTCTGCGTCCTACAAAGCATGGAAGCAATGCATCACCGACGGCACGCCGCTGAGCATCTCCATCGCCAACGAGATCGCCGAGGCTATGAAGCAGTGGGCCGTGGAGCGTGGCTGCACCCATTACACCCACTGGTTCCAGCCCATGACCGGCGTCACCGCCGAAAAGCACGACAGCTTCATCACTCCCGCCGGCGGCGGCAAGATCATGATGGAGTTTTCCGGCTCCGAGCTGGTGCGGGGCGAGCCGGACGCCTCCTCCTTCCCCTCCGGCGGTCTCCGGGCCACCTTCGAGGCCAGAGGCTACACCGCCTGGGACCCCACCTGCTTCGCCTTCATCAAGGACGGCTCCCTGTGCATCCCCACCGTGTTCTGCTCCTACTCCGGCGAGGCGCTGGACAAAAAAACGCCCCTGCTCCGCTCCATGGACGAGGTCAGCCGTCAGGCAGTCCGCATCCTGCGTCTGTTCGGCGACACAGAGACCAAGCGGGTCACCGCGCAGGTGGGCCCCGAGCAGGAATATTTTCTGGTGGATAAGGAGCAATACGCCCGCCGCCGTGACCTGCGGATGTGCGGCCGCACCCTCTTCGGCGCCAAGCCGCCAAAGAGCCAGGAGCTGGAAGACCACTACTTCGGCGCCATCCGCAGCCGGGTGGCAGCCTACATGAAGGATCTGGACGCCGAGCTTTGGAAGCTGGGCGTCCTCAGCAAGACCAAGCACAACGAGGTGGCGCCCTGCCAGCACGAGATGGCGCCCATCTACGCCGACGCCAACACCTCCTGCGACCATAACCAGCTGGCCATGGAGATGATGAAGAAGGTGGCGGAGCGTCACGGTCTTGTGTGCCTGCTCCACGAAAAGCCCTTCGCCGGCATCAGCGGCTCCGGCAAGCACAACAACTGGTCACTGTCCACCGACACCGGGCGCAACCTGTTCCGCCCCGGCTCCACTCCCAGCCAGAACGCCCGGTTCCTGCTGTTCCTGGCCGCCTTCCTCAAGGGCGTGGACGAATATCAGGACTTCCTGCGGGCCACCGTGGCCTTCGCCGGCAACGACCACCGTCTGGGCGCCCACGAAGCGCCTCCCGCCGTCATTTCCGTCTTCCTTGGCGACGATCTCAACGCTGTGGTGGACTCCATCATTCAGGGCACCGCCCATCAGGACGCCGGCAAGCGTTCTCTGCGCATCGGCGTGGACGTTCTGCCCTCCATCCCCCAGGATAACACCGACCGCAACCGCACCTCTCCCATGGCCTTCACCGGCAACAAGTTCGAATTCCGTATGCTGGGTGCCTCCCAGTCCGTGGCTGGCCCCAACATCGCCCTGAACACCATCATGGCGGAGGAGCTGGAGCAGTTCGCCGACATTCTGGAAACCTCCGAAAACTTCCAGGAGGATCTGCAGAAGCTCATCCGCAAGACCTTCTCCGACCATCAGCACATCATCTTCAACGGCAACGGCTATGACGAGGCGTGGCTGCGGGAAGCGGAAACGCGCGGCCTGTGCAACCTGCCCTCCACCCCTGACGCGCTGCCCGCCTACCTTGCGCCCAAGAATGTGGAGCTGTTCACCAAGCACGGCATCTACACCAAACAGGAAATGACCGCCCGCGGCGAGATCCACATCGAGAACTATTCCACCGTCATCACCATTGAGGCCAACACCATGGTGGATATGATCCGCCACGACATTCTGCCCGCCGCCTCCGCCTATGCCGGCGACCTGTGTCAGCGCATCCGGAACAAGACCACCTGCGCCATGCCCTGCCGGTATGAGACCACCACCGCAGCGGAGCTGTGCCGTCTCACCGACGATCTGCAGATCGCCTGCGAGAAGCTGGCGGCAGACACCGCCCGCCGTCCCTCCGAGCCGCGGGCATCCATGCACTACTGCCGGGATGTTCTGGTGGCAGACATGGAGGCCGCCCGCCGTCTGGCCGACCGGCTGGAGGTCATCACCGACGGGAAGTACTGGCCCTTCCCCACCTACAGCGAGATGCTGTATTATCTGTAATACATCGAGTAGGGGCGGTTTTCCGCCCCTCTCACACCACCGAGTGTGCCGTTCGGCG
>CAZQJD010000008.1:0-23558 GCA_964593575.1 uncultured Oscillibacter sp.
AACTACGCCCCTTGGGACTTCCACCCAAGCTTCGGGACATGCCCGTCATACAAACCATCTCCCTCCGTCGATATGACGGAGGGAGATTTTCTGTGCTCAAAATCAAACAAAATGGCAAAAGGATCGGGTTGTCTTAACATTTAGATCCGCACGGTACGGATGACCTCCCGGAAGAAATCCACTGTCCGTGGGATACTGGCCACGCCGATATTTTCATCCACAGCGTGCATGCTGCCGTACTGCTGGGAGTTCAGCACGATAGGCGCAAAGCGGACGGTATGCTCCGTCACCTCCCGGAAGAAACGGGCATCGGTGGCGCCGGTGGAGAAGAAGGGCGACACGGTGGCCTCCGGGAACAGCTTTGCCGTCAGGGCGGCGATCTGCCGGTAGGCAGGGCCGTTGACGTCCAGCACGTCGGAGGCAGGGTTTCCCTGGATCAGCTCCATCTCGATACCGTATTTGGCGGCACGGCGGCGCAGCAGCTCCAGACTCTCCTCCATGTTCTGGTGGACAGAGAACCGGACATTGGCGCAGACGCTGGCCTCCCGGGGGATGACATTGTAGCCGTTGCTTCCGCTGGCCATGGTAAAGGCCATGGTGGTCTGCAGCAGCGCCTCACCGCTGGAGTTGATCATGGGCAGCAGCACCTTGAACAGCGGCCCAAACAGCCAGAAGTTGCGGAAGATCAGCTTCATCCAGAAGGGGCAGGTCTCCGCCGCCGTCTCGAAGGTGGCCCGCACGGTGGGGGACAGCTCCCGACGGAAGGGATCACGCTTCTCGCAGTCCGCCATGAAGCGGCCCAGCCGCACCAGAGGCGTGTTCTTGGGCGGCGTGCTGGCGTGACCGCCGGCGCTGCGGGCAATGAAGCGGATATCCGCCTGTCCACGCTCGCCCAGAGCGATCATGGAATGGGTTCCCGGCAGACCGGCCGCATTGTCGATGACGCCGCCGCCTTCATCCAGCACCATGCCCAGATGGACGCCATGCTCCTTCAGATACGCCACGATCTTCGGCGCACCGTCGCCGCCGATCTCCTCTGTGCAGCTGCTGGCCAGATAGATGTCGCAGTCCGGCTGGAAGCCCTCTGCCAGCAGCTCCTCAGCAGCCTGAAAGAAACCCAGCAGGCTGCATTTGGTGTCCATGGCGCCGCGGCCCCAGACAGCACCGTCGGCTATGGTGCCGCTGAAGGGGGGATAGCGCCAGCCTTCGCCGCTGGCAGGCACCACATCCATGTGCGCCATCAGCAGGATGGGCTTTGCTCCGCCGCTGCCCGGCCATTTCATCAGCAGGCTTCCGTCCAGCTCCACCTTTTCCAGCCGGGAAAACACGTTGGGAAACAGCTCCTCCATCGTCTTGTGGAACGCCAAAAACTTGGCGGTATCCGTACTGCCTCGTTGGCTGACAGTCTCACAGCGCACCATGGCGCTGAGCTTTTCCGCGTAGGCGGCGGCACGCGCAGGGTCGGAAGTCAGGGGTTCGCCGGTGGTTTTGGGGCAGGTGGCCGCCCGCACCGCACAGATCCCCAGCAAGAGCAAAAGAACCGCCGCAACGATTCCAGCAATCAGCATCGTATCTCCCTCCTATCACAGCTTGTCCTTGCGCCACAGCAGATACGCCACGCCGATGGCCAGCGCGCCGGAGCCCAGCATCAGGGTAGCTACGCTGCCAATGAGAGACGGCACGGCAACACACAGGACGCACATCAATACCAGAGGAACCACGGTGATCTTCAGGCTCTGCGAGAAATACTTATACGCCAGCGCGCCGAACAACGCAGGGATCACCTGATTGAATGCAGGCTGCAGCACCGGGTTTTCCAGCACCGGGGTCAGGGGCACCAGACATATGACGCCCACCGCCAGCACCACGGTATTCACCAGTGCGCTGGCCGCTACGGACAGGGTGGCTACGATCTCTTTTTCCATGGCATCCCGGGGCTTGCAGATGTCGCGGCCATTCACCACACAGGGGATCTTCAGATTCACCATGTTGCCGGTGATGAAGCCAAGATAGCTGGCTCCTGCGCCCATCATAGGCACATAGACGAAAAATTCCACGATGCAGGAGGGAAGATACACCGGCAGAAGCTGGGCGGCGCCCTTCCAGAAGGCCGGCCAGTTGACCCCGGCGTTCAGCACCTTGCCGAAGGCGAAGGGAAGTGCCAGCAGCAGACCCAGTCCCAGCGTCAGGCCCAGCCGGCCCAGCAGGTGGATCTCTGCCTGATATTTGGCGAAGACCTGTTCGCGGTCATTACGCATATCCGTTCCCCTCCTTTCACAGCAGTCCCAGCAGGACGGCGGCGCTCATACCCACCAGCATGCTCAGCGCCATGGAGAAGCTCTCCAGCCATTCCTGATGGAACTTTTGGGTGATGTACTCACACAGCGCCATCACAGCGCCGGCCACCACCGCCACGATCACGGGCATATAGTCGCCGCTGGAAGTGAACACGCCCACATAGGAACCGATGTAGGCAGACACAAGACCGATGAACATGGCGATGAACATCACGTCGCCGAAGCCCTTGCGCTTCGGTTTCGCAGATGCCTCCTCGCCGTCAGCCCCGGCTTTTTCCGGCTTGCCCGCCAGCTTTTGAGAGTACCACTTGCAGAAGATGATGCACATGATGACGCTCCACATGATACCCACGGTCATCAGCAGCGCGATGGTGACGAAGGTGTCACCGGTGAGCTCCGCGGCGTTCAGGCCGGACATGCCGGCGGCACGGGACGCCACATCCGCCGCGGTGCCCTCATAGTGAAGCGCACCGATGACGGACAGGCGCACCCAGGGAAGCGGCACGCCGAGACTGCCCGCCAGGGCGATGACGCCCAGCAGGATGCTGACGCTGGGCAGGAAGGTAAAGGTGGCGCTGGCGGTAACGGCTTTTTTCAAAGCCTTCTTCTCCATGCCCAGAGCGATGCCCGCCCGGTAGCTTTTCACCAGAAAAACAACGCTCAGTACCACCATGAACAGGACCACGATGCCGCCCAGCAGAAACATGGGCGCACTGTTGAGTTTTGCGATCAACTCGCTGCCTTTCAATGAGATCCCCCTCTTTCCGAATATTCTGCCAGCATTATACACCTGTTCTATACACAAACGCAATCCGTTTGCAAATCCCGACGGAATACCATATAATGATACCATTCCTACACAAAGGGGCGGACTATGCAGCATTGTAAGCTTACATTGATATGCAACGCGGGGATCGTGCTGGAGCTGGGCCGGACGGTGATCTGGAGCGATGTGCTCCACGACGACAAGGCCCCCCGGTTCTCCACCGTGACGCCGGAGCTGGCTGACAAGGTGCTCGACGGCGGCGTTGTGCCTGTGCCGGAGCTCCTGCTCTACAGCCACTGTCACCGGGACCACTACTCGCAGGGGCTGACGGAGCGGGCTATGGCAAAATGGCCGGATGCACAGCTCATTTTACCCCGGGAGGATTTTCCGGGGCGGCAGCTCCTGCTGGAGCAGGATGAGCAGACGTTTGCCTTCCGGGGCCTGCACTTCCGGTTTGGAAAGCTGACTCATCAGGGCGCGGACTTCGCCCATATCCCCAACTATGGCGTCATCATCAATGCCGGCGGCTTCCGCATCCTGATGGCGGGCGACTGCACGGTGGAAAGCGACGAGCTGGAGACCTTCGTGGGACAGGAGCATATTGATCTGGCCATCATGGGTTTTCCGTGGGTGAGCCGCCCCCAGGGTCGGGAGATCATCGACGAGGTGATCTGCCCTGACCGGCTGGTGATCTATCACCTTCCCTTTGCGGAGGACAACTGGGCGGGGCTGCGTGAGAAATCCACCGCAGGCGCTGCGTACATCCGCAACATTCCGGACATGCGGTTTCTCTGGGAGCCCTTCCAGACCATGATATTCTGAAAAAATCCGGCAGAGGCGATTCGCCTCTGCCGGATATCAATTTTATATCACCGGAGCGCCTTCCCATTCATCTGCCGCATCCACTTCCATGATCTTGGCAATGGTCGGTGCAATGTCCAGAATGCTGCCGCCGGAGAACCGCTTGCCTGCTTCAAACGGTTTTCCGAAATAAAACATCGGAATGGTCATATCCTCCGGTGCGTCGGTACCGTGGGTGCGGTCATGACCGCCGTGGTCCGCCGTCACGATAACGGTATATTCATCGCCGCACATCTCCAACACCCGCCGGACGTTGTCCAGTGCAATGCTGATCCTTTTCAGATACTCTTCGCTCATCCAACCCACATCGTGGCCGCCCTTCTCGTCGGTGTCCGCCAGATACAAAAACACGAAATCCGGCTCGCTTTTCCCGATCTGTGCCAGCGCTTTGTCCGTCAGGATCGTATCCACATCGTCCTCCGAGCGGGCATGGACATATTCCGCACAGGTCAGCGAGCCCGGTCTTGCTATATCCCGCAGCGGCTCCCAGCCGTAATACATGACACAGACCGCCTTGTACCGGCGCAGCTGCTCAAACAAGCCATCCAGCGGCCGTACCATGGGCGTATATTGGTTGGTGCCGATGCCATGGCGCTGGGCGTTACGCTGTGGAACAGGGACACATGGCAGGGCAGCGTCATGGACGGCATCACCGTTTGTCCATCCAGCGTATAGAACGCCCGCTGCATCATCTCTTCCGCAAACGGATTCCCGCAGGCCAGAAAACCATCCGGCCGCATACCGTCGACGGAAATCAGAATCACCTTGTTCTTACCCATGGAGAATTCCTCCTTTTCTATGCATAGCAGCCGCCCCCGAAATTCGGAAGCGGCTGCGTATCATCTTCTTCTGCGGCCGCCCCGCTTACCGTCAATGCTGCGGTTCAGGTCAGCCATTTTGCCCTCGGATGCCGTCATAAACTGCTTGAGCTTATCCTCAAAGGACAGATCCTCCGTCTTCGTCAGTGCAGACTGCCGCCTCATCGGCGGACGTGCCGGCGCGGAACGGGCGCTGCCGGCAGGACGGGAATATCCGGCAGGGCGCTGCTGCACAGGCCGCGGCTCCGGCGGCAGCGCCTTTTTGATGGAGAGATTGATCTTTCCGTTTTCCGCGGGCAGCACCTTCACCTTGACGGTCTGACCCTCCTGCAGAAAATCACGCACGTCATTGACAAAGGTATTTGCGATCTCAGAAATATGTACCAGTCCGGACTTTCCACCGCTCAATGCAACGAATGCACCGTATTTGGTGATGGTTGTAACCGTTCCTTCCAGGATGCTCCCGACCTCAGGCTCCATGTATGTATTTTTTCTCCTTCCAGTGATTCTTGACGTCCCGGCAGCGCAGGTCAATTGCTGGTATCGTAAAACACCTTTTCATTGGGCGCCACCAGGCCCAACTCCTCCCGGGCGATGCGCAGCATCTCCTCCAGGCTGCCGCCGCGGTCAATGCTGGCCTGCAGAGAATCGTTCTCCGCCTGCTTGGCGTCCACCTGCGCAGCCAGCTGCTGCCGCTGGAACTCAGCGTCCTCCACCTGTGTGCGCAGCGCGCTCAGCTGCCATGTCAGGACTGCCAGCAGAATGACAATGAGAATTTTTGTGAAAAAGCCCGCTCTTGCCTTTGCCGGCTTCTTTTTTTTGCTTTGCGCCATGCCTTCTGCCTCCTGAATGTATCCGCGATTTGCCAATGCCCCCATTTTTTCTTATTGTATAGCATTTCTCCGCAAAATAAAAGAGATTTTTGCAGCTGAGCGCGGTTTTTTTGCCAAGCCGCACCAATTGTCTCACGGGGATCGCCAAGATGCGCCCGGTCAACACCACGGTCTCCGCCCAAAACTCCCACACAGCATACAAGTCTTCGGAGAGCATGCTGAAAAACAGCACCACGCCGCCTGCCGCGCCCAGCAGGATATACAGCCGAAGCTCACCATCGCTCTGGCGCAGCAAAAACAGCCCAAGTCCCAGGGCAGAGGCAAGACAATAAGCACCATCCAGCAGCCACAGAAGCCCCGGACAGCGCTGACGCACCGGACGCAAAAGATCATACATCAGCGCAATGCCCATGCCCAGCAAGATCGAGCGGGCAAAGAGCATCAATTGCTGAGAAACGTAATTTTCCATATCAACCGAACAGCCGGCGCAGCAGGCCGCCGCCGGTCAGCGCAGGCTCCTCGTAGGTCAGGGAGACAATGCGGCCATCCACATGCAGCTCGCCGCCGTCCAGTGAGAGCTTCCCGATATGCAGCCCCTCCCCGGTAACGGTCAAGATCCCCGCCGAGGTGGACATGACAATGCCGCTTTCATCAAACCGCTCCACATCCTCCACGCCGGATACCACCAGACGTTCCCTGCCATCCAGCTCCAGTCGGTGGATCCCGCCTGTAAAATTCCCATATTCACCGCTCATAGCCATCCTCCCGCAGTGTGTTTTCTTCCGGTGACACTCTATGCGGACAGGCGGGGGAATATGCGCTTTAAATCTGGCGGTACATGGTGACGGAGTCCGCCGCCCGCACCACCTCCTGCACGGAGAGGACCTCCACAGTCACCGTTCTGGCGCCGAACTGCACAGCGATGACATCGCCCACCTTTACGTCGTAGGAGGCCCTTACTACCCGCCCGTTCACCTGCACCAGTCCGCCGTCACAGGCCTCGTTGGCCACGGTGCGCCGCTTGATGAGGCGGGAAACCTTCAAATACTTATCCAACCGCATAAAATGCTCCTTCCCGCGGGCAATTCCTGCCCGCACTTTGAAAAACGCCCCTTTTCGCGTTCATATTGAGGCGCATTATCGCCACTTGTCAATAGCAAAATGGTTCCACCTTCGAATTGCAAACGCTATCATCACTCATAGCGCAGGGCGTCGATGGGATTCAGCAGCGCAGCCTTTCTTGCGGGAAGATAGCCAAAGAGGATGCCGATGGCGGCAGACGCTCCGAAAGCAAGCGCAATGGAGGACAACGTTGGGGTAACCGCCATGTCCACCTGCAGCATCGCGGCGATCACAACCGTTGCCAGCGAAGACAGCCCATAGCCAAGGGCAATGCCGATCACGCCGCCCATGGCACTGATGACCGCGGCCTCTATGACAAACTGCGTAAGGATATACCGCTCCTTCGCTCCCAGTGCTTTGCGGATACCGATCTCCCGTGTGCGCTCCGACACAGACACCAGCATGATATTCATGATGCCGACGCCGCCGACCACCAGAGATATACCGGCAATGATCGCCAGAACGGTGATCACAACGTCGATCATCTCTGTCATCACGTCCAGCAGCTGCGCCATGCTGATGACGAGATAAGCGTCATCGGAATGCAAACGACTGTAGAGGGACTGCTCCAGCGCTTCCACAGCTCCATCCGCCGCATCTTCAGAAACAATGGTAAGGATATAGCTGTACACCATGCCGCTGCCGTTCATTCTGACTGTAACGGAATACGGCAGGTAGACGGCATCATCCGTTCCGCCTTCATCCAGCTCATCGTCCTCCTGTGTCAGAACACCAACAATGGTGAAGGGCTTTCCGCCGATACGGATCGTTTCTCCCACTGCATTGCCGTGATACCAGACCTGGTCAATATAGCTTCCTACCACGCAGACATGGGCTCTGTTGGCCACATCCGCATAATGCAGTCCGCGCCCCTTTTCAATGGAAAATCCCTTTATGCTGAAATAGCTTTCTCCCACGCCGGAAACCGCCGTCTCATCCAGCACCTCCGCTCCGACTTTTGCCGTCTCTGTCATAGAAACGGTGGGGCTCATTTCACGCAGATATTCCGGGTTTTCCTCCAGGATCTCCTGCATATCTTCCACAGAAAGCTTTCGGGTGGTTCCTCTGCCGGTGATGGAAACATTCAGCGTATTGGTTCCCATGGTTTGAAACATGTCTGTCATATAGACTTCCATGCCATTTCCGATCCCGATGATAACCATGACGGATGAGATGCCGATGATGATTCCCAGCATGGTCAAAAACGCGCGTCCCTTCCCCGTGCGGATGTTCTGGAACGCCAAGGCAAAGCTTTCCCTGAGCTTCATGCCCCCGCCACCTCATCTTTCCGCACACCGGACGCGGGATCGGCGGCCGGCCCATCAAAAACAACGTGTCCGTCCTCCAGACGAATGACGCGCTCTGCCGCCGCGGCGATGGAATTGTCATGGGTGATCAGCACCACGGTGTTGCCCTTCTGATGCAGGTCCCGCAGAATCCCCAGCACCTCACGGCCCGTGCGGGAGTCCAACGCTCCGGTGGGCTCGTCTGCCAAAATGACCGAGGGCTGATTTGCCAGCGCCCGGGCGATGGAAACACGCTGCTGCTGTCCTCCGGAAAGCTGATTGGGCAGATTTTTCAGCTTCCCTCCCAGACCTACCTGCTCCAAAGCTCTGGCCGCGATCTCACGGCGCTGACGTCTGGAATAGCCGGCATACATCAGCGGCACAGCAACATTTTCCAGCACATTCAATTTGGGAAGCAGATTATACTGCTGGAAAACAAAGCCCAGCTTTTCGTTGCGGAATTCCGCCAATTCGTTTTTGCTCATCTCTCCGACATTTTTCCCATCCAGATAGTATTCTCCGCTGGTGGGCACGTCCAGGCAGCCAATGATGTTCATGCACGTGGACTTTCCTGAGCCGGATTTTCCCACGATGGCAACAAACTCTCCGGAAAAAATGGCAATGGATATCCTGTCCGCCGCCTTCACGACGGTATCTCCCATCTGATAAACCTTGGAGACCTCCCGAAATTCTATGAGAGGTGTCTTGTCCGGAACAGTTCCCATGGCTCAGACGCCTCCCCTCATGGCGGCCCCGCGCATCATAAAGTCAAACAGGCCTCCGCCGGTATCCGGAATATAGACTACCTCATCTCCCTCCGCAAGGCCGGAAAGGATCTCCACATAATTCTCATCCGAAACGCCGAGCTCCACCTTCACATACCGATAGCCCTCAGGTGCGTTTTCCCCGGTGGACCCGTCAGCATTTTTGACCAGAACCCTTCCGCCGGTCTCTACGGCTTCGGCAGGCAGGGTAAGCACGCCCTTATTCTCACTGACGACAATGGACACATCCGCATTCATTCCCGGCAGCAGACCTTCCGTTTCATCGATCCGCACCGTAACCGGATATGTGGTAACGCCGCCGGCAGCCGTTCCGTTGATGCTGATCTCCGTAATGGTGCCCTGATATGTGGTCTCCGGCACGGCATCCGCAGTCACAGTGGCGCTCTGTCCCACCGCAATGCTCCTGATATCCAGCTCATCCACATGCAGCGTAATGGTCAGGCTGGAAAGATCAAAAATGGTACACAGTATCTTGCCGTTTTCGGCATTCTCGCCTTCCTTGTAGTATTTATCCACAATCGTTCCGTTGATCGGTGCGCAGATCGTGTAGTTTTCAAGATTATCCTGCTGATTCTTCAGAGATAGCTCCGCATCCCGCAGGGAGTCCGCAGCGGCTTCAAGCTCATCCGAAAGCGTATCGCTGTGCAGGCGCATAAGGGGCTGTCCCGCAGAAACGATCTCCTCATTCCGGACAGCAACCAGCTCCACGATGCCCGATATGCCCGCCCGCACAACGGCGGTCTCCAGTGCATCCAGTCCATCCCCGTCCGCAATGGAGGGATAGAGGGCGCCGTCGATGCCGTTCAGCCAGCCTGTGGCTTCCTCGCCGGCGTTCAGCGCACCCGGATTGGCCACCTGAATCGTCACCGCAAAGCAGGGAACTCCTGTTGCCGAAAACCGCCGCAGCTCCGAGAGCTCCTTGACCGTTCCATCCAGTGTCAGCATCTGATCGGATACAGAAACCACAGCGTCCATGCCGACATGGATTTGAGCGCGGTACTCTTCACTGTAATATTCCGTCAGCGTCAGGAAGGCGGTATTCTCAATTCTGGCAATCACCGCGTTGCTGCTTACCATATCATCCGCCGCATAGCTGATCCCGGTGATCTTTCCGCCAATTGGCGCCGAAATATGTAATTTCTCCGCGGACTCCAGCTTATTGTTGTAGCTGCGTCTGCTTTGCGAAAGCGCCAGCTCCGCACGCTGGATGCCGGTGTCTGCGTCCGAGGAATCCACCTCGTAAAGAATGTCATTCTTACTTACCTCGTCGCCGGTATTGAACCCCGCAGACAGGATCTCGCCGGACACCAGGGAGATCACCGTATATGAGTCCGCCGGCTGCAGAGAGCCGCTGTCGCTGATGGCGCTGGTAATATCACGCCGGGTCACCGTTGCCGTCTTATACAGAGTGTCCGCAGGATCTCCCTGCGCGCGGTCCCGCAGGAATCGCGGAACCAGCAGAGCCGCTGCCAGAAGGACCAGCGCCAGAAGGATCCATGCTTTTGATCTCTTCCTCTTTGGTTTTTTTGCGGCTTTCTCCTCCGGGATCTCCGCAGCTTTTGCATCTTGCTTCATCCAAGCCATTTGAGAGCTCCTTCCGGGCCATCGCCCGCATCGATTTTCGCATGTTTTGTATATAGTATACTCCTATTTTCGAAACAGAACATTAACGTTTCGTAAATATCTTCCATGGGTCCCGCAAATTATCCGTTCTGATCCGAATCACAGACCATCCATATAGAAAAGCTGCAGCATCGGCAATTCCACGATGCTGCAGCTTCTGTTTGGCTGCCAGGCTTACTTTGCGATGGTGTCCTTCAGAGCCTTGCCGGCCTTGAACACGGGCACCTTGGAAGCAGGGATCTCGATGGCTTCCTTGGTCTTGGGGTTGCGGCCGGTACGGGCGGCACGCTTCTTCACCTCAAAGGAGCCAAAGCCCACCAGCTGCACGCGCTCACCCTCGCTCAGAGCCTTGGTGATGGCGTCAACGGTAGCGGCGATAACAGCCTCTGCGTCCTTCTTGGACACGTCTGCAGCTGCTGCAACGGCATTGATCAGTTCAGCTTTGTTCATTTGTAAATCCTCCTACTATCATTCAATTCATGCTTAGTACATGTTTCTCAACACCGACGATGTCGGCGATCAAGACTTATGCTTCCTGCTCCTTGGCTTTCTGCCAGCAGGCCACCAGCTCGTCCGGAGTCATTTCCTTCATGGCGCCGCCTGCCAGCTCCTCTGTCCGGCGGAAGCGGACGGCAAATTTATCGCAGGCACGATGCAGCGCGTCCTCGGGATCAACGCCGTGCTCTCTGGCTACCTGAACAGCCATAAACAGCACATCGCCCACTTCCTCCCGGACGCCGTGGGGCGCATCTGCCGGAGCACCGCTTTCAGCAGCTTCCCGCAGCTCCTTTACTTCCTCCGCCAGCTTGCCCTGCACGTCCGGCCAGACAAATCCCGCCTTTCCAGCCTTGGACTGGATCTTTTCTGCCCGCCACAGGCCGGGCAGCGTGCGGGCCACGGCATCCACCGCGTCGGCAGCGGCAGCCTGTCCCTTTTCCTTGCGCTTGAGAACATCCCAGTTCACCAGCACCTCCTCGCTGCCGCTGACCCGGGTCTGCCCGAACACATGGGGGTGACGGTACACCAGCTTCTGACAGATTCCGTTCACCACGTCATCCATGGTAAAGCCGCCCTTTTCCGTCTCGATCTGGGCATGAAAGACGACCTGCAGCAGCACGTCGCCCAATTCCTCGCACAGGCCTGTCATATCCGCCCGGTCGATGGCTTCTACGGCTTCACAGGTCTCCTCCAGAAAATCACGCCGAATGCTCTCGTGGGTCTGTTCCCCATCCCAGGGGCAGCCGCCCGGAGCACGCAGCACCTTCATGATCTGCAGAAGGTCCGCATAGTCATAGCGTTCCTTACACTGAAAATCTACCATAAGTCATCCGCCTTTTCAAGAATAATCCGTGGAAAATGCCCTGTTTTCAAGGTTTTTTTCTCTCAACCCGGGGGGCAGCGGAGATATTCCGCGCCGCTCGCCCCCCAAAGAATCCACTTTTCCGTTATTTCAGATGCAGCTTCCGGATAAGCCATGCGCCCTTGGGAATATTCCGCACATCGTCTGCCCGCAGGATCTGCAGCGCCAGCACCAGTATGAAATACACCACTACACCCGCCAGAATGGATACCAGCGTCGCCAGTGCATTGGCTCCGTAGGCCGAATGGCCGGACAGGGCGCGGCTGGCGAAGCCGTACACCGCCCACACGGCGCCGCCCATCATAGCGGAGGCCAGCGCCGGCTTCAGAAGCACCGAGAAATACCTGGGCTTCTCCGGAGAATATTTCCACACAAACCAGAGGTTCAATCCGGCGATGATCAGATAGCAGCAAAGGGTGGAAATGGGCGCTCCCTTGATATTGATATCGGGATCGCCAACCAGAATGTAATTCATGGCGATCTTGCTGACACCGCCGATAAGCAGCGTCAGAACGGGGATCCGCGCCCGGTTATAGGCCTGCAGGATGCCATTGGTCAGCAGCATGATGCACACGAACACCGAAGCAAGGCCCAGGATCCGCAGATGATACGCTGCCGCCGCGGCAGAGTCCGCCTGGGCGGGATACAGCATCTGCAGAATGGGGCCGGACAGCACGGAAAGTCCCACACCGGCCGGCAGCGCCAGCAGCATGGTCAGCCGCAGTGAGGAGCTTACCAGCCTTGCCGTTTGGGCATGATCTTTCCGGGCCAGCGCCGCGGACACAAAGGGGATCAGGCACATGGTCACCGGCGGGATAAAGGATGAGGGCAGATTGAACAGCGTCATGCCGAACTCATACTCGCCGTTCAGCGCGGCCGCCGCCTCCTCCGTCAGGCCCAGCACGGCCTGCAGACGCCCCATCACCAGACTCTGGTCGATGAGGGTCAGAAGGCTCATGCCGGAGGCGCCCAATGTTATGGGAACGCCAATGGACAGGATACGCTTCAGCAGCACACTGTCTTTATCCGGCACATCGGCAGAAGCCTGTTCCCGGCGATGGCGGACATGGTGGAAAATCATGTACGCCATGGCCAGCACGGTACTCACCGTGACGCCCAGGATGGCGCCGGCTGCTCCGATCTCCACGCCGAAGCCCTGAGAGATCCAATACCATGCCAGTGCCAAGCCCACCAGCAGCTTGAACACCGCCTCAATGATCTGACTTGTGGCAGAAGGCACCATGTTTTCACAGCCCTGCGTATACCCACGGAACGCGGACATGATGCACACGCACACCACAGACAGGCTCAGCGCCCGGATGGGCCAGTAAGCCAGAGAGTTGTTCATCATGCCTGCCAGCGTCTCCGCCTGGAAGAACATCAGCGCCGTACCCACAGCGCCGATGGCGGCAAACAGACACAGCGCCACCCGCAGCAGCGCGCGGCTCTGATTCCGGCGGCCCAACGCCCGCGCCTCCGCCGTCAGCTTGCTCAGCGCCAGCGGAAGTCCCGCTGTGGAGAGAGACAGCAGAAAGCTGTAAATTTTATAGGCTGCGTTGAAATGGGTCATGCCTTCTGTGCCCAGAACGTTCCCCAGCGGGATCTTGTACAGGGCGCCGATTACCTTCACCGCAAACACAGCCGCCGTCAGCGTGGCGACTCCACCCAGAAAGGATTGCTTCTTTTCTTGCTTCGACATTGGTCACTTACCTCGTTTATCTCGGAAAATACGCGGCGGCGCACACAGGGTCACAGCTGCCGGCCGCAGTCCCGGCAATACAGATCGCCCTTCTCGCCCACGCTGCCGCAGATCCCGCAGACAGGGAAGCCTTTGGCTGCGGCTGCTTTGCGCTTGAGGGCATCGATCTCATGGTAGAGCACATCGATCTCCCGCAGCTTGGCCAGCAGCACGTCTGAATCTGTGGGATTTCCGGTATGGGTGGCATAGATCATCTCACCCACACGACGAAGCTCCGTCAGCACGGAAGCTTCCAGCTCCGCCAGACGGACATTCCGTCTGCCTGCCGTCAGCAACTCCATGGCTTTAGTGCTGATATCATATGCGGCATCTGCGACGGTGTTTCCCACCACGCCCGCCTTTTCCCGGACACACTCCAAAATATCCTGCATTTTCTCGTCCATGCAAACGCTCCTTTCTCAGTTTCCGTGGTAGGTGCTGCCGCCGATGAACTCCCGCAGCAGGGAATCCGCCGGCACATAGCTCTCATCCAAAGTCTCAAACTTTACAAAGGCATCCAGGATCTGATCCGCCACCGGATACTTCCCCCTGGGCAGCGCCTCCAGCAGCGGCTGGGCGAAGGGCTTCATCACCGCCGCCTCATACGCCAGCGTCGTATCGAATTTCAGATCCGCATTCTCACGATAGGGTGCGATGTACAGCGTCTCGCCACGGCGCACATTGGCCCACATCTTGGCAGTAAATTCCGCGTCGCTGCCCCGGAACTTGAAATCCCGGACGATCCGCCGGCACAGCCGCAGCCAGGAGGACTGGAACACGGTCCTGCCGTCCTCATCCGTCACACCGGACCGGGCGGCGATGTACAGCTTGAAGGCCTTGGGATTCCTGCCCACGAACACATCGTTCAGGGCGTGGATGCCCTCAAACAGGGCCAGCTCATTCTCCTGCAGCTGCAGGGGCTGGCACAGGATATCCGAGCGCATCTGCCGGGCAAATTCATACTTGGGGATATGGATGGTCTGACCGGCGTCCAGCAGTGAGAAGTGCCGGTTCAGCAGATTGATGTCCAGACAGAAGGGGGACTCATAATCAATGTCGCCGTCCCGGTTACGGGGCGCCGTCTCCGGATCCACGGTATGGAAATAATTATCCATGGAAATGGTGTGGGTCTCGATGCCGCCGGCATCCAGCAGCGCCTCGATCATCAGCGCCGTGGTGGTCTTTCCGGAGCCGGAGGGCCCGGACAACAGGATCACATGGGAATCTTTCCGGTTGGCGGCAATGCGGTCCGCCGCATCCCGGATCTTCTGTTTATGCGCCGCCTCGCAGGCAGCCACAAACCCGGCAGGATCACTGCGAAGAGCTTCATTGATGGTTTTCAGCGAATATGCCATATCAAAAAACTCCTTTCTGTTTTCCCGTCACACACAACACGACCGATCCCCTTCCCCCGGGGCCGCGGCCTCACCAATTATGATTATTGCATCCGTTCCTGATAAAAAGAGGCGAATTCCGCCTGATTTGCCTGCCATTTTTCCGGACGCTCCGTATATTCCTTGGGATATTTCAAATTGAATGCCCGCTGGATCCGGCTCCCGGCCGGATCCACCATTTTAGTGGATCCGCCTGCGCCCATAGACAGGATGGAGCACAGCTCCTCCATGATATAAATGTTGTACAGATTCTCCGCGCCGGGGCGGCACCAGCCCACATTCTCAAAGCTGCCGGACATATATTTCTGGCGGTAGAGATAGTAGGGTGCCATGCCCGCTTTCCGCAGAACGGGGTCGGCGTAATCCAGCATCTCACCCACAGCGGCAGCATCGGGAATGGCCAGCCCGCGGGTAAGGATGGCGCTGCCCTTCTTCAGACTCAGGGTATGCACCGTGATATTGTCCGCGCCAAAGGTCAGGCACTCATCCAGTGAGCGCCGGAAGCCCTCCGGCGTATCCTCCGGCAGACCGGCAATGAGATCCATATTCACATGGTCAAAGCCTGCGGCCGCCACCTGCTCCATACAGCGGCGGATATCCTCCGCCGAGTGACGGCGTCCGATGGCCTGCAGAACGCGATCCTCCATGGTCTGGGGGTTCACCGAAACGCGGGTAATGCCGTGGCGCTTCAGCACCGCCAGCTTTTCCGGCGTGATGGTATCCGGCCGTCCCGCTTCAATGGTGGTTTCGGAGCAGACTTCCAGATCAAAGCTCTCCTCAAACACCGTCAGCAGGCGGTCCATCTGTTCCGCCGTCAAGGTGGTTGGCGTGCCGCCGCCCATGTAGAAGGCACGGGTGCGCAATCCCTGTGCCCGTACCATGGCGCCTGCGGCCCGCACCTCATCAAACAGTGCTTCCAGATACGGCTCCACCAGCGCGAAGGAACGCTCCACAGAGGCGCTGACAAAGGAGCAGTAGGCGCAGCGGGTGGGGCAGAAGGGGATACCGATGTAGACGGCAATATCCCGCTTTTCCAGCTCGCGCTTTGCTTTCAGACCCGCCTGCGCGGATTCCAGCGCCAGCCTCGCACGGGGCGGTGTGACGGAATAGAGCCCCGTCATCAGCTCCATGGCCGCTTTCTCCGCCCCCGCAGCATCCAGCCCGCGGGCAGCGCTTTCTGCCAGAGACCGGGCCGCGATCTTGCCGGGCCGCACGCCGGTGAGGCTGCCCCAGGGGGGCGCGATGCCCAGCGCCGCCTGGGCCGCGCGGAAAATGCTCAGTCCGATGCAGCGGCGGCGAAGGCCTTCTTTTTCATATTCCGTTCCGGTCAGAGGCATTCCCATGGTATAGGGGCCTGTTTTGCCGTCCCAGCCCAGCTCCGTGGTAACATGGCAGCTGTCGGCATCCTCCCGCAGGGAGACGATCATCCAGCGGCTGTCCGCAGCGGGCTCCACCGTTTCATAAACAGGCCGTTCCTCCGGGAACAGCGCCAGCAGCGACTGCTCCACAGCATACTTTTCGTCGTGACCCTTCAGCTGTATCTTCATTCCGCAATGCTCCTCAGTGCCTGAAGCACGAAGGGATTCCTTCTCCGCTCAATATCCAGCCGGGAACTTTCCATATGTCCCGGAAGCACAGTCAGATCCCCCTCCAGCTCCGCCAGACGGCGCAGGGAGTTCAGGATCTTCCTGCCGCTGCCGCCGGGGAAGTCCGTGCGGCCGCAGGAGCCGGCAAACAGGGTGTCGCCGCACAGCAGCACATCGCCGCAGCGCAGGGTGACGCTGCCCTCGGAGTGGCCGGGGGTGCTGAGCACCTGCACCTGCAGACTGCCCACTGCAACGGTATCACCCTCGCCATAGTCCCGGATCTCTCCCTCCAGCGGCAGGAACAGCTGTGCCTCCGGCGTACCGGCGGGGAAACGGTCCTTGTGGCTCAGATACACCGGCACCTCAGGCCAGAGCTTCCGCAGTCCCGCCACACCGCCGGTATGGTCATAGTGCCCGTGGGTCAGCAGAATACATGCCGCCTGATAGCCGGCGTCCTTCACAGCCGTGGCAATGCGGACAGCGTCTCCGCCGGGGTCCACCACGGCACAGACCTTTTCCTTCTCGTCACAAACCAAATAGCAATTGGTGCCCAGAGGCGCAACCTGCATCATTTTGATTTCCATGGAAACCTCTCCTTCCGTTACAGCTGATCCGTGTCCAGGATCAGCGTCAGGGGGCCGTCATTCAGCGAGTCCACCTTCATGTCCGCACCGAATTCGCCGGTCTGCACCCGGAATCCGTTTTCGGCGCAGCGGGCCACAAACTTCTCATACAGCGGAACGGCGGTCTCCGGCCGGGCGGCCGCCAGAAAATCCGGACGGCGTCCCCGCTTGCAGCTGCCGTACAGGGTAAACTGGGAGATCACCAGCAGCTCACCGCCGGCCTCCGCAAGGCCAACGTTCATCTTTCCGTTTTCATCTTCAAAAATTCGCAGAGAACAGATCTTGTCTGCCAGCTTCACCGCCAGCGCCTCCGTATCCTCATGGGTAACACCCAGCAGGATCAGAAAGCCCTTGCCGATCTGACCGCGCACTGCCCCGTCAATGGTGACGGAGGCATTCTGCACTCTGGTAACAACTGCACGCATATATAAAATACTCCTTATATCGTATGCTCTTTCTCCTCCGCGACCCAGCACAGCGGCCGCGGAGGAGCGCGAGGAGCAGCGAAATGATCGAGCGATCGGCAGCAGCCGATTGCGAGAGATAGGAAGCTTGCGACGAACTCAGCCCGCGGGTCTGGTGACCTTCAGCACTCCGGAGACCTGATGCAGCTTGTTCATGATGGTCTGCAGGTGCTTGCCGTCACGGACATGGAGGTCAATGTGCATCATGGCAAAGTCATCCTCCGTGCTGCGGCAGTGCACGCCGATGACAAAGGCGTTGCTGGTGGACAGCGCAGCGGAAACATCCAGCAGCAGATTGCTGCGGTCCTTGCATACCAGTTCGATGGAGGTCTGGTACTTATCATTGACCTTGTCGCCCCAGCTGACATCGATCCAGCGCCCCTCCTGATCCGGAGCGCCGCGCCGTTCCTCAGAGGCGTTGGGGCAGTCCGCCCGGTGGACAGAGACGCCGTAGCCCCGGGTGATGAAGCCGATGATCTCGTCACCGGGGACGGGAGTGCAGCACTTGGAGAACTTCACCAGACAGTTGTCCAGACCCTCCACGATGATGCCCTGCTCGCTTCTGCGGGCCTTGACAGGCTCCGGCTTCTTCTCTTCCTGCTTTTCCTCCAGCAGCTCCTGGGCCGCCTTTTCCGCCTGCTGCTGCTTATTGACACGATTCAGCTCACCCTGAATGCGGCTCACCGCCTTCTGAGCGGTAAAGCCGCCGTATCCGATGGCCGCATACAGGTCATCCAGCGTGGCATAGGCCACGCGCTTCATCAGCAGCGGCAGCACATCCGGCGCCAAGACTTCCTTCATGGACAGTCCCGCATGCTTCAGTTCTGCCTCAAAGGCGCTGCGGCCATTGGCAATATTCTCCTCACGCCGTTCCTTCTTAAACCACTGGCGGATCTTACTGCGGGCCTCGCTGGAGCGGGCGATCTTCAGCCAGTCGCGGCTGGGACCCTTGGAGGACTTGGAGGTAATGATCTCCACGATGTCGCCGTTTTTCAGCTGGAAATCCAGCGTAACGATGCGGTTGTTGACCTTGGCGCCCACCATGCGGTTGCCGATGGCAGAGTGAACGGAATATGCAAAGTCAATGGGCGTAGAGCCGGCGGGCAGATTCTGCACGTCACCGTTGGGGGTGAAAACGAATACCTCGTCGGAAAACAGATCCACACGCAGCGTATGGATATATTCCTCGGCGTCGGTGCCCTCCTGATTCTCCAGCAGACGGCGCACCCACTCGTAACGGCCTTCCGCGCCGCCGCCCTGTCCGTTCTGCTTATACTTCCAGTGGGCGGCAACGCCGTACTCGGCGATCTCATGCATCTCCCGGGTACGGATCTGCACTTCAAAGGGCAGTCCGTCCGGCCCCATCACCGTGGTGTGCAGGCTCTGATAGCCGTTGGGCTTGGGCGTTCCGATATAATCCTTGAATCGGCCCAGAATGGGCTTATACAGATCATGCACCACACCCAGCACATTGTAGCAGTCGCCTACGTTATCCACCACCACACGGAAGGCAAACAGGTCGAAGATCTCATCCAGAGACTTGTTCTGATTGAACATCTTGCGGTAGATAGAATAGGGATGCTTCATGCGGCCGTAGACCACATGGCTGATATGCATTTCCTCCAGCCGCCGGTCGATCTGCTTCTGGGTCTTGGCCATAAAAGCGTCATACTCAGGCTTGCGCTCATTGAGGCGGGAGGTGATCTCCTGGAAGCCCACGGGATCCAGATATTTCAGGGAAAGATCCTCCAGCTGCCACTTCATGCGCTGCATGCCCAGGCGGTGCGCGATGGGCGCGTAGATCTCCATAGTCTCCAGAGACTTCTGCTTCTGCTTCACCGGCGTCTGATACTCCATGGTGCGCATGTTGTGCAGACGGTCGGAGATCTTGATGAGGATCACACGAATGTCCTTGGACATGGCGATGAGCATTTTCCGCAGGTTCTCCATCTGCTCATCTTCCTTGGTGGCATACTGCATACGGGTCAGCTTGCTGACACCCTCTACCAGGTCTGCCACGGTGGGAGAAAACAGCCGGGAGATCTCATCGTGATCGGTCTCGCTGTCCTCGATGCAGTCGTGCATCAGGGCGGCTTCGATAGATTCCGAGTCCAGCTTCAGCTCCTCCGCCACGATCTGTGCCACCGCCAGCGGATGGATGATATACGGCTCACCGCTCTTGCGCTTCTGCTGGCTGTGACATTTGTCCGCAAACTCGAAGGCTTCGCGGATCTTCTGGATATCCGCGCCGGGATTATAGCTCAGAACAGTTTGTTCCAACTGTTGATATTGTTCTTGAATGGTCATTTGCCTCACCTCAATTCCGATTGCAGCCGCCGCAGATACGGGCAGGAGAACAGATCCACCTTGCCCTGGATCGGCACCAGACACAGCTTCACGCGTCCATCATTCCGTTCCAGCGAGATCAGTCCGCGCTCCGCGAAGACCTCCAGCGCCAGCGCCGTCCGCAGGAAGCTTTCGTTGCCGCCAGCAGCCACGGCCAGCCACCGCAGGAAGGGCAGCTCCGCCGTTTCGATCTTGCCGCTACGCAGCTGCCGCTCCAGCACTGTCCAGCAGGCGCCGAATTGTTCCCGGCTGGTCCGCAGCCGGCTCTTCTCCTGGGCTGTCAGCGCCCCATCACTGCAGCAGCGTTCCCGCAGCTCCAGTGCATCCGCCTCGTGACGGCTGGCCGTCAGCGAGGGGCGGATATCCACCAGCTGCAGCTGCAGGCTGGTCTGATTGCGGAAGGTATTGGTCTGCAGGTAAAATGCCGCGTCCACACGACTGCCGGCCGCAAGATCACACTCCTCCGCCGTGGCAGAGAAGAAGATCGCATCAAACCGCGCACTGCCCTTGGACAGCCGCAGCTTCAGATGCTTGCCCTGTCCCACAGACTGCACAGCATCCACCGTAGCGCCCAGCAGCGCAAACACAGGCCGGGGATTTCCTGAGCCGTAGGGCTCCAGCATGGAAAGATGCTCTACCTCAGCCAAAGTCACTGCGTTGGGGTTCAGCACCGGGGCATCCACCTCCAGCGAGGAGACCGGCAGCTCTCCGTCCATGGAGGAACGGACAAACCGGTTCATCCGTGCCCGGAACGCGGGAATGTTCTCTTCCTTAATGGTAAAGCCGGCCGCCAGCTCATGGCCGCCAAAGCCATCCAGCAGATCGGAGCAGCTCTCCAGCGCGGAGAACAGATTGAATCCTCCGTAGGAACGGCACGACCCCTTGCCCATGCCCTCATTGATATGGATCATAAAGCTGGGGCAGGAGAATTTTTCGCTGAGGCGGGAGGCAACGATGCCCACCACACCCTGATGCCATTTTTCACTGGCCAGTACCAGGGCACTGCGATCCTCATCCCGCAGGGTCTGGATCTGCCGCATGGCGTCGGCGCAGATGGCCTGCTCCACGCTCTGTCGCTCCCGGTTCAGCTCACACAGCGCCCGGGCCAGTTCTTCTGCTTCCGCAGGGTCAGATGTCATCAGCAGGTCCGCCGCCAGATCCACCTCGCCCATGCGTCCGGCAGCGTTGATCCGGGGCGCCAATACAAAGCCGATCTGAATGGATGTGATGGGCTTGCCCAGCAGACCCACCTCTTTCAATAGCGCGTGGACACCCACAAAATCCGTGTGAGGCAGGGATTCCAGGCCGCAATAGACAATGGTGCGGTTTTCTCCCTCCATCAGCATCACATCGGCAATGGTGCCGATGGCAGCCAGCGCGCTGTAACGGGCAAAGAGGGCATCCTCCCTGCTCTCGCCGCCCAGCGCCAAAACCAGCTTCAGCGCCACGCCCACGCCGGCCAAATGCTGGAAGGGATAGGTGCAGTCCTCCCGGTGCGGATCCACCACCGCCACCGCATCAGGCAGCGTCTCCTTGCACTCATGGTGGTCCGTGATGATCACATCCATGCCCAGAGAGTTGGCGTAATCCACTTCCTCATTTCCGGTGATGCCGCAGTCCACAGTGATCATCAGCGTGGCGCCCTGCTCCCACAGGCTCAGGATGGCCTCATTGGACAAGCCATAGCCATCCTCAATACGCCGGGGGATGTACCGCAGGCAGGAAACACCGCAGCGCTTGAGGTAATCCATCACCACCACGGTGGATGTAATGCCATCCACATCGTAATCGCCGAATACGGCAACCGTTTCACCATCGGCAATGGCCTTCTGGATCCGGGCCACCGCCTTATCCATATCCTTCATCAGCAGCGGGGAAATGGACAGGCACCGCTCACGGTCCAAAAACTCTGCCGCACTCTCAGGCGTAGCGATCCCACGGGCCGCCAGCACCGTAGAAAGCAGGTACGGATATCCGGCAGCGCACAACAGATCCACATCCTGCTGCACCGGCGTACCGATATTCCATTTTTCAAATTTCATCGGTACGCCTCCTCTCTTTCTGCCAAATGGCAATACCCCTCCAGATTATAAGTTTAATTATGTAATTATAGCAAAGTTACAGGGAAACGTAAAGATAATTCTAAAACTCTGCCGCCTGTTTCGAAAATTTATCTCTCCGCGCTTTTTCTTGCAGAGCCATCTTCCCGGCATTCATTTTCACCGCCGAACCACCGCCCACAGCAGCCGTCAATCACATTGATCCCATTTATTTGCGTTTAACATTTCCCGGATAAAAAAGTGGCCCTTTTTTCCTGAAAATGCTCCCCAGGCTTCTCTTTTGAAAGGGAAAGTCGTTTTCTATCGGGATTGTTAAAATTTTTGCAGGATTTTATTCATTTTTTTGTGATTTTCCGGTTGACTTCCTCGACATTCCGCATTATTATATGTGTGCGCCTTAAATGAATAAGTTTTTTCTAAACCGCGCATTTGCTTTTCTAATGAATTCTGCGTTTTTTCTTTTCCAGTCCAAGTTTTTGCAAGTTTTCTGTCACTTCTTGCACATCTAAAATAACAGCCGGATATCACCGGCCAAATTCTTAGGAGGATCACAGCTATGGGTTTCAAGGTTCTGACTCTGAAGCATATGGACGAATGCGGCCATGAGTATTTGAAGGCAAACGGCGTTGAGGTCATCACCTCCACCGGCAACAGCGAAGCCGAGTGGATCAAGGAGATCGCCGACAATCAGGTAGACGCCATTTTCTGCCGCGTTGACAAGATCACCCCCGCCATGATGGATGCCAGCGCCAATCTGAAGGTCATCGCCAAGCAGGGCGCCGGTCTGGACAACATCGACATCCCCTATGCCACCGAGAAGAAGATCCGCGTGGTGTTCAGCCCCGCCGGCAACATGAACACCGTCGCCGAGCATGCCGCCATGCTGCTGCTGATGTGCGCTCAGCGCTATCGTTATGTGGATAACCAGATGCGCAGCGGCAACTTCGACGTCCGCTATGAGCTGACCGGCACCCACGACCTGCGCGGTCACACCATCGGCCTCATCGGCGCCGGCCGCATCAGCCAGTGCTTCGCCAGCATTCTGGTGAACGGCTTCGGCATGAAGGCCATCGCTTACGACCCCTTCATCAAGCCCGAGATGCTGCATGTGGACATCAAGCTGAAGGCCACTCCCGACGAGGTCTGGCAGGAGGCTGACTATGTCAGCATCCACCTGCAGTCCAACGATGATACCCGCTACAGCATCGGCTACAAGCAGTTCAGCATGATGAAGCCCTCTGCATGGTTCATCAACTGCGCCCGCGGCGATCTCATCGTGGAGGCCGACCTGATCCGCGCTCTGGAGGAGCAGAAGATCTACGGCGCCGCTCTGGACGTGTTCGAGCAGGAGCCCCTGCCCATGGATCATCCCTTCCTGACCATGGAGAACATCATCCTCACTCCTCACACCGGCGCCGCCACTCAGGACTCTGTGGAGCGCTGCACCATAACCTCCTGCGAGGAGATCGTTCAGGTGCTCACCGGCAACGGCGACAAGGTGGCCTTCTTCGGCAACAAGTTCTAAGATACAGGCAATCGAGCAGGAGGGGCATAAGCCCCGTCCTCTCACACCACCGTGCGTACGGTTCCGTACAC
>CAZQJD010000009.1:0-23092 GCA_964593575.1 uncultured Oscillibacter sp.
GGGAGTAGGGTGTCTAAAAAACGCCGCGAGGGTTCAAATCCCTCCTTCTGCGCCACGTCGTTGCGGACTTCGGTTCGCAACGACGTTTTCTTTTCAAAACTGCATACGGAGAGTTACCGAAGTGGTCACAACGGGGCGGTCTTGAAAACCGTTAGGCGGCAACGCCACAGGGGTTCGAATCCCTTACTCTCCGCCAGCTCAGAAATTCCCTGTTTGGTACGAATCCCCGCCCAGCGGCGAGGCTTCTTGACCCGACAGGGAATTTCTTTGCTTTCAACCGGCAAACGCTTCACCGATTTCCTGGTTGCGTTTGCGGGCTGGTTTATATCGTGATAAGGCAACAGGACTCCGCAGGGGGAAAAGAGGGAGCGTGCCTGCGCAAACAGGCACTCTCCCTTGTCTGTATTCAAGCATTACTTCTTATCCGCAGCTAAGGACTCCTTGACCGTTTTGGTCAGGGCAAACAGCGCCAGAGCGTTGGGCAGCACCATCAAATAGTTGAAAGCGTCCGTCAGCTCCCACACCAGATCGTTGCTGGTGACGGTGCCCAGGAACACAAAGACCAGAGCCACCACAGAATACACCTTGGCGCCCTTCTTGCCAAAGAGATATTCGGCGTTGATCTTGCCGAAAAGATTCCAGCCGAGGATGGTGGAAAAGGCGAAGAAGAACAGGCAGATCGCCACGAACATAGCGCCCATATCCGCGCCGAAGACAGTACCGAAAGCAGTCTGCGCCAGATTGGTCTTGCTCAGCACGGTACTGGCTGCGGCAGCGCCGCATTCAGCCAGGGGGCCGTCAACAGTGTACAGAGTGGAGATGATGACCAGTGCGTTCAGAGTCAGAACGATGAAGGTGTCGATAAACACGCCGATCATGGCCACCACACCCTGATCGTGGGGCTTTTCCACGTTGGCCTGTGCGTGGGCGTGGGGAGTGGAGCCCATACCGGCCTCATTGGAGAACAGGCCGCGCTTGGCGCCCTGGGAGACAGCAGCCTTGATGCCTGCGCCGAAAGCGCCGCCCAGAATAGCCTGAGGCTGGAAAGCGTATTTGAAGATCATCGCAAAGGTAGCAGGCAGATAGGCGATACGGGCTACCAGAACAACCAGACCGCCCAGCAGGAAGACCAGTGCCATCACAGGCACCAACTTCTCCGTAACGGAGGCCAGACGCTGAACGCCGCCCAGGAAGATCACAGCACAGATGCCTACCAATACCAGACCGGCTGCCCACGCCGGAATACCAAACGCTGTCTCCATGGTGGAGCCAATGGAGTTGGACTGCACCATGCTGCCCATGAAGCCCAGTGCCAGCACGGCAGCAACCGCGAAGAACGTAGCCAGGAACTTACCGAAGCCTCCCTTGAAGGCAGTTGTAATGTAGTAAACGGGGCCGCCGTGGATGCTGCCATCCTTGTCAGCAACACGGGTCTCCTGTGCCAGGGTGGCCTCCGCATAAATGGTAGCCATACCCAGGAAGGCGATGACCCACATCCAGAAGATGGCGCCGGGACCACCGGTGAGAATAGCGCCAGAGGCGCCCACGATATTACCGGTACCCACCTGCGCGGCAATGGCGGTGGCCAGCGCCTGGAAGGAGGTCATGCCGCTGTTCTGCTTTCCGCCCCGGAGACTCAGACCGCCGAAAAAGCGCTTCCAGCCCTCGCCGAAGCAGCGCACCTGCACAAAGCGGGTCTGGATGCTGTACCACAGGCCCACGCCTACCAGAAGCACGATGAGGATGTAGCTGGACAGATAGTTGTTGATGTCACATACGACGTTGTAGATAGCGGTTTCCAAGTTTCCCATATTGTTTCCCTCCCAAAAAATAAACGGAACAGCGGTGATGCTGCTCCGAAGAAAACAATGGAAAACGCCCACGGAACCCTTCCGTGTTCTTTTCCTTCTCTGTCCTTTTACCTGAGAGATTCAGCAGCCAGCGCCGCCTTGCACCTTCGGTACCCGTTCCCGGGATTCTCCAGAGCCACATCCATTCTTAGTCCTCACCCGAATCCGGGTGCCTGAGAGTTTCACTCCTTCGGCAGGCTTTCGCCATTCCCCTAAGAACTTCACTTGCCGTTATGGAATTGTGTTACTACCTTACCACGCCGCTGCGATAAAGTCAATCATCGTTTTTGCCAAAACGTCCCTCATCCGCAGACCCTTGTTTTTCCAATGCAAACAAATCCAGCAGTCGGCCGTGCATACAGCCCGTCCCTCTCTGCGGAAAATCCTTGCGCAGGGGGCCGGATTCTTCAAAAGCAGATATTCGGAGCCTGCCGGATCATGCGGTATCCAGCTGCGGCGCAATTGATATCATTTTGGCGCTTACTGCATTTTTCTCAATTCCCGGCGGATGGCCTCGCCCAGCAGCTTCTGGCCCTCCGGCGTCTTCAGCGCCTCCAGCGCCGCAGCCTTCAGAGCCTCCTGAAGCTTCTTGCTGGAAAGGAAGGCGTCAAACATGCCGCCCGGCTCACCAGAGGCCAACGCCTTGGGCGCAGGCCGCGCAGGTGCGGGAACAGGCTTGGGCTCATCCATAAAGGCGCCGCTCATCCAATCCTCCATGCGGATGCGGTCATTGTTTTCACCCCGCAGATACATCAAGGATACGCCGAAGAAAGACGCCAGCTTGCTCTGCTGGTCCTGAGTAGGCGTCTGGCGGCCGGTCTCAAACTTCTCGATGGCCAGCCGGGGCAGTCCCAATGCGCTGGCCAGCTCCGGACGGCTCAGCCCTTTTTCATTGCGCAGCTGTTCAATGCGCTGTGCCATAGATACCATATCGTTTCTCCTCTCGCGCAAAGGACCGCCGCGGCTGATGCCGCCGCGGTCCCGTTTTGTTATTACTGACGATCCAGGATCTCGTCCAGATTGGGCAGGGAGTCGTCCTCACGGATCCACTCCTCCACCTCCACCACCTCAAACTCAGCGGGAGTCTTGCGGATCACCACCCGCTCCAGACCGGAGTTGATGATCTGCCGGCGGCACATAGAACAGGAGGTGGCATCACTCAGCAGCTCACCGGTCTGGGCATCACGACCCACCAGATACAGTGTACCGCCCACAATATCCCGCCGTGCGGCGGAAATGATGGCGTTGGCCTCCGCGTGGACACTTCTGCACAGCTCGTAGCGTTGGCCTCTGGGTATCTTCATAGCCTCCCGGGTGCAATATCCCAGGTCCGTGCAGTTGACGCGTCCCCGGGGCGCACCGTTGTAGCCGGTGGAAATGATCTCGTCGTTGTTGACAATGATGGCGCCGTATACCCGCCGCAGGCAGGTGGAACGCTCCAGAACAGTGGCAGCGATGTCCAGATAATAGTTTTCTTTGCTGATTCGGCCCATAATGGTTTCCTCCGTCAATGTAAAGTCCGCGGGGGATGGTTTTCGTTATTGTAGCATGCGCTCTGTCTGTTTGGCAAGTGGCTCACTGATAGACAGCATTGTCCAGCAGATAGTTGGTCACCATATCCACCAGCACATCCCGCGCCACATAGCCCTTGCCGTAATAGGAGATGTAGACTGCCGGCCTGGAGCCGCCCACCACAGTGGCAAAGTAATTCTCAATAGCCGCGTCGTCCACGACCATATCCAGCTTCTCTGCCACTGCCTGACACATGAGATACTGCTCCGCATACATCAGGAAATCCGCACGGTTGGCTGCATAGGCCTCCTCCAGCGTGTTCCAGCCGTAATAGTTCAGCACCACGCTCAGCGTCGCATTGTTGTAATATGCCACATTGCTCAATTCCGTCCGCATAAACTCGCACTGGTCATCCACCAGCTTCTCCGGCACCTGGCTGAAGGAACAATTGGCATACAGCTCCTCCAGCACATACACCGTTACCTGATCCTTGCGCAGCACCTGACGGATATCTTCCTTCATTTCCGCCACGCTGGCATAACCATAGCTTTCCTGAAGCTTCTCCTGCACAAAAGCGTCTGTCAGCTCCGGCGTTATGGTATCGCCTACAATATAATTGATGACCGTTTCAAACACGGCGTCCTTTCCGGCCAGATCGGCGTTGGTATAGGGGGTTGGGAAGGTCACCTCCACCATGACGGTATCGCCGGGCTTGGCGCCGATGATCTGGGTAAGAAAATCGTCAACATACTCGCTGCTGCCCGCCGTCACCGTGGTACCGGCGCCCTGGGTATTACCGCCGTCAAAAGCCACGCCGTCGACCCGGCCCACATAGTCGATATTCACCAGATCGCCGTCCTTCACGGCACGGTCACGGATCTCCTCGGTGTACGCGTAGCTCTCCAGCATAGCGTCGATCTCCGCCTGCACATCTTCCTCCGCCACAGTCTGGATATCCTTGGGGATCACGATCCCCTCCAACGCGGGAAGCGTCACATGGTCCAGCGCGGTAACGCCTTCGTAAAAACCGTTGTCCAGCAGGCCAATGCTGTAATCCGGCACCTCAAATTCCGGGATGGTGTCAGCCGTACCGGAAGACACCGCGCCGGAAGATGCCGCAGGCGTGGAAGAAGATGCGCTCTGACTGCCGCAGCCGGCGGTCAGCAGCAGGGACAGCGCCAGAACGGCGCAGAGAAGAGTTCTTTTCATTCAGGTTCCTCCAAGTAAAGATTCCTCAAAAGTATAGCGGTTTTCTTGAGAGAATGCAATGCTTTCACAGTCTGCGGCCCGGAAAATTATTTCCATCCCTGCCACAGCTCCCGTCAAAACAGAACGAAGACCGCTCCTGGCGGAGCGGTCTTCTGTTTCGTTATCTTCTGAAGCAGTCGCTGCAGTAGACGGGGCGATCGTTGCGGGGCTCAAAGGGGACCTTGCAAGCCTTGCCACACTCGGCGCAGACAGCGTCGAACATGGGGCGGGCAGGTGCGCCGGTCTTACCCTTACGGGCATCGCGGCAGCTCTTGCAGCGCTGGGGTTCATTGGTGAAGCCTTTTTCAGCATAGAACTCCTGCTCACCGGCGGTGAACACGAATTCCTGTCCGCAATCCTTGCAGACCAGAGTCTTGTCGTTGTACATGGGATACCTCTCTTCGACACAAACGTGATCGTGCGGTCATGCAAATGCCGCACACTGCGCTTATCATATCCCAGTCACTGGAAAAAGTCAAACGCTTTTTCGCGGAAATTGTTTACAAATGCATCTTTTTTCCGTTTCAGGCAGCAAGCACCGCCTTCTCCGTGCCGGAGAAGGCGGTGCTGCGCAGCTGTTGGCGGCTTTGCCGCTTACGGCTGCGGCGTACTCCCCGCAGGTGCTTATTGGGAAAAGCGGGCTTATCTGTGGGATGCGCCCCAGATGTTGTCAGCATACTCGGCAATGGAACGGTCCGCCGCGAAAATACCGGAGCGTGCCACATTGTGCAGGCTCATGGCGTTCCATTTGCGGCGGTCCAGATAGGTCTCCGCCATGCGGCGCTCCGCGTCACAGTAAGCGTCAAAGTCAGCCAACAGCAGATATTCGTCTGCCGCGCCGCCGGCGCCGGAGAGCAGACGGGCATACAGATCCTCATAGCTGACGCCGTCACGGAAGCCGGTGCGCAGGCTGTCCAGCACGCGGCGCAGCTTCTCGTTTTTGGTGTAGATCCGCTGAGGCACATAGCCGGACCGCTTCAGTTCCGCCACCTCGTCGGCATGGAGGCCGAAGAGGAACATATTCTCGTCGCCCAGCACCTCGTGCATCTCCACGTTGGCGCCGTCCAGCGTACCCACGGTGAGGGCGCCGTTCATCATGAATTTCATGTTGCCGGTGCCGCTGGCCTCCTTACCGGCAGTGGAGATCTGCTGAGAGACCTCGGATGCGGGCAGCAGACGCTCTGCCAGAGAGACGCGGTAGTTCTCCAGGAACACCACCTGCAGCTTATCCTTGCAGATGGGATCGTGGGCGATCTGGTCAGACAGAGAATTGATGAGGTGGATGATCCGCTTCGCCACATAGTAGCCGGGAGCGGCCTTGGCGCCGAACAGGAAGGTCCGGGGCGTGGTGATGGCGTTGGGGTCATCCTTCAGCTGCTGATACAGGGAGATGATATGCAGGGCGTTGAGCAGCTGACGCTTATACTCATGCAGGCGCTTCACCTGCACGTCGAAGATGGCGTCGGGATTCAGGATGACGCCCTGGGTCTTCTTGACATACCGGGCGAAGGACTCCTTGTTGGCACGCTTGATCTCCTCCAGACGCTGCAGCACGGCGGCATCGTCGGCATGATCGTCCAGCTTGCGCAGGGTCAGGGGGCGGGAGAGATAATCATTGCCGCCGGTGAGCTCACAGATCAAGCTGTCCAGACCGGGGTTGATCTCGCTGAGCCAGCGGCGGTGATCCACGCCGTTGGTAACATTTTTGAACTTATCCGGCTCCATGCCGCAGGCATTGCGGAACACATCCTGACGCAGGATGTCGGAATGCAGGGCGCTGACGCCGTTGACGGCCATGCCGCCGGCGATGCAGAGGTTGGCCATGCGGACCTCGCCGTCCCAGATGACGGCCATGTCCCGCACCTTGCCGGGATCGTTGGGATAGAATGCCTCGCAGCGGCGCTGCCAGCGGGCAGCGATCTCCACCAGGATCTGCCACACGCGGGGCAGCAGGGACTGCACCAGCGTCTGGGGCCAGCGCTCCAGCGCCTCCGCCAGAACGGTGTGGTTGGTATAGGCCACGGACTGACGGGTGATGTCCCATGCGGTATCCCAGTCCATACCGGCCTCGTCGATAAGGATGCGCATCAACTCCGGCACCACCAGAGCGGGATGGGTATCGTTGATCTGAATGACGTTCTTCTCATGGAAATTCACCAGCGTGCCGTAAGCCTCCAGATGCCGCTTGACGATGTTCTGCACCGTAGCGGACACGAAGAAGTACTGCTGCTTCAGACGCAGAGACTTGCCCTCAGGATGGTTGTCGGCAGGATAGAGCACCTTGGCGATGACCTCCGCCATGGCGGCATCCTCCACCGCCTTCAGATACTCGCCGCTGGAATAGAGAGACATATCCGCGGGCTTGCTGGAACGGGCGTCCCACAAGCGCAGCACGTTGGTGTGCTTGGTATCATAGCCGGCCACCACCATGTCGCAGGGGACGGCGGTGATTACGGTAGCGCCCTCCTGCACGATGTGCAGGTGGCCATTGTCCCAGAACTCGCGCAGCTCACCGCCGAAGAGCACCTGCTGAGCCTCCTCGGGACGGGGCAGCAGCCAGGACGCGCCCAGATTGCGCCAGTTGTCAGGCAGCTCCACCTGCTGGCCGTCCACGATCTTCTGCTTGAAGATGCCCAGATCGTAGCAGATGGAATAGCCGGTAGCGGGGATCTCCAGCGTGGTCATGGAATCCAGATAACAGGCAGCCAGACGGCCCAGACCGCCGTTGCCCAGGCCTGCGTCGGGCTCCACCTCAAAGATGTCCGCGGCCTTGAAGCCCAGCTCCTCCAGCGCCTCACGGAGCTGGGGCAGCACGTCCAGGTTATAAGCGTTCTTCATCAGGCTGCGGCCCATCAGAAACTCCAGAGACAGGTAGTGCACCTGCTTCTTGCCGGCCTTGGCGGTGGCCTTGCGGGTCTCCACCTCGCGCACAGCCATCACGTCCCGCAGAGCCAGAGCGCAGGCCTTCATCATTTCCTCGTTGCTGGCCTCCTCGGCAGTCTTGCCGAAGTGGATCATCAGCTTGCCGGTCAGTTCTTTTTTCAGCGTTTCCTTGCGAAAGGGAATCATGCGTCGTTTTCCTCTACTTTCTTTTTGGCGGCGGTCTTACGGGGTTTCTTTGCTGCAGGCTCGCCGTCTTCGGTCTTCTTGGCGGCAGTCGTGCGGGTCTTCTTCACCACAGTCTCGCCATCCTCTGCCTTCCTGGCAGAAGTCTTACGGGGCTTCTTCACAGCCGCCTCGCTTTCCTCTGCCTCCTTGGCAGCGGTCTTACGGGTGCGGGTCTTCTTCACGGGAGTCTCTTCCACCATGGGAGCGACATCTTCCACCACAGGAGCGGGTTCCTCTACAGGAATCTCCTTCGGCTGCTCCATGTGCAGGCCGGTAATGTCCTCATAGATGCTCAGATACTGGCGTGCGCTGCGATTCCAGCTGAAGTCCTCCTCCATGGCACGCTTCTGCAGACGCACATAAGCGTCACGGTTCTCATGGTACAGATTCACCGCCAGACGGATGGTATAGAGCATATCGTCGGCACTGTAGTTGGCAAAGCTGAAGCCGTTGCCGGAATCGCGCCAGTCCTCATAGGCGTGGACGGTATCCTTCAGGCCGCCGGTCTCGCGGACGATGGGCACCGTGCCGTAGCGCATGGCGATCATCTGGCTGAGGCCACAGGGCTCGCTCTTGGAGGGCATCAGGAACAGGTCGGCGCCGGCGTAGATAGCGGAGGACAGTGCCTCGCTGTAAGCCAGAGTGACGGACACGCGGCCGGGATAGGCCTCGGCTGCCCAGCGGAAGAAGTCCTCATGCTTCTGGTCGCCGGTACCCAGCACCACTACCTGCACGGGCAGCTCCATGATGTCCTGGAACACGCTGTGCACCAGATCCAGACCCTTATGGTCCACCAGACGGGACACCATGCCGATGATGGGTACATTGGGATCCTCCTGCAGCCCCGTCAGCTTCTGCAGGTGTGCCTTGTTCACTGCCTTGCCGGAGAGGTCGGCAGTGCTGTAATTGGCAGCGATGGAACCGTCACGGGCGGGATCATAGCGAACCACGTCGATGCCGTTGAGCACGCCGCTGAGCTTATAGCTGCAGCGCTGCATGATGGATTCCATACCGTGGGCATAGTAGCTGAGCTTCAGCTCCTCGGCATAGGAGGGCGACACGGCGTTCACCGCGTCGGCGCACAGGATGGCGCCCTTCAGCAGATTCAGGCTACCGTCCATCATCAGCGTACCGTCCTCTGCCCAGCCGCGATCCAGACCGAACAGGTCGCCCAGACGATAGGGATCATAGCGGCCCTGATATTCCACATTGTGGACGGACAGAGCAGTGCGGATGCCGAAATAGCGGTCATCCCGGACGCCCTCATCCTTCAGATACACGGGGATCAGGGAGGTCTGCCAGTCGTTGCAGTGGATCACATCGGGCCAGAAGTCCATGTGGTCCAGCATCTTCACCACAGTGCGGGAGAAGAAACCGAAACGCTCGCCGTCGTCGTCATAGCCGTACAGCTGACCACGCAGGAAATACTGCTCATTGTCGATGAAATACCAGGTCACGCCGTCCTGACGGAACCGGAACAGGCCGCAGCTGCAATTGCGCCAGGCCAGATCAATGTATTCGCTGCAGACGAACTCCAGCTGCTCACCGAACGTCTCACGGACACGCTGGTACAGGGGCAGAATCACCGCTACCTCAGCACCGGCCGCGGCCAGTGCGGGCGGCAGAGAGCCGGCCACGTCGGCCAGACCGCCGGTTTTACAAAACGGAACTGCTTCCGATGCTGCGTACAAAATCTTCATAAATACTCCTCTATCCTTCCTAACAGAATAGTAAATCGTTTGTCTGCGCTTTTTCTACGCGATTCTAACACAGGAAATCGTTTTTTTCAAGCCCAAAAAGTTCCGGCGGTAGTGGCCGCCGGAACTTTTTTAATCAGACCCTGGTATCCTTGGCGATGACCAGAGGATAAGTAGCATGACCCATCAAGGTGCGGTCAGCCTGGAACTGGGAACGCTTGTCGGCAATGACGTAGCTGAGTTTGGTACCGCGTCCCACCTTTACATCCTTGAACAGGATGCAGTTCTGGACAACAGCACCCTCTTCCACCACAACGCCGGGGAACAGGATGGAGTTGATGACAACACCGTTGACGCTGCAGCCGTCGGCCACCAGAGAGTTCAGGCATTTGCCGTCGGGGCCGATGTAGGAGGAGGACTTATCCTCGCTCTTGGCGTGGATGGGACGCTGGGGGCAGAACAGCTCCCGGCGCACGTCGGAGTTGAGCAGCTGCATGCTGCGGTCATAGTACTCCTGCACAGAGCGGATCTGCGCGGAAAAGCCGGACCAGATATAGCTGTGGATGTGCAGGGTGTCCTTGCGGGCCTGCAGGATATCGGTACGCCAGCTGTACTGGTCGCGGCTGGCACACTCATCCACCAGCTCCAGCAGCAGCTTGGTGGAGATGACGCACACATCCAGACTGCGGTAGCCAACGGGGGTATTCAGCCGCTGCAGCACGTCGGTGACACGGCCGGTGTCGTCCAGCTGGAAGTAGGTGCCGTTATCTACCTTGAAGCTGTCGTTGCCGCAAACCACGGTGATGTCCGCGCCGGTGGCGATGTGCTTCTCCAGCACATCCTTCAGAGGCAGGTTCACCACCAGATCGCCGTCCATCATCACAACGTAATCCTGACGGATCTCGCTGAGGTAGGAACGGACGCCGGCCAGCGCTTCCATCTTGCCGCGGAAGGCGGTCTCACCGCCCCAGGACTGACGGTACGCGAAGGGCGGCAGGATCTTCAGACCGCCGCGCTTACGGCTCAGGTCCCAGTCCTTGCCGCTGCCCAGATGGTCCAGCAGGCTCTGGTAACGGCCGTGGAGCACCACGCCCACATCGGTGACGCCGGCGTTCATCAGGTTGGACAAAGCGAAGTCAACGGCACGGTAACGACCGCCGAAGGGAATGGATGCCGCGGTGCGGATGTCCGCCAGCTCCCGCAGGTCATTGCGCTTCTCATAGGAGAAAATAATGCCGTGCATGTTTTTCATCGGGACACCTCCTCACCGTTCTTGTTCAGCATGGTCTTGGGGGCCACCACGCGGCCGGCCTCCAGCTTGCAGCCGGGGGCCACCACAGCCAGTCCCCACTTGTCGGGATCGGTTTCAGCGGGATCACAGCCTACCTTGCAGCCTGCGCCCACCCGACAGCCTTCTCCCAGGATGGCATATTTCACCACAGCACCCGCTTCCACGGTGACGCCGGGGAAGAGAACGGAATAGCTGACTTCCGCGCCGGGGGCCACGGTGACGCCCTGAGACAGAACAGAATTCTCCACAGTGCCCTCCAGCTCGCAGCCGCGGTTGAAGGCGCTGTGATTCACCTTGGCGTCGCCGCCCAGGAACGCGGCGGGAGCAGACATGCTGCGGGCGTAGATGGGCCAGCTCTCATCCAGCAGATCCAGACCGGAATCGGGAGAAAGCATATCCATGTTGGCGTCCCACAGGGACTCCAGGGTCCCCACGTCCTTCCAGTAGCCGTCGAAGCGGTAGGACTGCATCTTCATACCGTCGTCCAGCATCTTGGGGATGATGTTCTTGCCGAAGTCGTTCTCGGAATTGGGATCGGCCTCATCCTCGGTGAGGTAGCGGCGCAGATCGGCCCAGGTAAACACGTAGATGCCCATAGAGGCCAGATTGCTCTTGGGCTCCTTGGGTTTCTCGGCGAACTCGGTGATCTGGCCGGCCTCGTTGACGCTCATGATGCCGAAGCGGGAGGCGTCGCTCCAGGGCACCTCCATGACGGAGATGGTACAGGCTGCGGCAGCTTCCTTGTGCTTCTGGACCATGTCGGCATAATCCATCTTATAAATATGGTCGCCGGACAGGATGACCACGTACTCGGGATCATAGTTGTCCACGAAACCGATGTTCTGATAAATGGCGTTGGCAGTGCCCTTGTACCAGGTGCCGCCCTTGGCGCCCTGATAGGGAGGCAGGATATGTACGCCGCCGGTGGAGGCGTCCAGATCCCAAGGCTGGCCGCTGCCGATATGGCTGTTCAGCTCCAGAGGACGGTACTGGGTCAGCACGCCCACGGTGTCGATGCCGGAGTTGGTGCAGTTGGAGAGGGGGAAATCAATGATGCGGTACTTGCCGCCGAAGGGTACGGCGGGCTTTGCCATTTCGCTGGTGAGGACATACAGGCGGCTTCCCTGGCCGCCGGCCAGCAGCATGGCGATGCATTCCTTTTTCATGGGGAATCGTCTCCTTTCATTGAGGAACGATGGTTTCTGCGTTCCTCTCTTCTTGATGCGCGGGAATACGGTTCTCTCGGTTTTATGCTTTTATGTACGCGGCCATCCGGCCGCGAAGGATCACTTGGTTTTCTTTGCCGGCCTCTTCACCGGCTTTTCAGGGGCGGCTGCTTCGTCTTTCTTTTCCTGAAGCTTGCCCCAGCTTTTGAAGAACACGCCGCCGAAGGGCGGGATGCGGATGCTGACGGACTGTTCCTTGCCATGTGAGGGGATCTTCTCCACCGGCACAGCCTTCTCATTGCCGAAGCCACCGCCGCCGAAGGCCGTGTCATCCGTGTTGAACACCGGCACATACCGCTTGCGGGCGGGAACGCCCACACGGTAATTCTCGCAGGCGTTGGGCGAGAAGTTCACGGCACACAGCAGATCGTTGCCCGCCTTGTCCTTGCGGAGGAATACCACCACGTTGTTCTGATTGTCGTCCGCCACCAGCCACTCGAAGCCCTCCCAGCCGAAGTCGATCTCCCACAGGGCAGGCTGCTTCGCATAGAATTCGTTGGCCGCCTTGAAGAACGCCTTGGTCCGGCGGTTGATCTCGTTGTCACTGAGCAGATACCAGTCCAGCTGGTTTGCGTCGTCCCACTCATGCCACTGGCCGATCTCCGCGCCCATGAACATCAGCTTCTTGCCGGGATGCCCCAGCAGGTACGCGTAAAAACCCCGTAGGGCGCGCAGCTGCGTCTCATAGTCACCGGGCATTTTATTCACCACACTGCCCTTCATATGCACCACTTCATCGTGGGACATGGGCAGCACGAAGTTTTCGTTGAAAGCGTACATCAGGGAGAAGGTGAGGTCCTTGTGGTGATGCTGGCGGAACCAGGGGTCCATCTTCAGGTAGTGGCACATGTCGTTCATCCAGCCCATGTTCCACTTCAGGTTGAACCCCAGGCCGCCCAGGTCCACCGGCTTGGTGACGCCGACAAAGGAGGTGGATTCCTCGGCGATCATCAGCACATCCGGATCCACGGAGAATGCCATGGTGTTGAGCTTTTTCAGGAACTCGATGGCCTCCAGATTCTCGCGCCCGCCGTAGCGGTTGGGAGACCAGGCCTTCCCTTCCCGTCCGTAGTCCAGGTAGAGCATGGAGGCCACGGCGTCCACGCGGATGCCGTCCATATGGTACTCCTCCAGCCAGAAGCGGGCGGAGGACAGCAGGAAGCTCAGCACCTCCGTCTTGCCGAAATTGAAGACCCGTGTGCCCCAGCCCTCATTCTCATGCTTGTTGGGGTCGGTGTACTCATAGCAATAGGTACCGTCAAAATCAATGAGGCCGTGAACATCCTTGCAGAAATGGGCCGGCACCCAGTCCAGGATCACCGCAATGCCCTTTTCGTGCATGTGGTTGACAAACCACATCAGATCCTCCGGCTTGCCGTAACGGGAGGTGGCTGCAAAATATCCGGTACACTGATAGCCCCAGGACATGTCCAGCGGGTGCTCCGTCACCGGCAGCAACTCGATGGCGGTGTAGCCCATGTCCTTCACATACTCCGCCAGCTCCACCGCCAGCTCCCGGTAGTTGTAGAGCGTGCCGTCCGGCTTCTTTTTCCAGGAGCCCAGATGCACCTCGTAGATATTCAGCGGCGAGGAATAGACCTGCCTCTTTCTTTTGCGATTGCGGAAGGCCTTATCCGTCCACCGGAAGCCGCCGATGTCGTACAGGCGGCTGGCCGTGTCCGGCCGCAGCTCCGCATGAAAGCCATAGGGGTCTGCCTTCAGGCGGGTACGCCCATCGGCGCCGGCCACGGCATACTTGTAAATATCCATCTGCTTCAGCCCCGGGATAAAGCCCGACCAGATGCCGTCCCGGTACTCCAGAGGATGGCTGCTCTCGTCCCAGTTGTTGAAATTGCCCACCACCGACACGCGCTGCGCCTTGGGCGCCCAAAGGCGGAAGGTCCAGCCCGCCGCACCGTCCCGCATCTCTGGATGGGCACCGAACCAGCGCCAGCCGTCCGTCAGCTCGCCGGCATAATACTTTCTGATATATTCCTGTTCTGTCATGGAATGCTCCTCTCCGGGCTTGTCCGCCCTTCGTCTGTCGGCGGCCGTACGTACAGCCGCTGCCTTCCATCCCTAATACTATCTATCTAACCTCATATTATAGCCCGATATGGAAACAGCGTCAAGGTTAGCCGTGTCAAATCGGCGCAGCTTTTTTTGTTGATTCTGCCCTGCCGCTTTCTGCCGGCCAGTATATTTTTGTCAATTTCACACATAGCCCTGTACGCGCTCCCGCATCACCGGGCAAACCCATTGGATTGTACCACAACACACTGCCGCAAATGAGGTATTCTGTTTGTTTTTTCTGGAATATTTTTGTTTTCGAAGAAAAACGTTTTCCCCTGTATTTCAGACAGAATCTTCCCTTTCCATTCCTTTTTTCATGTGATATACTAAAGGTAACAAACCCGCAAAATCACACTCAAGGAGGATTTGTCATGACCGGAAAGAGTTCTTACCGTCCGGAACACCTGCACTACCTGAAGATGCTGGCCAAGCAGTATCCCAACGTACAGGCCGCCAGCACCGAGATCATCAACCTCCACGCCATACAGAACCTGCCCAAGGGCACGGAGCATTTCATCTCCGATGTCCACGGAGAATACGAGGCCTTCCAGCACATCCTCAGTTCCGCCTCCGGCGTAGTGCGGGAAAAGCTGGACCAGCTTTTCGGCACCACCATGACCAGAGCCGAGCTGGATCAGCTGGCCACACTGATCTATTATCCCCAGGAAAAGCTGGAGGAGATCGAGCGGGCTGTGCCCGACCTCCGGGAGTGGTACCGCATCACCTTCCACCGGCTCATCGAAGTGTGCTGTCTGGTCAGCTCCAAGTACACCCGTTCCAAGGTGCGTAAGGCCATGCCCCCGGAATACGCCTACATCATCGACGAGCTGATCCACACCAATTATCAGGACAATGACAAGCGGGACTATTACGAGAACATCATCTCCACCATCATTGATCTGGACCGCGCCTCCAGCTTCCTGATCCAGCTGTGCAGGCTGATCCAGCGGCTGGCTGTGGATCGTCTGCATCTGGTGGGTGACATCTATGACCGCGGCCCCGGTGCCGACATCATCATGGACGAGCTGCTGAACCACCACAGCGTGGATGTCCAGTGGGGCAACCACGACGTTCTGTGGATGGGTGCCGCCTCCGGCTCCCGGACGCTGGTGGCCACTGTGCTGCTCAACTCACTGCGCTACAACAATCTGGATATCATCGAGACCGGCTACGGTATCTCCCTGCGGCCTCTGGCCGTCTTTGCGGGCGAGGTCTACCGGGACTGTGACATTGCGCAGTTCCAGGTAAAGATCAGCAAGGATGACACCCGGGAATACTCTGAAAAGGACAAGCTGCTGGCAGCCCAAATGCACAAAGCCATCACCATGATCCTCTTCAAGCTGGAGGGGCAGAAGATCCTCCGCAATCCCTGCTTCGGCATGGAGGACCGTCTGCTGCTGGACAAGATCGACTACGAAAACAAGTGCATCACCATCAACGGCCAGACCCATCCCATGCTGGATACCGATTTCCCCACCGTGGACCCCGCTGATCCCTATACCCTCACCCCCGAGGAGGACGCCCTCATCAACCAGCTGACCCGTTCCTTCCGTCACAGCGAGAAGCTCCAGCGGCACATTCGCTTCCTCTATTCCCAGGGCAGCCTGTACCGGGTGTACAACGGCAACCTGCTGCTCCACGGCTGCATCCCCATGACAGAGGACGGCGAGCTGATGTCCTTCTCCATCGGCTGCGACAACCTGTCCGGCAAGGCCTTTCTGGACTACGCCGACGCCACGGCCCGCCGCGCCTACTACAGCAAGATCGACTCTCCGGAGCGTCAGTTCGGCATGGACTTCCTGTGGTGGCTGTGGGCAGGCCGCAACAGCCCCATCTTCGGTCGTGACCGAATGACCACCTTCGAGCGCCGCTTCATCGAGGACGAGGATGTCTGGACAGAGCCCAAGAACGCCTATTACCGCTTCTATCAGGACCCGGCGGTATGCGACGCCCTGATGGCGGAATTCGGCCTCACGGAGCCACACTGCCATATCATCAACGGTCATATCCCCGTAAAATCCAAGAAGGGCGAAAGTCCCATCAAGGGCGGCGGCAAGCTGCTGGTCATCGACGGCGGCTTCTGCAAGGCCTATCAGAAAACCACCGGCATCGCCGGCTATACCCTCATCTATAACTCCAGCTGTCTGCGGCTGGTGGCCCATGAGCCTTTCGCCGGCCGGGCCGATGCCATCCGCAACAACCGGGACATTGCCTCCACCACCCAGATCTTCGAGCGCATGGACAGCCGCCAGAAGATCGCGGAAACGGACATCGGCCGCCAGCTGCAGGAACAGATCGACGACCTGATGGCCCTGCTGGCCGCCTACCGCAGCGGCGCCATTGCCGAGGACCACAAGCGCTGAGCGCAGTTCTCATCCAACCATCGGCCGCGGAGGTTTTTCCCTGCGGCCGATCTTTCCAATTTGTTAATTATCCGTAAATTTTGCACAAACCCTTCTCTTTTTACAGGCCGTTATGGTAAACTGGCCCTGTACATGTCGTTCCAAATATCCCGGCGAGGTGATCAATTGAAATTCTGGAATCCGAAAATGCAGCACAAGATGTCCGAGGCTCTGTCGGCCGTGGTCCCGGTCATCGTCATCGTCTTGGTGCTGAGCTTCACGCTGGCACCGCTGTCCCCCAGCATCCTGCTGAGCTTCCTGATGGGCGCGCTGCTGGTCATGGTGGGCATGATGTTCTTTACCCTGGGCGCGGAAATGTCCATGACACCCATGGGCGAAAAGGTCGGCGCCAAAATGACCCAGACGAAAAAAGTCTGGTTCATCGTACTTCTCAGCTTCATACTGGGCGTTATCATCACCATTTCCGAGCCTGACCTGCAGGTGCTGGCGGAGTTGGTGCCCTCCATCCCCAACCAGACGCTGATCTGGGCCGTTGCCATCGGTGTCGGCATTTTCCTGGTGGTGGCCATCCTCCGTATGCTGCTGGGCATTGCCCTGTCCCACCTGCTGGTGGTGCTGTACATCATCGTATTTGCTCTGGCGTTCTTTGTGTCCAGCGACTTCCGGGCCATCGCCTTTGACTCCGGCGGCGTCACCACCGGCCCCATGACCGTCCCCTTCATCATGGCGCTGGGCGTCGGTATTTCCGCCATCCGAAACGACCGCCATGCCGCCAACGACAGCTTCGGTCTGGTTGCGCTGTGCTCCGTGGGTCCCATTCTTGCCGTCCTGCTGCTGGGTCTGATCTTCAACCCCGGCGAAAGCGCTCCGGAGGTCATCCAGAACATCCAGATCAAGGACACCGTGGAGCTGTGGCAGATCTTTGCCAAGGAGCTGCCTGCATATCTGGAGGAGATCGCCGTCTCCCTGTTCCCCATCGTGGCTTTCTTCGGCCTGTTCCAGATCTTCTCCCTGCATCTGTCCGGCAGAAGTCTGGGCAAGATCCTCATCGGCCTTGTGTATACCTATATCGGCCTGGTGCTCTTCCTCACCGGCGCCAACGTGGGCTTCATGCCCGCGGGTACTTATCTGGGCAGCATCATCGCCAGCAAATCCTACCGCTTCCTGCTGATCCCCATCGGTGCGATTATCGGCTACTTCATCGTCAAGGCCGAGCCTGCCGTCTATGTTCTGAACAATCAGGTGGAGGAGATCACCGACGGCGCTATTTCCGCCAAGGCCATGGGCCTGAGTCTCTCTCTGGGCGTGGCCGCATCTGTGGCCCTGGCCATGACCAGAGTCCTCACCGGCATCCCCATCCTGTGGTTCCTGATCCCCGGCTACGCCATCGCGCTGGGGCTGAGTTTTGTGGTCCCCAAGATCTTCACTGCCATCGCCTTCGACTCCGGCGGCGTGGCCTCCGGCCCCATGACTGCCACCTTCCTGCTGCCTCTGGCACAGGGTGCCTGCGTGGCTGTGGGCGGTAATCTGACCACCGACGCTTTCGGCGTTGTGGCTATGGTTGCCATGACTCCCCTTATCACCATTCAGATCCTCGGCCTCGTGACCGTTATCAAGCAGCGCAAGGGCACCTCCGGCGAACTGCTGCTGCCCGATATGGACGACGCCATTATCGAGCTTTGATCCAGGGAGGGCTGAACTATGCATGAATTGTCTTTGATGGTGACCATCACCAGCCGCAAGCTTTCCAAGAAGTTCATCAACTTCTATGAGGAAATGAGCCTTCCCGTCTCCGTGATCACGCTGGGTAACGGCACAGCCTCCAGCGAAATTCTGGACTATTTTGGTCTGGACGGCTCCGATAAAAGCGTCATGTTCCACGTCATCACCGACGCCAAGTGGAAGGACGTCAAGCGCCAGCTCCGTCTGAAGATGAGCATTGATATTCCCGGCATCGGCATCACCTTCCTTGTGCCCCTCAGCAGCATCGGCGGCACAAAGGCGCTGAACTATCTCACCGCCGGTCAGGATTATGTTAAAGGAGAGGAATCGACCTTGAAAGATACCAAGTATGAACTGCTGGTCACCATTTCCAATCAGGGCTATACCGAGCTGATCATGGATGCCGCCCGCAAGGTCCACGCCGCCGGCGGCACGGTGATCCACGCCAAGGGCACCGGCACCCATCTGGCCCAGAAATTCATGGGCGTCACGCTGGTTCCCGAGAAGGAAATGATTTTTATCGTTGTCCGCAAGGAACAGAAAAATGACATCATGCGCGCCATCATGGATGAGGCTGGCACTGGCACCAAGGCCGGAGCCATCGTCTTCTCCCTGCCGGTCACCGACACCGCCGGAATGCGCATGATGGAAGAAATTGAAGAAGCATAACGCTTGACAAAACCTGCTCCGCTATCTGGCGGGGCAGGTTTTTTATGCATGCTCGCCCTCCCCTGCCGCATAGTGTAAGGCAGCACAACGCAGGAGGGCATTTCATGCATTTTCCCGAAATCGTCAGTCAGATCAACGCCATGGTCTGGGGACTTGGCACTCAGCTGTTTCTGGTGGGTACCGGCGCCTACCTGACCGTACGCACCGGCTTTCGTCCGTGGCGGTATCTGGGCAAAGCCATGCGGAGCATTTTCTCACCCGGATCCCGAAAGCAGACCGCCGGCGGTGTTTCCCCGCTGGCATCCCTGATGACGGCGCTGGCCGCTACGCTGGGCACCGGGAATCTGGCAGGTGTTTCCACGGCGCTGGTGTGCGGCGGCCCCGGCGCTCTGGTGTGGATGGAGCTCTCCGCCCTGTTCGGCATCTCCACCGCCTTCGCCGAAAGTATGCTCTCCTCCCGCTATCGGGTGCGAGGCAGGGATGGGCAAGTGCGTGGCGGCCCCATGTACGTGATGCGCACAGCACTTCGTCCACACCGGCTGGGGGCCTTTCTGGCCGCCGTCTTTTCCGCCTTTACGGTGCTGGCCTCCTTCGGCGTAGGCGGCATGAGCCAGTCCTCCGCCATTACAGACGCCTTGGAGCTGATGTGCGGCGCACCCCGGCAGGGCGTGGCCGCTGTACTCTCCCTGCTAACGCTGGCTGTGATCTCCGGCGGCATCCGGCGGATCTCCGCTCTGTCCTCCGCCGCCGTTCCCGTGATGTCTGCGCTCTTTCTCGCCGGCAGCCTGTGGGTGATTTTCCGCAACATCAGCGCACTGCCGGAAAGCCTCCTGCTGATGCTGCGTGCAGCCTTCACGCCCACCGCCATGCTTGGTGGTGCGGCAGGCACCACCATTTCCGCCTTTACCGCCGCCCGGTACGGCATCGCCCGGGGGTGCTACTCCAACGAGGCAGGCATGGGCTCCGCCGCCATCTCCGCAGCGGCGGCGGACGGCGTACATCCCGTCCAGCAGGGCTACATCGCCATGACCGCCCCGGTCATCGACACCATCATTCTCTGTACCGTCACCGGTCTTGTGGTTTGCGTTTCCGGCGTTCTGGGCACAACAGACAGTACAGGCGCCTTGGTCACCGGCGCGCAGCTGACCATTCTGGCCTTCCGCAGCCAACTGGGCCAGCCGGGTGCCTTGCTGGTGTGCGCCTGTCTGGTGCTGTTCGGCTTTTCCACCATCCCCGGCTGGGAGTACATGGGAGAACAGGCGCTGGTATTTCTGGCCGGCCGCAAGGCCGTTCCGGTTTACCGGGCGGTGTTTGTGCTGTTCGTCTTTCTGGGGTGCGTGTGGAACACGGAGCTTCTGTGGCATCTGTCGGACATCTGCAACGCACTGATGTGCTTCCCCAATCTCATCTGCCTGCTGCTCCTTTCCGGCACCGTGGCACGGGAGATCCGCGCCCACCCGCCGGAAACAGACTGAACCGAAGGGGTTGCTTTTTCCGCCCAAAATACTATAATAGAAATATTAGGCTGCGGGCACAGCACCCGCATTTCCCATCACAATCACAAAAGACAAGGACTTGATGAACATGACGAAAATCGATATTATTTCCGGCTTTCTGGGGGCGGGTAAGACCACGCTCATCAAAAAGCTGCTGGCAGAGGCCTTCCCCGGTGAAAAGCTGGTGCTCATTGAGAATGAGTTCGGCGAGATCAGCATCGACGGCGGCTTTCTGAAGGAATCCGGCATCCAGATCTCCGAAATGTCCTCCGGCTGCATCTGCTGCTCTCTGGTGGGCGACTTCGGTCAGGCGCTGAAGGATGTACAGCAGCAGTTTGCTCCCGACCGCATCCTCATTGAGCCCTCCGGCGTGGGCAAGCTCAGCGACGTCATCGCCGCCGTGCAGAATGTCACCGGGGAAAACGGCGACATGACCCTCAACAGCTTCGTCACCGTGGCGGACGCCTCCAAGGTGAAGGTCTACATGAAGAACTTCGGTGAGTTCTACAACAATCAGGTGGAGCACGCCGGCACCATCATCCTCTCCCGCACCCAGAAGCTGTCCGCCGAGAAGCTGGACGCCGCTGTGAAGGCGCTGCGCGAGAAGAATCCCGACGCCGCTATCCTCACCACACCCTGGGATCAGCTGACTGGTGAGACCATCCTCTCCGCCATCCAGCGCACCTCTCTGGCGGACGAGCTGCTGGAGCGCATCCACGCCGAGCATCATCACCATCATCATGAGCACGATGAGGACTGTACCTGCGGCTGTCATGACCATGAGCACCACCACGACCATGAGCACCACCACGACCACGAGTGCTGCCACGACCACGAGCACCACAACAACCATGAGCATAACCACGACCACGAGCACCATCATGAGCACGACGAGCACTGCACCTGCGGCTGCCACGACCACGACCACCATCATCACGATCATCATGCCGACGAGGTGTTCACCAGCTGGGGCGCCGAAACACCCAAGACCTTCTCTGAGGCTGACATTCGCCGTATCCTGACGGCGCTGGACACTGGCGAATACGGCAGCATCCTCCGTGCCAAGGGCATCGTTCCCACGGCCAACGGCAGCTGGCTTCACTTTGACTACGTGCCAGAGGAGCACGAGGTGCGCACCGGCGCCGCCGACTACACTGGCCGCCTGTGTGTCATCGGTGCGCAGCTGAAGGAAGCCGCTCTCACCGAACTGTTTGGACTGTAAAGGATCAAGGACATTATGGATATTCCTGTTTATCTGGTAGCCGGCTTTCTGGATTCCGGCAAGACTGATTTTATCAACGGCATTCTGGAGGACGGCTTCGCCAACGGACAGCGGACGCTGCTGATCTGCTGTGAGGAGGGTGAGCTGGAGTACAATCCCAAGGCTCTCAAGGATGTCACCGTGGTAACGGTGGAGGACGAGTCGGAGCTGACCTGCTCTTTCCTGAAGCAGTGCGAGAAAAAGTACCGTCCCAAGCAGGTGCTCATCGAGTACAACGGCATGTGGATGCTGAACCGCCTCTATGAGGACGTGCTGCCCGCCAACTGGGTGCTGTATCAGGTGATGACCTTTGTGCAGGCATCCACCTTCGAGCTGTATACCAGAAATATGGGCCAGTTGATGATGGAGAAGATCATCAACGCCGACCTGCTGGTATTCAACCGCTGCAATGAGGAGCTGCGGGCCGCCCTGCGCAAGCGCAACCTGCGGATGGTGAACCGCCGCGCCGACATCTATCTGGAGAACGAGGACGGCACCAGCGAGGATTACGCCAACGACGATACACCGCCCTTCGATCTGGACCAGGAGGTCATCGACATTCCTGATGACGATTACGGCGTATGGTTTGTGGATGTCATGGACCGCCCCGAGCGCTACAAGGACAAGCTGGTGCACATGAAGCTGGTGATGTGCCACTCCAAGCAATATCCCGGCGTGGACTGTCCCGGCCGCTTCGCCATGGTCTGCTGTGAGGAGGACATCACCTTCCTGGGCCTCATCGCCCACGGCGAAGGTCTGGACCGCTTCAAGAACCACGACTGGATCGAAGTCACCGCCCGGATGGATATTGAGGAACACAAAGCCTACGAGGGTGCAGGCCCGGTGATGAATGTTCTCTCTATCGCCCCCTGCGAACAGCCCGCCACCGAGGTCGTTTCCTTCTGATACGGATCCTTGATTGAAGAATTCAATCAAGGATCCCGCGTCAGCTGTGCATGAGAAAATACGGGAGCATATCAAAGTTCTGCAGCGGCTCCTTCGTATATGATGGCAACTACCCGACCAATCGGAATTCGTTAACCGAGATCATTCTCGTACTCTGTGACATCAATCATCATTTTTTTGCAATTTGGGCAGCAATCACTCTCAATGCAATGCATGGATAGAGGCACTTCCAAATGTAGTGCATATTTCTCCTTGCCGTCTGGTTTGGTGCTGATCTTATGTTTTCGTTCGCTCCAAATCGCTGTCCCGCAGTTTAGATACCCATGAAGCATTTCGACATTACAATAAGGACATTTCATTTTCATATACCTCCTGCAGGTCTTATTATTCTTTTTGTTTACTTTATCATATTTTTCTGTTTCTATCAATTTCTATCAATGCTTGACGAAGTTGCCGGAGTTTAGGGCAGACACAATTGAGTGAGCAAAAGGAAGCATTTTTTGTCCCTTTTGCTCATCATTGTGGCTGATGAAATCCTCGTTAGATTCACCAAACGTTGAAAGACGCAGAAAAATATGATAAAGTAAACAAGATGAAAAATCAGAATTTGACGAAAGTGAGGTAATCTTATGTGGAATACATTGGATATCATTGTAGGCTGCCTCTTTCC
>CAZQJD010000010.1:0-22074 GCA_964593575.1 uncultured Oscillibacter sp.
AGGAAGGCGTCGATCCCAACGCCCTGGTGGTCGAGCCCTATGCCAACCCCTTCCGCACCTATCCTCTGGTCAACGACTATGAGAAGTTCAAGAAGCTGGTTGCCGAGAAGAACGTTGCCTGCTACATCATCAACACCGGCGACTTCATGGGCAAGAAAGTCCAGAAGGAAGATACTCTGGGCATTCTGGAGAACGTTGTTGAGGGCAAGGCTGAGTTCAAGCCCTGGGGTCCCTTCTCCGACATCGAGATCTGCGAGTGGGACGGCTTCATCCCCAATCTGCAGGATGCCGCTTACATTGAGCAGCTGAAGGCTCGTATGCAGGATCGTCTGACCTACGTCCTGAGCCTGGACGAGGCTGAAGGCGGCTTCAACAAACTGCCCGCCGACGCCGCTGAGGCTATCAAGCGTGTGGTGGATCAGGCCAACACCCTGTAATCTGCTATCTATCCAAGATGCCGTGTGTCACATCGACACACGGCATCTTTCTGCATATAAACGATCAGATACGGGCAACTCCGGTCTTGCGGGCAGCCTCAGCAACCGCTGCGGCCACAGCGGGACCGACACGGGGATCGAAAGCCTTGGGGATAATGTAGTCGGCGTTGAGCTCCTCATCAGAGATCAGGCCGGCCAGAGCTTCCGCTGCAGCCATCTTCATCTCCTCATTGATATCGCTGGCACGGACATCAAAGGTGCCGCGGAACACGCCGGGGAATGCCAGAACATTGTTGATCTGGTTGGGATAGTCGCTGCGGCCGGTGGAGATCACGGCAGCGCCGCCAGCCTTGGCGTCATCGGGGAAGATCTCGGGAGTGGGGTTAGCGCAGGCAAAGACGATGGCAGCCTTGTTCATGGACTTCACCATGTCCACCGTGACAGTACCGGGAGCGGACACACCAATGAACACATCAGCGCCCACTAAAGCGTCAGCCAGAGAACCGGCCTTCTTCTCCAGATTGGTGACCTGAGCCATCTCTTCCTTGATCCAGTTGAGACCGCCACGACCGGCATAGATGGCGCCCTTACGGTCGCACATGGTCACATTCTTGAAGCCTGCCGAGAGCAGCAGCTTCACGATGGCGATGGCGGCAGCGCCTGCGCCGGAGGTGACGATCCTCACATCCTCTTTCTTCTTGCCAACCACCTTCAGAGCGTTTGTGAGGCCGGCCAGCGTAATGATGGCAGTACCGTGCTGGTCGTCATGGAAGATGGGGATATCGCACTTTTCCTTCAGCTTCCGCTCGATCTCAAAGCAGCGGGGAGCAGCAATGTCCTCCAGATTCACACCACCGAAGGAGCCGGAGATGTTATAAACCGTCTCCACGAAAGCGTCCACATCCTGCGTCTTCACGCACAGAGGGAATGCATCCACATTGCCGAAGGCCTTGAACAGAACACACTTGCCCTCCATAACAGGCATGCCGGCCTCAGGACCGATATCGCCCAGACCCAGAACAGCACTGCCGTCGGTAATGACCGCGCACATGTTGTGGCGGCGGGTCAGCTCATAGCTCTTGTCGATATCCTTCTGGATCTCCAGACATGGCTGCGCCACACCGGGGGTGTAGGCCAGAGACAGATCATCCTTGCTGGCTACAGGCACCGTTGCCACGACTTCGATCTTGCCCTTCCATTCACTGTGCAGGCGCAGAGACTCCTTAGCGTAATCCATACTGATTTCCTCCTGTTGATCAATAGCTTGCCTTGACGAGTTCGCCCTTTGCAGGGGGACGATAATCGCCAAAGAACTTGCCGAAGTCCATGTTCAGATATTCACAAAGCTCCAGCACCTCTACCATGGTATTGTCATTAACGGGGATGCCGTTGGCACGACGGTCAGCAATGGCCTCCACTTCCTTCTCACCGTGGGTGTAGATACGGGCCTGACCCTCGGCCTTGGGAGCCTCACGCAGCTCCTGCAGATACTGGGAGAAGTGTGCGCGGATAGCGTCCGGATCACCAAAGAAGGCGGGATTGATGGCCATGAAGCCGTGGCATATCCCGCCCTTGCCGCCAGTCATGCAATAGTTGGATGTGGCGCCCATGGAAAGGATAGACGCGAAGATTTCACACATCATACCATAGCCATAGCCCTTATGGCTGCCCAGCACTTCGCTGCTGCCGCCCAGAGGCATGATGCCGCCGCCGTTCTTGGCATTGATGTTCATGAGTACATCCGGTGCATCGCTGGAGGGATGGCCGTCCTTATCCAGAGCCCAGCCATCGGGCAAGGGCTTTTCCAGCTTATTATAAATCTCCAGCTTGCCGCGGGTCACCACGGTTGTGGACGCATCAAAGAGGAAGTTATAGGGCTCTGCGGGCATGCCCATGGCAATGGGGTTGCTGCCCAGCATAGCCATGCGGCCATTGGTGGGCACCATGATGGCCTCACTGTTGGTGCAGCTGAAGCCCATCAGGCCCTCATCCACTGCCATCTTGGCATAATAGCCGGCGATGCCATAATGGTTGGAATTGCGGACAGACACAATACCGACACCGTTGGTCTTGGCCTTTTCAATGGCCAGCTTCATAGCGGCGTGGCCAACCACCTGACCCATACCGTCGTGTGCATCGATGACCGCAGAAACGGGAGTTTCAAAGACCACTTCCGGCTTGGCATCCACATGAATCATGCCGTTCTCGATGCACTTATGGTAACGCACCATGCGCTGCATACCGTGGCTTTCAATGCCAAACAGGTCGCTGGTCAGCAGAACATCCTGAATGATATCCGCTTCACTTTCGCTGAAGCCAAACTTCTGGAAAGCCTCCATGCACAACGCATGCAGAGTCTCATATTTCCAATACTGATAGCCCATTGTCATTACCTCTTTTCATAATTTACATTTTTTGGTTGTTCATGTCAAGAGCTTGATCCCTTACTTTTCACCCCTTGCTCCGTAAAAAAGGCAGCCCGCCGCATAGCGGAAGGCTGCCTTCTTATTACACCTTGCAGCAGGCGACAAAATGACCGGGGGACACTTCCCGCAGGGGGGGCGCACCCTTTCTGCATTCCTCGCACACATGGGGGCAACGCTTGGCAAAGCGGCACTCATTGGGAGGATTGATGGGAGAGGTGATCTCGCCCTGCAGCAGGATCTGAGGGCGCTCATCCAGGATCTCGGGGATGGGGATAGCGGACAACAGAGCCTGGGTATAGGGATGCAGGGTGTGATTGAACAGTTCCTCGGTGGGGGCCTTCTCCACCACCTGACCCAGATACATAACAGCGATCTCATCAGCAAAGTGGTTAACGACTGCCAGGTCATGGGTAATGAAGATATAGGACAGGTTCAGCTTGTCCTGCAGCTCGTCCAGCAGGTTCAGGATCTGAGCCTGGATGGACACGTCCAGAGCGGAAACGGGCTCGTCACAGACGATGAACTTGGGATTCATGGCCAGAGCGCGGGCAATGCCGATACGCTGACGACGGCCGCCGTCCAGCTCGTGGGGATAGGTGTTGATGAGACGCTCCGCAAGACCGACAGTCTCCATCAGTTCCAGAACACGGTCCTCCACCTCATCCTTCTTGGTCAGGATCTTGTTGGCAGTGATGGTTTCCGTCAGAGTCTGGTTGATGGTATTTCGGGGATCCAGAGAGGAGAACGGATCCTGGAAGATGATCTGCATATCCTTGCGCATCTTCTTCATCTCGCTCTTGCTGAGCTTGGTGATGTCCTTACCCTCGAAGATGACTTCACCGGAGGTAGGCTCCACCAGACGCAGGATGCTTCGGCCGGTGGTGGACTTACCACAGCCGGACTCGCCAACGACGCCCAGAGTCTTGCCGTAACCGATGGAGAAGCTCACATCGTCCACCGCGTGCAGCATGCCGCGGGGAGTCTTGAAATATTTTTTAAGGTTTCTTACCTCAAGAATATTATCTGCCACTGTTGCCACCTCCATCAGTTCTTCTCGGGACGATCGATATGGAAGCCCTCGCGGCCATAAGCGGCACAAGCGACCATATGCGTATCGGACACCATGACTTCAGCCGGGCGGGCGCAGGTGCAGTCGGGTCCGGCATACTTGCAGCGGGGGGCGAAAGCGCAGCCCTCGGGCAGGTTGGACGGATCGGGCATCAGGCCGGGAATGGGCTGAAGCTTGGCGGTACGGTTGCGGATGTTGGGCAGAGAGTTGAACAGGCCCTCGGTATAGGGGTGCTTGGTGTGATTGAACACATCCCGGAGGGTGCCCTTCTCCACGATGCGGCCGGCATACATAACCGCCACCTCATCGCAGATATCTGCCACGATACCCAGGTCATGGGTGATCATGATCATGGACATTTCACGCTCATTGCGCAGCTTCTTCATCATGTTGAGGATCTGCGCCTGGATGGTAACGTCCAGAGCGGTGGTAGGCTCGTCAGCGATGAGCAGTGCAGGGTTGCAGGTCAAGGCGATGGCGATGACCACGCGCTGCTTCATACCGCCGGAAAACTGGTGGGGATACTCGTTGGCACGTGCAGCGGGAATGCCTACCATCTCCAGCATCTCCTCAGCCTTCTTCATGGCCTCCGCCTTGGTGCACTTCTCGTGCAGGCGATAGCCGGCAGCGATCTGCTCGCCCACGGTGAAGGTGGGGTTCAGAGATGTCATGGGATCCTGGAAAATCATGGCGATATCGGTACCGCGGAACTTCTCCAGCTCCTTGTTGGACATCACATGGACGTCCTTGCCGCAGACGCCGATGGCATCAGCGGTCACAACGCCGGGATTGGGAACCAGCTTCAGCAGGGACAGAGCTGTGGTGGTCTTACCGGCGCCGGTCTCACCCACCAGGCCCAGAGTATGGCCCTTTTCCAGTGTAAAGCTGACGCCATTGACAGCCTCGACAGTTTCAGCTTCCAGAGCGAACTTGACGGAGAGATTCTTGACGTCCAGCGCCAGATTCTCATCCACAGTCGTCTGCTGCTTGGTGATATTCTCGTTCATTGACAGTCCCTCCCTCTTACTTCTTCAGCTTGGGATCCAGCGCGTCACGCAGACCGTCGCCCAGCAGGTTGAAGGCCAGAACGGTGATCAGGATGGCCAGGCCAGGGAAAACGGTCATATAGGACGCGGTACGGATGAACTGTCTGCCCATGGACAGCATGGCGCCCCACTCGGGAGCGGGAGCAGGCACACCCAGACCCAGGAAGCTGAGGCTGGAAGCAGCGATGACGGCGGAGCCGACACGCAGCGTGATCTGCACGATGATGGGAGACAGGCAATTGGGCAGGACGTGCATACCGATGATACGGGCCTCGGACAGGCCAGTGGCCTTCAGGGCCTCAATGTACTCCTGATTGCGGACCGTCAGAACAGCGGCGCGGGTAATGCGCACGAACTGAGGCACACTGGTGATACCGATGGCCAGCATCAGATTGGGGACGGACGCACCCATAGCGGACACGATAACGATACCCATGAGGATGGCCGGAATAGAAGACAGAATGTCGTTGCAGCGCATGATGACGTCTTCCAGCACGCCGCCGTAATAACCGGCAATGGCACCGAAGAACACACCAGCCACCAGGCCCATCAGGGTTGCCACCAGGCCAACGGACAGAGAATAGCGTGCGCCGTGAACGATACGGGCCAGAATGTTGCGGCCCATCTCGTCGGTACCGCAGGGATACTGCCAGCAGGGCTTGATGAGCTTGCGGCTCAGGTCGATAACCACGACTTCAGTCTCGTAATCGAACAGGAAGTCAGCAAAAATAGCTACCAGCGCCAGCAGAAGGATGATGGCCAGGCCAGCCATAGCGCCCTTGTTTTTGGCCAGATTGTGCATAACCATTGCCATCTGGCTCTGGCGGGTGTATTTCTGGGAAACTTTGCGCAGCTGGCGGGGTTCAGTTGTATTGTTATTCATTGCGTTCATTTCCTCTTCTTCCCACCTTTTGAATACCGGGCCTTGATTCTGGGGTCGACCACTGCGTACAGCAGGTCGATGACCAGCAGGATCACGCCGATAATAATCGTCTTAAGAATGATGCCGCCTGTGACCATGGGAACGTCGCGGGAGCTGACACCTTCCGTGATCAAACGACCGACACCGGGCCAGGAGAACACGCTCTCCGTCAGAACAGAGCCGCCCAGCGCACCGGCAAACTGACCGCCGGCAATGGTGATAATGGGGATCAGGGCATTGCGCAGAGCATACTTCATGACGACAGTACCCTCAGGGGTGCCCTTGGCACGCTCAGTGCGGAGATAATCCTGTCCCAGGACGTCCAGCATGGAGGAACGGGTGGTTCTTGCCAGGCTGGCGGTGAGGCCGGTACCGACCGTAATGGCCGGCAGGATAATGCTGTACCAATACTTGTCACCGCCGGAAGGCAGCCAGCCCAGCTTCAGAGAGAACAGGATGATCAGCATCAGGCCCAGCCAGAAGTTGGGGATGGCCAAGCCCACGAAGCTGAGGACCATGGCGATGTTATCGCCCAGAGAGCCCCGATGGAGCGCGCCGTAAATGCCCAGAGACAGGGACAAAACCACAGAAACCAGTGCCGATGCGGCAGCCAGCTTCATGGTAGAAGGCAGCTTAGACATAAACTCCTGCAGGACTGGCTTATGGGTGGTATAGGATTTGCCCAAATCGCCCTTGAGGAAGTTGAACATGTATCTTGCGTAGCGAATGATAACAGGGTCGTTAAGACCGTATTCTTCACGCCTCTGCTCCATCTCCTCCTGAGTCAGTCCCTCTTCGGCAGCCTCGATGTCAACGATGTCGCCGGGAGCCAAATCCATGATGAAGAAGATGATGAAGGAGACGCCGATTACCACAGGGATCAGCTGCAGTATTCGTCTGATGGCATACCGTAGCATGGTTGCTCTACCTCCGATATCGTGGTTGGGTGTTGTGGCCGCCGCCATTGGCGGCGGCCACACATCTTATGAAATCAAACGATTCTTAATTTGCCGATCAGGCGGGGACGCGAGCGTAGGTGTAGTCGTGGTTACCGCTGTTGTTGAAGATGGCGCTCTCCAGGTTCTTGTCATAAGCGGCGCCGGAGTTTGCATAGTACAGGGGGATGTAGGGAGCTTCCTTGTGGACGATCTCCTGGACTTCCTGATAGTAAGCCTTACGCTTGGTATCATCCTGCTCAGCGCTGGCCAGATCCAGCAGCTCGGTCACGCGGGCGCTGTTGTACTTGGCGTTGTTGGTGGAAGAGCCGGGATAGAAGATACGGTTCACGTCGCTGCCGGCGGGAGTAAAGGTGATGGAATACATCAGGACTTCGAAGTCGCCGGTGTTGGAACGAGAGGTCAAGCCAGCCGCGTCAACCTCGTCGATGATGACGTTGATGCCCAGGGGCTTCAGCTGCTGCTGCATGATCTGCAGAGCGTTGACACGCCAGGTGGTGGAGGTCATGAACTTGATGTCCACGCCGGTGGTGGCATACTTGGACTTGGCCATGTACTCCTTAGCCTTTTCCATGTTGTTGTTGTAGGTAACCTGGCCGACAGACTCCCAGTTGTCAAAGTAACCGTACTGGTCGATGCCCCACATACTGTTGGCAACAGTGCCGAAGCCGGAAGCAGCGCCGTCGATGATCTGCTGGTTGTCCAGGGCGTGGGCAATGGCCAGACGCAGGTTCTCGTCCTCACCCAGGAAGGTATTCATGTTGAAGGACAGATAAGTCAGAGCGGAAGAGGGATAAGCTTCCAGGATCAGGTCCGAGTTGGCCTTGATGACCTCATGCTCGGTGTTGTTGGGGGACTGGCAGACGTCGATCTCGCCGGTCTCCAGAGCGATCAGACGGGCAGCACCCTCGGAGATGTAGCGGAACAGCAGCTCCTTGGTAACAGGAACATCAGCCCAGTAGTTTTCGTTGACGACCAGCAGGGTATGGTCGCCAGAGACGAACTCCTTGTTGATCCAGGCGCCGGTACCGATGGAGGGACCATCGGTAGCATTAGCAGCACAAGCCTCGCGGTTGACGATGGCCATGTACTCGTTGGACAGGGTGTACAGCAGGTCGATGTTGCCCTCGCTCAGGGTGATGACGACCTCATAGTCGCCGTTAGCCTTGACGGACTCCATCTTGGCGTAAGCAGCCTTGACGGTGCCGGAAACGCCCTCAGCGGACTTGGCGTTCTCCCAGGTGAAGACAACGTCGTCAGCGGTGAACTTCTCACCGTTGTGGAACACGACGTCATCACGCAGGGTGAAGGTCCAGGTCTTCAGGTCGTCGGAGACAGTCCAGCTCTTAGCCAGCTCGGGAGTCAGCTCCTTGGACTTCTCAACATAGCCAACCAGAGTGTTGTGGGTCAGGCCAAACATCATGCGGTGAGCGATGTTGGTCTGGGCCTGGGGGTTGGTGGTGGTGGTCTTGGCGTTCTGGCCAATGACGACCTGCTCCTCATACTTCACATCGGGGTCAGCGGGAGTGACCACGCTGGGGGTGGTGCTGGTGGTGCTGGTGGTGCTGGTGCTGGTAGTGCCGCCGCCGCAGCCGACGACGAGGCTCAGCATCATCACAATTGCCATAAACAATGCGATTCTCTTCATGTGGATCCTCCTAAGTAATTTGTTTAATGTTGTATTTATGTTTCATCCCCTGTTCCAACGGGGAAAAAACCGGGATATGGTTCCGGCAAACATCGCGCCGGAGGTGATATCAAGCCTCGGTCTTGAAGCCGGCCTGAACCTTGGCGGTCAGGCACTGATGGGCCGTCCAGGCCTTGCCGGCGCAGCCGCAGACCTCAAACAGGTGGGCGCACTTGGCCTTGTAGCCCTTCTCCAGAACCGGCCAGAACTTGTAGATATTGTTGCCTTCCATGCCGTCTGCCTGCAGAGCATCGTAGCAGGCACGCATCAGCTCGTTGGCCACATTGACCTTGCTGATGCCCATGCGGCATGCCTTGGAGATGTTCTCATCGCCGGTGCCGCTGCCGCCGTGCAGTGCCAGAGGCACGGGCACCTTCTCGGCCAGCTCCTTCAGCAGATCGAAGTGCAGCTTGGGTACACCCTTGTAAACACCATGAGCGGTGCCGATGGCAACAGCCAGACAGTCGCACTCGGTCTCCTTCACGAACTGAACAGCCTCTTCGGGCACGGTCAGAGCGGACACGCCATCCACATCATAGTTGAAGCCCTTGCCCACATGGCCCAGCTCAGCCTCAACAGCGATGTCAACGCAGTGAGCGATGCGAACCAGCTCCTTGGTCTGAGCCAGGTTCTCCTCATAGGACAGAGAAGAACGGTCCACCATGATGGAGGGGAAACCGGCGCGGATGCCGCGGATGCTCTCCTTGAAGTTGCTGGAATGATCCCACATGGCCACCACGGGGACACTGGCGCGGACAGCGAAGTCTTCCACCATACGGCCATAGTAGTTCAAAGCATCGGTCATGTAATAACCGGTCAGCACGATGACGGGAGAGTTTGCCTTCTCAGCAGCCTCGATGCAGGCCCGCAGGGTCACTTCGTTAGCAGCGGAGATGGCGGGAACACCATAGCCCTCAGCCTTGGCACGGCCGAGCATTTCATTCAGAGAAACTAACATTTGAATGATCTCCTTTATGTAGATTGGATCAGTAAGCCAGCTTGTAGATCTCCACGACCTCTTCCTGAGTCAGCTTGGAGATGCCGCCGATGCGCTCCTGGCCGGCAGTGGCGGAAGCACGACGGGCAAACTCAGCAAACTGGTCAGGAGTGACGCCGATCTCCTGCAGGCTGGTGGGCAGGCCCACTTCCTTCAGGAAGGCCGCAAACGCGTCGATACCGGCAACAGCGGTGGCTTCCTCAGTCTCCTGAGGAGCAACGCCCATGACGCGAACAGCAAAGTTCACAGCCTTGGCCAGATCACGCTTGTAGCAGTAGCGCATCCAGGCGGGAGCAATGATCGCCAGCGTAGAACCGTGGGGTGAGTGGGTCTCGGTGGTGATGGGATTCTCCATGTAGTGCATGGCCCAGTCGGAGTCGCAGCCCACACCCAGCAGGGTGCTGTTGGCCAGGGTGGACCCCATCATCAGCTGTGCACGGGTCTCATAATCAGAGGGGTTCTCCATAACCTTCTTCATGCTGTTCATGATGCCGCTGATGACACCCTCACACATACGGTCCATCAGATCGTAGCCGGTCTCACCGCAGAAGTAATGCTCCATGATATGCGTAATGGCGTCAAACGCACCGGACATGGTCTGCTTCATAGGCAGAGAATAGGTCAGGCTGGGATCCATGACAGCGAACTTGAACTTGATGGATTCCTGGAACAGCGGATACTTGATACCCACCTCATTCCGGTCATCCAGGATCATGGAAGTACCGGAGACCTCGCTGCCGGTACCACTGAGGGTAACCACGGCAGCCACGGGCATGCACTTGGGGGAAGCCTTGCGGTACAGAACATAGTCTGTAAAGTCACCGTCATTGACATTCATGAAGCCAATGGCCTTTGCGGTATCCATCACGGTACCGCCGCCCACAGCCAGAATGAAGTCGATGTCGTTGGCGCGGACGAACTCCACACCCTTCATCACCAGAGACAGTCTGGGAGAGGTGGCCTTCTCCTCCATCTCCATCCAGACGAGACCGGCGGCCTCGATGGACGCGCGGATGGTGGCCATCAGATCGGCCAGATAGGCGCCGCCGTCATTGACGATCAGAACACGCTTGGCGCCGTGGTTGGCCAGATGCTCGCCCACATGGGCAGGGCTGCCCTTGCCCATGATGAAACGGTTGGGTACGCAGAAATTAAAGTCAAGCATTCTTCTCGCCTCTTCTTTCTTAGAAGCGGACGATGACGCGATAGGTGTCGGGACGGATAGCGGTCTCGAAAGCCTCAACGCCCTGCTCGTAGCTGTAAACACTGTTCAGCAGCTTGGCGGGATTGATCAGGCCCTTGTTCAGCAGACGGACAGCAACATCATAGGACTGGATGCTGGGACTGACGGTACCGGTGATGATCTTCTCGGTGTTGTGCAGATCGTCGGGATACAGGTCGATGGCCTGATCGGCGGGATGCACGGAGGAATACATGATGCAGCGGCCCATCTTGCCGGTCATGGCGATGGCCTGAGCGGCAACAGCGGGGATGACGGTGGTGTTGAAGACAACATCAGCGCCGCGGCCGTTGGTCAGCTCCTTGACATACTCAACAGCGTCCTTCTCCTTGGGAGAGAAGGTGATGTCGCAGCCCAGCTCCTCAGCCAGCTTACGGCGGGTCTCATCGATCTCGCTCATGATGACGCGAGCACCGCGCAGCTTGGAGAGCATCATGTGGAACATGCCCATGATGCCGCCGCCGATGATCACGACGTCATCGCCCAGAGCGATATGAGCCTTCTTCACGCTGTTGACGACGCAGGCCAGAGGCTCGGCAAAAGTGCCGTACTCCCAGGGCAGCTCGGGGTTCAGCTTCCACAGCTTGTGAGCGGGCATGACCTTGTACTCAGAGAAGCCGCCGGGGCCGAACATGCCCACATCCTCGCTGAGGTTGGCATAGGACTCCACGCAAAGGTTCTCCTCACCGCGGCGGCAGTAAGCGCAGGTGCCGCAGGAGTTGATGACGCTGACGGCCACACGGTCACCCACGGCGTACTCCTTGGTGCGCACCTTGCTGCCCATCTTCACCACGGTGCCGACAACCTCATGGCCGCCCAGGAAGGGCATCTTAAACTTGCCGCTGGCATAAACACGCTGCTCCCAGGTGCAGATGGCGCAGCCGTCGATCTTTACCAGAACTTCGTTCTCCTTGGGCTCGGGGCGGTTGACTTCCATGACTTCCAGAGTCTTGGCGCCGGTAACAGCAAGGACCTTCATTTTCTCAGACATAGTAATCTCTCCCTTTCGTGATATTGTATTGAACTTACTAATTACAAACGATAAATAAGCGGCAAAGTACCGCATTGGTTTGCCGGAGTGCCTTTCCTCCAGCCGCTGCCAGACAGAACCATGAAAACCAGAGATATCCAACCGCAGGTAAAAAAGCCCTGACCGCACACTTCTTGGCGATCAGGGCTTTCCTTTAGCTAATCACAATAACCAAAGGGTCATACAATCGAACTATCTCTTTAATTTTCAGTTATCCGTCGCTACTGCAGCACGAAATTCTTGATTGGTTCTTTTAGATTAATGAGTATGGCTTTTCTTCTTGATGTCGAACCGATAGATCGCGATGATCGCAGAGATCAGGCAGAACACATCGGAGCCGATGCCGCCCAAGGCACCATGAGATACATTATATGAAATGTACAGCACCGGGGGCAGCAAGAACAGTCTCCGCATGGTCTTACCGTTCTTGGAATACAGGGCGATGGTCAGCACCACCGTAGCAGCGATGACCAGCAGGCTCAGGATGCTCTCCCAAGTCATGATACCACTGATAATGGGAACCGCCAGAAATACATACAGCCAAATGCGGCTCTGAGCCCACTTATCGCCGGCATCCTCTCTGGAAAAGACAAAGGACCGTGCAATATTGATCAGGGACATGACTGCGAAAGACACGCCTCCCAGCATAAAGTAGCTTGCTGCGAAGCATGCGTTGGCCGCCATCTGGAAATACAGAAGGCCTTTACGAGATTTCTGCTGATAAGAAAGAACCATAATAACCAATGCAAGAATCCCAAGGGCTTGTGCAATAAAATCGAACACCGAAAAATATCCTCCATTCTGACCATTACCCTCTGAGATTTTGGCACCTATAAAATATCACACCATTCTTACAGTGTCAACCCCCGACGAAAAGTTTCCACATTTGGCAAAAAACAATTCCCGTATTTTACTGCGTTTTTCACAAAGACTTAACGTTCTTCACCTCTCCTCCCCTGCTTTTGGCAAAAAAACACAGAAACGACAACTTTTCCGCTTCACTGTATAAAACAGGATTCCCCGAACCGAATGGTTCGGGGAATTGAAAAAATCAATACAGGAAATCCTCCATGGCATGGCCATCGGTCTCCGGGAATTCCAACCCCAGCATACGGGCAAAGGTGGGTGCCTCGTCAACGACCAGACCGGTCTCCTTCACCACGCCGGGACGCACGTCCGGACCCATGGCCAGGAATACCGGCTGGGGGCCAACGGTGGGATGGTGGCCGTGACTGGCACGCAGATAACCTTCCTCCAGCGGCTCCATGGGACTGAACACCGGCTCGTTCCACTTGGAGAAGAACAGCGTCTCATTATCGCTCTCCACCACGAAGGAGAAGTCACCGTACAGGCCGTCCTTCTGGCGGGTCTCCTCCGTTGTCCAGACGTGACCGATGCCCATATCACCGGCATCGCGCCACTTCTTCAACAGATCGTAGACCCGGTCATACAATTCCTTGTCATTGGGGTCCTTCAGATAGATATGAGCGGAGAAGTTTGCAGACTTCACCCATGCGTCCCAATCCCGGAACTTGCCTTCCTCGTCCACACGGATGAGTCCCTCCTGGACAAACAGTGCGTTGAGGTTCATCTTGCGGCTGTAGTTGATCTGGCCATGGTCGCTGACCACCACAAAGTTGGTCTCATCGTACACACCGGCTTCTTTACAGGCATCCATCAGCATCTGCAGGAACCGCTCGGACTGGAATGCGCCGTGATCCACCTTGTCGTTGAAGATACCGTAGCGATGACGGTAGTAGTCCACCTGTCCCAGATGCAGCGTCAGCAGATTGGGCTTATAGGTCTTGATAATATCACAGGCCAACAGGATCTTACCTTCATCGGTCTTGGGGGAATCCCAGCTGTCCAGCTGTGGGATCAGTGGTGTGACCAGCTTCTCAAACAGCTCATCGCTGGTACCGGCACGCTTATAAGCAGCCTCCAGAGTATCGTTCTTGCCCTGCGCCCAGTATTCTGCCACCAGATAGTCGATGGAGGGATGGGCGCCGCTGACAGGCCAGAACACAGAAGCAGTGGTCATACCGGCTTCCTTGGCCACATCATGGAGGTCCTTCACCTTCACGGGATCATGGAACCAGTACCAGTCACACTTGAGGTTGCCGGGAATGGAGGGTTCGTTATTCACCACGCCGTGACGGCCGGGATTGGCGCCGGTTAGAATGCTGACATGAGAGGGATAGGTCAACGAGGGATACACGGTACGCATACGGTTGACACGGGAGCCTTCGTTCCAGAGCTTGCCAAAGCAGGGCTGAGTCTTCAGCTGCTCCAGATCTTCAAAAACCATAGCGTCGTAAGAAACGATAACAAGGCGCTTCTGCTTCATAATACTTCTCCTATACATTTTATATAAAAATTGTTGTATATCAATTCCGGTCCGGGAACTTCTCGCACAGCGCGTCCAGCTCTTCAATCAGGGCCGCCAGCTCCGCATCCCGCATCACACAGTCCACCTCAGCTACATCCACATCCTCCATGGTATTGGGCAGGGCGAAGGAGACCCAGACAGCGTACTCCCCTTCTCCGGTCGGCGCTGCCGACAGCATAAAGTATGGCTCAGAGAATTCGCTCTGGTAGGATTCCTTGATACCGGCACGCACCACCTTCAGACTGGCTGCCATCTCCCGCAGCTCGTAGGTCAGAAGGCAGCTGTTGGTATCCTTAATGATTTGACCGTCCTCCGTGTAAGTACCACGCATCACCAGCCAGTTCCGGTCATCCGTATCATATTGCCCGCCGTCAGCCGGGAACTCATAGCGCAGGATCTCCAGCTTCAGGCTCACTTCATCATTTTGAAACAGCATTGTCGGTGATCCCTCCATCAATCGTCGTGATGCTTTGCGTAGAATTCATCATAATCCTTCAGCATGGCCTCCAGCAGATCCGGGATCTCCAGTCCGTAGGGACAACGGCTTTTGCAGGCATTGCAGCGGATACAGTTGTCGATCCGATGCATTTCCTCATAGATCTCCTTGGTCATATACGGCTGATACGGACTGCGCCGGAGCAGCATCGCCATACGCGCCGCACGGGGAATGTTGATATTCACCGCACAGGGGAGACAATAACCACAGCTACGGCAAAAATTCACCGCCAGTTCCTTTCGGTCCCTGTCGATCACCGCCTGCAGCTCCGCTGTCATCTGCTGCTGGCGCTCCGTCAGCGCCAGCCACTGATCCAGCTCCCATTCATACTGGATGCCCCAAATGGGAACCACATTGTCAAGCCCCTGCATGAAAGCATAGCAGGCCGCCGCATTGTTCAGCATACCGCCGGACAAGCCCTTCATAGCGATAAAACCCATATCCGCTGCCTTGCAGCGCTTTGTCAGTTCAACATCCTCTTTGGAAGAAAGGTAGCTGAACGGAAACTGCAATGTTTCAAAATCACCGGAGTCAATCGCCTGATTGGCTACCGTCAGACGATGGTTGGTAATGCCGATATGACGGACATACCCCTTCTTCTTCGCCTCCAGCGCACCGGCATAAGAGCTGCCAGGATCGTTTTTATCCGGCACGGTAGCAGGATTGTGGAACTGGATCAGGTCAATGTAATCCGTACGCAATCTGCGGAGGCTTTCTTCAATATGCGCAAGCACACCCTTGGCATCCGTTGCGTCTGTTTTGGTCGAGATCACGATATCGTGACGGACGTCATGCAGCGCCTCTCCGATCTTCTCCTCGCTGTCGGTATATTTATTGGCCGTATCAAAATAATTGATACCGCCGTCGTAAGCCCGACGCAGCAGTTTCCTTGCCGCGTCACGGTCTATCCGTTGAACAGGCAAACAACCCATAGCAGTTTTCGTAACCCACAAATCCGTCTTGCCCAAACGAACTTTTTGAATGTCCAGCATTCTAATCAGCGCCTGCCTTTCTGTATAACTAACGATGTGTCTATTCTACCACACTTTTTTCGCATTGCAATATCACAGCAAATGATCTGTGCCGCCCGTGCGGGCGGCACAGATCTCTCTTATCGTGTAGGATCGATCTCCGTAGGGCTGGGAATGGGATTCTCCCTCTGATCCACCATGGTGCGTACCAGCTCCACAGTACCGCTGAGACCCAGATAACTGGAATCCAGGCAGAAATCATAGCTGTCAATCGCGCCCCAGCGCTTAGCTGAATAATACTCATAATAGGAGGCACGTCGCTTATCTGTTTTGATGATCAGGCTCTTTGCCTTTTCCGGTGTCAGCTGATGACGCTCCGCAATGCGGGCAATTCGGACATCCATAGGCGCATATACAAACAGACTCAGCCGGTTGGGATGATCTGCCAGCGCATAATCCGCGCAGCGGCCGATCATAACACAGGGGCCCTGCTCTGCCAGCCGCCGGATCGTATTGAAGGTTGCCAGATACACCTGCTGCTCCAGGGAATCCCCGGCACCTACCCCCGGCGCACTGAACGCATAGGAATCCATTGCCAGAGAATACAGCAGGCTTCGGGGCCGCTCATCAAAGTTTTCAAAGATCTTCTCACACATGCCGCTCTTCTCCGCAGCCTCACGCAAGATCTCTTTATCATAGAACGGGACGCCCAATTCCTTGGCAACACGGATACCAACTTCCTTGCCACCGCTGCCAAACTGCCGGCCGATCGTAATGATGGTCTTCATCAATGATCCCCCCTTGATTGATTATGAAAATATTGTATCACGCCCACAGCCCAGCGTCAAACAAAAAGTCCGGGCTCCATACTGAAGTCCAGACTTTTTGTTTATACTCAATTCCCTTTTACAGTCCAAATGATGCTCCATCCCGCCGCAATCATCGCGCCGATCCCCAGTACGAACCACATAACTCCAAATAGATACAGCATTCAATCCTCCGCTTATATAAAGCCGAATTTACCGAACTCTTATATTGGCCGCTCAACGGGAACACAACGTCAAATTGGGACTTCGCTTAAAAGAAAAACACTATGCTGACCACGATGGCAAACACATTCAACCCTATCAAAAGCACAGGCCGCCTCGAAACCGAAGCCCCCTTGCGGTACAGCGTCAGCAGCCACCAGAACGGCGCTACCGTGCCGGCCACCATTTCCACCATCAGTATCCCTGCCAGTATCACCGCCACAGGGCTGCCGCTTTCCCAGACACCAACCATCTGCAGCAAAATGAACAGCAAACAGGCGATCGGTGAAATCAGGCCGCAGATCCATCCACGGCGCAGAAATTTTTGTCTGTCCATAAGTTCTCTCCGCATATGCGCCTATTTCTTTTTCGGAAGCTCCCAGCCGACCAATAAAGCGCCCTCTGCAACAGTGATCCTTGCCTTGGTGCCTTCCATCTGATTGCTGACCCCCAACGGTCTGTCCGCAGACAACACAGCATCCTCCAGCTTGTAACGAAGTCCCTCAAGCGTAACTCCTCTGGCATCCTCACCCAGGCAGAATACGGAAACAATGGCATTCTCAGCAGCGCGGGTGATTTCCAACGGCTCGTTTTCAATCACCGTCCAGATAAAGCCTTCTTCGTAGATGTACCCTCTTGCTCCCTGCTTACGCAGCCAAAGCAGAGTCTGAAAATTGGCCAGGGTATGGTCCAGACGTTTTCCCCCGGTAGCGCCGTAAAAATAGAACGAATCACAGTCCTGCTCCAGTCCGGCTCGAACTGCCAGCATCGTATCCGTCTCATCCTTTTCCATAGGCGCAGTGCGAATGTCATTGGGGAAATCCTTTGGACGTTCCAGAGAATCAAAGTCCCCCAGCAGAAGATCCGGTGTCACTCCCGCCACCAAACAGGCAAGATAGCCCGCATCCGCTGCGATAACATAGTCGTCAGGTGCAGGACGACGCTGCAGGCCGTAAAATGTGCCGGCCGAAAAAATGATACAACGTTTCATGGCGCGCCTCCGTATCGTAGTTCACATCATTGATAGTGTAACACACACTGTCTGTAAAGACAAACACTTTCTCTCTCTAATATGCAAAATTTTTGCCAAATATGCAGCTGCACAAAAAAGGAAAACGAGCCAAAAGAATCTACTTTCAGCTCGCTTCCGGCTCACAGCATATCATCCGGTCCGATATTATCCGGCAGAACTGGATAACGGATCTCTTCTCCATCCGCATCATACAACGCCATACTGACAGGCTCATACGGTGAGATCAGTTCCGGCTCACGGGAAATATCCGGGAATTCTTTCGGGATCCTTTCTTTCATATTCATCACCCCACAGACAGTTTCTGCGGAATGATGTCAGAATATGCGCTCAAGCGGCGCAAGCTTTGTCAGGAGCCGCTTCATTTGGTGGCCAGAGCGAGGCAACTCCAGTGAATCACCTTCCCAGGAGAAACCGTGCATTATGTGGAGCCGCAGCTTCTCCCGAAGCTGATCCTTATGATCGATGTCGTGAACAGACCTGCTGTTGTCCAAATGCCCCGCAGGGTTGCTGGTAAGAAACACCTTCATCGTTGTCTCTCCTCTGCATTTTTTACTGATTTAGCCGCTCCCTTTTCCTTACTCAATATCCCGACTATTGACCAAATAAAGATTCTATACTATGATGCATAATGAAACAGCTTCCGCCATCGCGAAAAAATATACATTGAAAAGAGGAAAAATATGCCAAAGCTCAGCAATCGAGTACACACGTTCACCGACTCCGTCATCCGCCGCATGACCCGCATCAGCGACGAACACGGCGCCATAAACCTGTCTCAGGGTTTCCCCGACTTTGATCCCCCCAAGCCCATCCTAGACGCCCTTGCCAAAGCCGCCTATGAAGGTCCTCACCAGTATTCTGTGACCTTCGGCGCAGAGAATTTCCGCGAAGCGCTGGCCATCAAGCAGGGCCGTGCCATCGGCCGCGCCATTGACCCCAACACCGAGATCTGCGTCACCTGCGGCGGCACCGAAGCCATGATGGCCGCTATGATGACTATCTGCAACCCCGGCGACAAGGTTCTGGTGTTCTCCCCCTTCTATGAGAACTATGGTGCGGATGCCATTCTTTCCGGCGCTGAGCCCATCTATGTCCCCCTGGTACCTCCTGAGTACCATTTTGACATCAGCATCATTGAAGACGGCTTCCGTCAGGGCGCCAAGGCTATTATCCTCTGCAATCCCTCCAACCCCTGCGGCAAGGTCTTCACCCGCGAGGAGCTGATGGCCATCGGCGAGCTGGCCGTGAAGTATGATGCTTTTGTTGTCACCGACGAGGTCTATGAGCACATGGTGTACGCACCCAACAAGCACACCTGCATGGCTTCTCTGCCCGGCATGTATGAGCACACCATCACCTGCAACTCCCTGTCCAAGACCTACTCCATCACCGGCTGGCGTCTTGGCTATCTCATCGGACCTGCCGAGGTCATCGAAAACGCCAAGAAGGTCCATGACTTCCTCACCGTCGGCGCCGCCGCACCCCTGCAGGAAGCCGCTACTGTGGGTCTGCGTTTCCCCGAATCCTATTACGATGAGCTGCTGGCCACCTATACCGAGAAGCGCCGGTATTTCCTGGACGGCCTCGACCGCATCGGCCTGAAGCACAACGTTCCTCAGGGCACCTACTTTGTGATGATCGACATCAGCGACTTCCTGGCTCTGCCCCAGTTCCGGGGCTGGACCGACCTGCAGTTCTGCGAGTGGATGATCATCAACATCGGCGTAGCCGCCGTCCCCGGCTCCAGCTTTTTCAAGGAAGAGGTCAACAACCTTATCCGTCTGCACTTCGCAAGAAGCAAGGAAACGCTGGACGAGGCACTGGGCCGTCTGGCCAAGCTGCAGGAGCTGCTGAAGTGATGAGTACCCGTTCTGTTTATTACTGCAATTATTCCATCGGCGAGGATGCGTACAGCCATGTGGCGGACATCAGCCGCAGCTACGGCAAGCGCGCACTGCTCATCGGCGGTGAAAAAGCCATGGCAGCGGCACTGCCCCGGCTGCAGGCACAGCTGACGGGCAGCGGCATCAAGATCGCGGAGTCCGTGGTATACGGCAAGGACTGCACCTTCTCCGCCATCCGCAGCTGGGCAGATTATGCCAAACTTCTCCGGGTGGATATGATCTTTGCCATGGGCGGCGGCAGAGCCATGGACACGGCCAAGGCCGCCGCGGAAAACGCCGGCCTGCCGGTCTTTACCTTCCCCACCAGCGCTTCCACCTGTTCCGCTACCTCTGCGCTCTCCGTGGTCTATCACGAGGACGGCAGCTTTGAGGATTTCTACTATTTCCACCGTCCCCCCTGCCACTGCTTCATCGATCTCACCGTAATGGCGCAGGCACCCTGGCAGTTCCTGCAGGCCGGCATGGGCGACACCATCGGCAAGCACTTTGAATGTCATTTTTCTGCCCGCGGAGACAAGCTGGAGCACAGCTCCGCTCTGGGGCGGGAGATCAGCAACATGTGCTACGCCCCCTTGCTGGAGCACGGTGAACAGGCTCTGCTGGACTGCAAGGCGCGCAAGGTGAGCACTGCGCTGGAGCAGGCGGTTCTGGCCAGTGTGGTCAGCACGGGACTGGTCTCTCTGCTGGTGCACAATGACTACAACAGCGCCATCGCCCACTCCGTTTACTACGCGCTGGTACTGCTGCCCGGCTTCGAGGAGCGCTGGCTCCACGGTAACGTTGTGGCATACGGCGTGCTCGTCCAACTGGCGGTGGATAAGGATCTGGCAGAAGCACGCCGGCTCAAAGCCTTCCTTCAAAAGTTGGATATCCCCACCACGCTGGCAGAGATGGATGTTCCTTTGGACCGCGAATATCTCCAGGCAGTTCTGAGTGAAACTGTTGCCGGCCCCGATATGGCACATATCCCCTACCCCGTATCCGAAGACATGCTCTTCGATGCCATGAAGATCATTGAGCAGCTGTAAGACCGCTCTCACCAATACACACGAGATAAGGAGAAAGTTCCCATGACCAAGACAAGCGTCAATACCAAGAACCTGCTGAAGTTTATTTTGGGTTCCGCTTTCGGCGCCCTGATGTTCCTGGTTCCCATCCCCTACAACGATTCCTTTACCACGCTGCTGGAATTCTGCAAGAACTTCCTGAAATCCCTGTTCGGCGGCAGCCTGATCTATATCCTCACCGCGCTGGTGTGTATCGGCAGCGCCATGAGCGTGTATGATTACTTCTGCAAGCCTGACTGGATCCGCAAGAACCATTACTTCTCCAAGGCCTTCTCCACCACCCCCTTCTATCTGGTTTCCAAGGTACTGGGTGCTGTCGTTGTCTGCATGGTGACCTTCGGCTTCGGCCCCGAGTTCATCACCACCATCGACACCGGCGGAACCATGGTGGATCTGTGCTGCACTCTGGTGTGCATCGTGCTGAGCTTCAGCTTCCTGCTTCCCTTTCTGACGGACTGCGGTATCATGGAATTTATGGGCGTGATCCTGAAGCCGGTGGTTCGCCCCCTGTTCCGCGTTCCCGGCCGCGCCTCCGTTGACCTCATCGCATCCTGGTTCGGCGCCTCCAACGCAGCTGTCATTCTGACCCGCGAACAGTACATGAAGGGCTTCTATACCAAGCGGGAAGCCGGCTACATCATGACCAACTTCTCTCTGGTGTCCATCCCCTTCTGCCTGCTCATCGCAGACACCATCGGCATCGCCCACCTGTTCCCCTCCTTCTATCTGAGCATCTGCATCGTGGGCGTGATCCTGGCCGTTATTCTCTGCCGCATCCCTCCCATCAGCAAGCTCCCCGATACCTATCAGGAAAAGGCAGGCAAGCAGCTGGACGAGGACGTCCCCAGCAACAAGGGCCTGATGGCCCACGCTGTGGAGATCAGCTGCAAGCGCGCTGAGGAGTTTGGTGTCAAGACCGTGGTTTCCGGCGGCATGGAAGTGGTCATGGGTATGCTCTTTGACCTGATCCCCATCGTACTGTCCTGGGGCACCGTGGTACTGATCATTGCCACCTACACCCCCGTTTTCGACTGGGTCTCCTATCCCATGGGGCTGTATCTGCAGCTGCTGGGCGTCGAGGAAGCCTTCGCTGTAGCACCCGCCACGCTGATCGGCTTCACCGATATGTTCATCCCCGCACTGCTCATTGGCGGTGTGGAATCCGTAAAGACCAAGTTCATCATCGGTGCACTGTCTCTGGTACAGATCATCTACCTCACCGAGGTGGGCGCCATCATCATCAAGAGTGAGATCCCTCTGAATCTGTGGAAGCTGTTTATTCTCTTCCTGGAGCGCACCCTCATCGCCATTCCCTGTCTTGTTCTTCTGGCAAATCTGCTGCTGTAACGGCCAAACGACAAAGAGCATCCCCGGAC
>CAZQJD010000011.1:0-21863 GCA_964593575.1 uncultured Oscillibacter sp.
CCAAGGCCGTGTTCGGCGAGACCATCGCCAACCCCGCCCTGACCGTGCTGGATATCGAGCGCTTTGCCAAGGCTGCCCACGCCCACGGCGTGCCTCTGATCATTGACAACACCTTCGCCACTCCTGTCAACTGCCGTCCCATCGAGTGGGGCGCCGACATCGTCACCCACTCCACCACCAAGTACATGGACGGCCACGGCGCTGCCGTGGGCGGCTGCATCGTGGACGGCGGCAAGTTCGACTGGATGGCCCACGCCGACAAGTTCCCCGGCCTCACCACTCCCGACGACAGCTATCACGGCATCACCTACGCCGAGAAGTTCGGCAAGGAGGGCGCCTTTATCACCAAGTGCACCGCCCAGCTGATGCGCGACTTCGGTTCCATCCAGTCTCCCCAGCACGCCTTCTACCTGAATCTGGGTCTGGAAAGCCTCCACGTCCGCATGAAGCGTCACTGCGAGAACGGTCAGGCTGTGGCCGAGTTCCTGCAGCAGCATCCCAAGGTATCCAAGGTCACCTACTGCGGTCTGCCCGGCGACAAGTATTACGAAGTCGGCCAGAAGTATCTGCCCAATGGCTCCTGCGGCGTTGTCAGCTTTGAGCTGAAGGGCGGCCGCGCCGCTGCCGGCCCCTTCATGAAGGCACTGAAGCTGGCTGCCATCGAGACCCACGTGGCTGACGCCCGCACCTGCTGCCTGAACCCCGCCACCACCACCCACCGCCAGATGACCGATGAGCAGCTGGTGGCTGCCGGTATCCCCGCCGGTCTCATCCGCCTCTCCTGTGGTCTGGAGAGCAGCGCGGATCTCATCGCCGACCTGGCACAGGCACTGGATCAGATCGACTGAGTACGGTAAGAGAGAGGAGAGCGCTCCATGCCTATTAAGATCCCCAACAATCTTCCCGCAGCGGAAGTTCTCCATCAGGAAAACATTTTCATCATGCCGGAAGACCGGGCTGCCTCTCAGGACATCCGCCCCCTGCAGATCCTGCTGCTGAACCTGATGCCCAAGAAGATCCAGACGGAGACTCAGCTCTCCCGTCTGCTGGGCAACACCCCTCTGCAGATCGAGCTGGAGCTGATCACCACCAGCACCCACGAGTCCGCCAACACGCCGCCGGAGCATCTGCAGGCCTTCTACAAGACCTTCAACGATGTGAAGCACCGCACCTTTGACGGCATGATCATCACCGGCGCGCCGGTGGAGAATATGCCCTTTGAGGAAGTGGATTATTGGCAGGAGCTGTGCGAGATCATGGAGTGGACCAAGACCCACGTCCACAGCACCTTCCACATCTGCTGGGGCGCACAGGCCGGTCTTTATTACCATTACGGCATCCAGAAGCAGCCGCTGCCGGAAAAGATGTTCGGCGTTTTCCCCCATATTGTGGACTACAGGAATTCCATCCTGTTCCGGGGCTTTGACGACACCTTCTATGTCCCTCACTCCCGCCACACCACTGTGGCTCGGAAGGACATTGAAGCCGTGCCGGAGCTGCGGATCCTCTCCTCCTCCGAGGAGGCCGGCGTATACGCCGTATTCACCAAGGGCGGCAAGCAGATCTTCATCATGGGCCATTCCGAGTATGATGCCGACACGCTGAATCAGGAGTATGTCCGTGACGTCAATGCCGGAAAGCCCATCTCTATCCCCAAGAACTACTTCCCGGACAACGATCCCTCTCAGCCGCCCCGGGTCATCTGGCGCGCACACGCCAACCTGCTTTACAGCAACTGGCTGAACTATTTCGTCTATCAGACCACGCCCTACGACATCGGCGCCATCAAGGACGGCAGCCGCACATAAACGCACGAAAGCCGCGGGCGTCCCGCGGCTTTCGTATGCTTTACTCAGTTTTTCTGCCGATCCATTTCGATGACCTTTTTCAGCGCCTCTACGGAGACCCTGACGCTGCGGGAGGTGTCCTCGCTCATCTTCTGGTCGAGACCAGCCTTTTCCCGCTCCTGATTCCACACCACATGGAAGCAGGAGCCGCAGCGCACGCCCAGCGCGGCCGCCACCACAAACAGCGTGGCGGACTCCATCTCGCTGCCCTTGACGCCCAGACGCTTCCAGCTCTCCCACTTGTTCAGCAGCTCATAGTAAACGGGAGACTTCTCCGGACTGTGCTGGCCGTAGAAGCTGTCCTTGCACTGGACGATGCCGGTGTGCAGGGGATAGCCCAGCTCACGGGTGGCCGCCACCAGTGCGTTGGTGATGTCCAGATCCGCCACGGCGGGGAACTCCAGCGGCGCATATTCGAGGCTGGTATGCTCGTAGCGGATAGCGCCGGTGGCCACCACCACATCACCTGACTGCACGGACAGCTCGATGCCGCCGCAGGTGCCGGTGCGGATGAAGGTATCCGCGCCGCACTTCACCAGCTCCTCCATGGCGATGGCGGCGGAGGGGCCGCCGATACCGGTGGAGCAGACGCTGACCTTCTCACCCAGCAGCGTGCCGGTGTACACATTGTATTCCCGGTTGTACGCCACCTGATGGGCGTCGTCAAACAGGGCGGCAATGGCGGGCACGCGGCCCGGATCGCCGGGAAGGATGCAATACCGGCCCACATCGCCGGGGGCGCAATGGATATGATACTGTTTCTCCAGTTCCTGCATAGTCGCACCTCTTTTATATGTATTTCCCGGAGCGCCGGGGAAACGGATCTCAGGTCTTGCCTTCGATCTTGCCGCCGCAGCGGGGACAGGTAATGACCACCTTGCCCTTGCCCGCCGGCACACGGCAGACAGCCTTGCAGCTTTTACAGGTGAAATACTTATGGTCCTTGTCGGCATGGCGCTTCTTGGCGCCCTGCACGCCGTTTTTGATCTTCCACCACAGGCTCAGCCATTCGCTGTTCTCTCTGCGCCGCTTCTCCAGCTTTTTGGAAAACATGCGGAACAGGGAGATGAGCCAGATGGCCATGCCGAAATAGTAGATCACCACGCCCACCACGGCCATGGCATCGGAAATGCCGCTGATGAGATTGGCCACCACGATGAAGCCCACGCTGCCCCATACCAGCACCAGATTCAGCTGATCCATGCCGTTGCGGCCATACATGAAACGGGCAAACGCGTCTCCAAGCTTCCGGAAAAATGACATACACTTCTTCTCCTTACAAAAAACAGAGGCTCCCCTCTGACGGGTCTATATCCGCTATTTTACACGCAGTCAGGGTTGGCGGCAACCGTTTTGCCGGTGAATTTACAAAAAGTTATTTCTTTCCGGGGTCGGGAGTGCTATAATTCCCCCTGTTAAATATTTGAAAAGCAAGGAAGTGTAACCACCATGGCAAAGAAACAGTTCAAAGCAGAGTCCAAGCGTCTGCTGGATCTGATGATCAACTCCATCTACACCCACAAGGAGATCTTCCTGCGGGAGATCATCTCCAACGCCTCCGACGCCTGCGACAAGCTGTGCTATCTGGCGCTGACGGACAACGGCGTACAGATGGACCGCAGTGATTTTCGCATCCGGCTGTCCGTGGACAGCGGTGAGCGCACCATCACCGTGTCCGACAACGGCATCGGCATGGACAAGGAGGATCTGGAGAACAATCTGGGCGTCATCGCCTCCTCCGGCTCCTTCAAGTTCAAGCAGGAGCTGGGTGAGGACGCACAGGACACCGATGTCATCGGCCAGTTCGGCGTGGGCTTCTACTCCGCCTTCATGGTCAGCGACCGCATCACTGTCACCACCCGGAAATACGGCAGCGACACCGCCTACCGCTGGACCTCCTCCGGCGCCGACGGCTACACCATCACCGAGTGTGAGAAGGACTCCGTGGGCACCGACATCGTCATGCACATCAAGCCGGACACCGACGAGGAGAATTACGGTGAGTTCCTGCAGGAGTGGAAGCTGCAGGATCTGGTGCGCCGCTACTCCGACTATATCCGCTTCCCCATCCGCATGGAGGTGAGCCGCACCCAGCGGAAGGACGGCTCTCCCGACGACAAGCCGGAGTATGAGACCGTCCGGGAGGAGCAGACCCTCAACTCCATGGTGCCCCTGTGGCAGCGGAAGAAGGCCGATGTCACGCAGGAGGAGTACGACAAGTTCTACCGGGACAAGTTCTATGACTACACCGCGCCCCAGAGCGTCATCGCCGTCAGTGCCGAGGGCGCCATCACCTACAAGGCGCTGCTGTTCATCCCCGGCGCCACCCCCTATGACTTCTACACCAAGGACTACGAGCCGGGCCTGCAGCTCTATTCCAGCGGCGTCCTCATCATGGACAAGTGCGCCGACCTGCTGCCGGAGCATTTCCGCTTCATCCGGGGCGTGGTGGACTCTCCCGACCTGAGCCTGAACATCTCCCGGGAGCTGCTGCAGCATGACCGCCAGCTGAAGGTCATGGCCTCCAACATCGAGAAGAAGATCAAGGCCGAGCTGACCCGCATGCTGCGGGATGACCGCCCCGGCTATGAGACCTTCTGGAAGAACTTCGGCCGCCAGCTGAAATACGGAATGGTGGCAAACTACGGTGCGGCCAAGGATCAGCTGGCCCCGCTGGCCCTGTTCTGGTCCTCCACGGAGAAAAAGCTGGTGTCTCTGGACGAGTATGTGGACCGGATGCCGGAAAGCCAGAAGGTCATCTACTACGCCGCCGGTGAGACCGTCAACGCCGTGGACCGTCTGCCCCAGCTGGAGCGTCTGAAGGACGACGGCATTGAGGTGCTGTACTTCACCGAGGAGGTGGATGAGTTCGCCGCCCAGCTGCTGCACACTTACAAGGAGAAGGAGTTCCGCTCCGTGCTGGACGGAGAGCTGGAGGACGCCGACAGCAAGGCCGGCGAGGATTCTGCCGACGAGCACAAGGCCGCACTGGACTTCGTGAAGGAAGCACTGGGCGACAGCGTCAAGGAGGTCAAGGCCTCCAGGAAGCTCAAGAGCCACCCCGTCTGCCTCACCGCCGGTGAGGGTCTCAGCTTCGAGATGGAGAAATACCTCAACGCCATGCAGCCTGAGAAAGCCATCCGCGCCGACCGGATCCTGGAGCTGAACACCGCCCACCCCGCCTTTGCCGCGCTGGAAAATGCCGTCACCGCCGATCCCGAGCTGGCAAAGAAGTACGCCGACCTGCTGTACCATCAGGCGCTGCTCATCGCCGGCCTGCCCATGGAAGACCCCTCCGCCTACACCGATCTGGTGTGTGAGCTGCTCATTAAATAAAAAACAGCGCAGTCTGAAGCCTCCCCTGTGCAAGGGGAGGCGGCACGCGAAGCGTGACGGAGGGGTTGTCGATCCCCCAGTCGTGGCTTTGCCATGCCAGCCCCCTTTACGCAAGGGGACCTTCGGACTGCGCTTTTTCTTTTGGTGCAGGTTTTACTTCATGGCCTCGTACATCACAAGACCGACTTCGTTGATGATTTTGGTAGTCTCTTTCAGGCTGGTGGAACGGGTGCAGATGGTCACAATATAGTACCGTCCGTCCGGCAGGTAGAAGATGCCCGCGTCGTGGGCCCGGGCGGGATTCAGCAGCGTGCCGCCCTTGCTGGCCACCACCACCTTGCCCTCCGGCGGCAACTCCAGCGTCTCGGCACGGGGATCGGGACGGTAGGCCGTGGGCAGCAGCGTCTTCAGCCGGGCCACCCGCTGGTTTGCCATGATCTGGATGATCTTGCGGCAGGACACCTCATCCAGCAGCGTACCATCGGCCAGTTGCTCCAGCATACGGCCCAGATCGCCTGCGCTGGTAGCGTCGACAGGCAGACCCTCCGGCACCTGAGGCGGGGGCATATAGCCCTTGTAGAAGATCTTGCGCCAGATCCAGGTGTCGGTGAAGCCGTGGGCCAGACAGAACTGCCGAACGCGGTCCATGCCCACCACGTCGATGATCTCATTGGTGGCGGTATTGTCGCTCATGACGATCATCAGGTTGGCAAGGTCAAACAGGCTCAGTTCCACATCCGGGTCCATGGACAGCAGGATGCCGCTGCCGCCGACACGGTTGTCCGGTTTTACCACCACCTTTTTGGAAAGGTCGACTTTCCCCTCCGCCGCGTCCTGAAACAGCAGGGCGATGACAGGGATCTTGATGGTGCTGGCGGCATTGAAGATCATGTCCTCGTTGATGGAGAAGCGCAGGCCCTCACCGGGGACGAACACATACAGTCCGCAGTCGCCGTCCACCTGACCGCAGAGCTGTCGGAGCGCTTCTTCCGGGATCTTGTGTGCATTCATTGCGTTGGTTTCCTTTCAGGGACTGCACCGGCAGGCCGAAGCGGCCCGCCGGCGCGCAGTGTTGTTCCGTCAAACGGACGCGGGAAGAATTACTTCTTGTTGTCGTTGAAGTAGGTGTTCCAATAATAGTAGTTCACCTGACCCACAGTGTTGGTCTCCACGTTTTCGCGGACAGCCAGCAGACCCATGGGATGGCCGAACAGAATGTAGGGACACTCCTCGATGACGGCGTCCAGATAGTCATTGTAGGCGGCAACGCTTTCGGGAGAGCCGGTGGGCGTGGACTTCATGATGGCGATGGCAGCGTCCTTGGCGTCGCTGGACCACCAGCCCTGAGAGCCGGTGACAAAGGTACTGTGCAGCACGGGATTGTCGGTACGCTTCTGGACCTCCCAGCAGCCGATGTCATGACCGGCACCGGGATCCTTGCGAGTGGCGCCGTGAGAGCCGGTATCCACCACCCACAGGTTGACCTTCAGACCGATGGCCTCCATGGAAGGAATGGCAGCCATAGCAGCCTTGTAGAAGGCACCCTCGCCGGAGTTCACCAGATAGACGATCTCCTCGCCCTTATAATTGGACTTTGCCAGATACTCCTTGGCCTTGTCCATATTCTTAATGTTCCACTCGCCGGAGTCCTCCATCTTGGTAGAGGCATAGGCGGCGCTTTCCTTGACGACGGCATAAGGTTCCAGTTCCTTTACGCGATCCTTGTCGCCGCCCACGACGGACAGCATGATGGCATCCACATCCAGGCAGGCACGGATGGCCTTGCGGACATTAACATCCTCCACGGGACTGCCGGCGTTTTCGGGAGACAGGTTGAAGAAAATACCGTGGGTCCAGGAGGTACCGGCGTCGGCAAACTTGACACCCATGGTCTTGGCGGTCTCGCGCATATCGCTGGTCACAGAGCCAATGTGATATTCTCCGACCATGGTGGCGGCAGAGCGGGAGCTGGCGTCGGCATTTACTTTGAAGGTAATGGTGTCCAGATACTGCTTGGCAGGGGCTGCCACGCCGATGGCATCCTCGTTGTTGATAATCTGATAATTCTCATTCCGGGAGAGGACAGACTCGTAATCGGTGAAGCTGGTAAGCATGTAGGGGCCGGAGCCGATGACATCCTTTACATCGTCGATCTTGTCAGCCGTGCCGCCCTTGACCAAGCCGTTGGACTGGACCTCACCGCCGGTGACGGGATACTTGTCACAGATCTCCTTGGGCATGATCTTGTAGTAGCTGCTGGTAGAGCACAGCTTGTTCATGAAGTTGATGTTGTAGGTGGGCATGGTGAAGGTGACAGTGTTGCCCTCCCAGGTCACGGTCACATCCTTCCACATCTCGTCATAACCGGTCTCTGTCTGCAGAGCGGCAGCACGCTCAAAAGATGCCTTGGCATCTTCAATGGTGATCTTGTCGCCGTTGGAGAACTGACGGTCACGAAGCGTGCACTTCACCGTCAGGCCGTCGGCAGATTCCTCAACGTCGAAGACCTGACCGTAGAACTTACCGTTGTGGTCCTGAATACCGAAGCTCTCATAGACATGGAGGGCGATATACACATTGCCCAGTGTGCCATTGTTCTGATGGGGATCGATGATGGTAGCCTGATTGCCGGTGCCGATGATCAGATCGCCGCCGTACTTCCATGCGTCAGGGTCTTCCGCAGGCTTTTCAGCGGGCGTGCTGGTGGCGGGGTCAGTGGTAGTGGGTGTGCTGGTGGCGGGGTCAGTGGTAGTGGGTGTGCTGCTGGTGGGCTTGTCGCCGCCGCAGGCCACCAGGGCCATGGTCATGACCAGAGCCAGAATGAGTGCAAGTGCTCTTTTCATTTGGGTTCCTCCTATTTTTGTTTTTTATCACAACGCTTGCGCGTAATGACCTTGGAGACGGCGGCAAAAACAGCAAGAAAAAACACTCATGAAAAGAACAACCCGCACTGATCGGTATTACAGGAGTGCCGTCTTTGCCGCCGTGATCCACTTGTTTTCTGTCAGGACGTTCTGCCTTGACATTCCACCTTGGGATTTCTATAATCGGAATAGAAGCATTTTGTTTTATTAAGGGAGGGATGCAAATGACTGCGCAGGCTGCCAGAATTTTCCTCTCCATTGTGGAGCACGGGAGCATCTCCGCCGCGGCCAGGACCCTATATATCACCCAGTCGGCCCTGTCCGCGCATCTTAATCGGCTGGAGGAGGAGCTGGGGGTACAGCTGATCCAGCGGCAGAAGGGTCTTCGCAGGATTTTACTGACGCCGGAGGGAAACGCCTTTGTCCCCATCGCCAGAGAATGGGTGGACGCCGAGCTGCATACGCAGCAGTTCCGGGAATCCAGCACTGCCAAAACGCTCCGGCTGAGCTCCAGCGTCGTCAATCACGACTGCATCGCCTCTCCCATCGTCAGCAAGCTGCTGCGGACCGATCCCCAGATCACTGTCCATCAGGGCATTCTGGACATCCGCGAACGGCAGCTGCCGGAACACATCCACCGTTTTGACGCGGCTTTCCTGTATTTCTCCATGACGGATTCCCCGTTGGTGCGCTGCATCCCGTTTTACCGGGATGACTGGTGCATCCTCTGTCCGGCAGACTCGCCGCTTCCCGACAAAGTCATCTCCCCATCGGAGCTGGATTCTGCCTTTCAGGTGGTGCAGAAATTTCCGCCCAAATCCATCACACAGTGGTATGAGGATGTGCAGCTTCCCAACGCAGACAAGGCATATGCGCAGGCCACCGCCATCATGTCCATCCCCATTTATTTCAACGACCCCCGCTGCTGGAGCCTCCGCTCTGCCAACGTCACCAGATTTCTCGTGGCCCAGAATCCGGGTTCCCTGTCCTTCCGGCGGGTGGAGCCTTCCCCTCCCCGCTCCGTTCTCAGTCTGGTGATCTCCAAATCGTACACGAGGCAGGATGTCATCGACACGCTGCTCCGCTGCTGCCGGGAATATCTCCGGGAGCGCCCCTATCTGGAGCCGCTGCTTCCGGAAACAGTAGTGCTGTAAAAAAGTCTATCACCAAACCGAGCAAAACGAAATACGGATACGCGTTTTTAAATAGTCTGATTTCGAGCCAAAAATACAACATATAGATTGTATTTTGAGCATTTTCGCCAACTGCGGCCAACGCCGTTTGTGGATTTTCCAGACAACACACGAAAGCCTCGCCGTGGGATTTCCCGCCGCGCTCAATGGCAGACAGATCGGCAAGGCGACGGCCGGTATCTACACCCGGTGGGATGATGCCCTTTACCGGTCCTGCCTGCAGCGGTTCGGGCTGTCGGAAAAGAAACGATCCAAGGACTTCTCCCGTGGCACGAAAATGAAGCTGGCCACGAAACTCTACCGACCGAAGGAAGCGTAAGACTTTTTCGCCCTTGTCAGGCAGCAGGAAACATGATAGAATGTTTCCGCACCGAAACAATGTGCCAATGACTGACAAAGGAGCTTTTATATGCCCGCTTCTATTCGCAGAGCCGCCGAGGCTATCCGGGACATGTTTGAAGAACACCTGTGGCCCTATGAGTATAACGAGGAAAAGCGCCGCTTCTCCGCCAGATTCGATCTGGAGGCAGCCGATCTCAAGGAAGTGGAGATCCACATCCATGCCCGTCCCAGCAGCATGGATCCCGCCAAGTGCCGTTCCATCGTGGCCTATGGCCGGATCCATCTGAAGGCAGACCCCGACCATATGGCACAGGTGTGTGAGTATCTGACCCGCGCCAATTTTGGCCTGGCCATCGGCAACTTTGAGCTGGATCATTCCACCGGCATCATCCGCTACAAGGTGGCCATGAACTGCCGCAGCGGCCTGCCCGGCCCCAGAGCGCTGGAGGATCTGGTGGCCATCCCCGTGGCCATGTTCAACCGCTACGGCAAGGGGCTGCTGGCTGTGAACGCAGGCACGGAGACCGCCGAGGCCGCCGCCATACAGGCAGATGCAAAATAAACAGAACAGCCCGCGGTCAGAAAGCAAAAAAGCTTTCTGACCGCAGTATTTTTTTAAGCCCGGTTTAGGGTTGCTCCTCTATACTGCTGAACAGAAAGGGGGCCTGGCTGTGGCGTACCAAAGCGTTTTCAAGCGTTGCGAATTGAAATACCTGCTCACCACCGAGCAGAAGCAGAAGATCCTGACTGCCATGGAACCCCATATGGCACTGGACAAATATGGCCGTACCACCATCCGCAGCATTTATTTTGACACTGATAGCTACCAGCTGATCCGCAGCTCCATCAGTAAGCCGGCGTATAAGGAAAAGCTCCGCCTGCGCAGCTACGCGCAGGCAGCGCCCGACAGCCCGGTCTTCGTGGAATTGAAAAAGAAGTACCGAAGCGTTGTCTACAAGCGGCGTGTTGCCATGCGGGAAAAAGACGCTGTGGCCTGGCTCCGCGGAGAGCACCCCTGCCCTGTTCAGGGTCAGATCCCCGCAGAGATCAACTACTTTCTGGATTTTTACGAAACGCTGCATCCCGCCGTGTTCCTGTCGTATGAACGCGAGGCCTACTATTCCACAGAGCCATCCAATTTCCGCGTCACCTTTGACGACACCATTCTCTGCCGGCAGGAGGATCTCTCCATGGGATCCGAAATATACGGAACGCCTATCCTCCCGGAGGGGCTGGTGCTCATGGAGCTCAAATGCGCCGGCGGCATGCCCCTGTGGATGGCCCATGCGCTGTCGGAAAATCACATACACAAGTCTTCCTTCTCCAAATACGGCACTGCCTATAAGACCCTGATCCACCCAAAACGACTGGAGGTTTCTCACCATGCTTGATTCTCTCTTCCGCGGACTCTTTGACACGGATATGACCCGCGTGATCCTTGTATCCGACTTTCTTCTGTGCATCGGCTGCTCGCTGGTCATCGGCCTGATCCTTGCTTTCGGTTATATGTACCGGTCCCGCTGTACCAAAAGCTTCATCGCCACGCTGGCACTGCTGCCGGCGGTGGTCTGCGTGGTCATTATGATGGTAAACGGCAATGTGGGAGCGGGCGTCGCCGTGGCCGGCGCCTTCAGTCTGGTGCGCTTCCGCTCCGTTCCCGGCACCGCCCGTGAGATCACCATGCTGTTTCTGGCCATGGGCGCCGGTCTGATGACCGGCATGGGGTATCTGGCCTACGCCCTGCTGTTCACCATCATCATGTGCGCACTCAGCATTCTGTACAACCGTCTGGATCTGGGCGCTCAAAAAAGCGCCGCGGCCTACAAAACGCTGAGCATCACCATCCCCGAGGATCTGGACTATACCGGCGTGTTTGATGCCATCCTGCAGACCTACACCGTCTCCCATGAGCTGATCCGGGTGAAGACCACCGACATGGGCAGCATGTTCCGCCTCACCTATCAGCTGGTCCTCCGGGACCCCGCGCAGGAAAAGGAGATGATCGACCAGCTCCGCTGCAGAAACGGCAATCTGGAGATCTCGGTTTCCAGACAGGAGACCGGGGCGGCAGAGCTGTAAAAAGGAGGCAGGCAAAATGAAGCGTTCTTATCTGGCCCTGCTGTTGGCGCTGACCATGCTGCTGTCCGGCTGCAGCTCCCAGAGCAGCACCCCGCCGGCATCGGGCAACAATACCGTCCCGACCCTGCCGACCACTCCTTCCACCACAGAAACACCCTCTGCATCTGTGGACACATCTGCATCTGCGCCTCTGGACCCTTCCCAGCTGTTCTCCGACAGAGATCTGAAGACCGGCTATGAGGAGGCGGGCAGCGCCGTTATCCAGCTCAAGGGCAGCACGGCAGAGTGCAGCTCCAATGCCGTCCGGATCTCCGGCAGCACCATCACCATTCTGGATGAGGGTACCTATATCCTCTCCGGCACGCTGGAGGACGGCATGATCGTTGTGGATTCCGAAAAGACCGACAAGACACAGCTTGTGCTGAACGGCGTGACCATCCACAGCGAGACCTCTGCCCCCATTTACGTCCGGCAGTCCGACAAGGTGTTCATCACCACCGCAGAGGGCACCGTGAACACCCTCTCCAACGGCGGCGCCTTCACCGCCATCGACGAAAACAACATCGACGCCGCCATTTTCTCCAAGGAGGACATCACCCTCAACGGAGCCGGCACACTGGTGGTCACCTCTCCGGGCGGCCACGGCATCGTGTCCAAGGACTCCCTGACCATTACCAGCGGCAGCTATGACATCAACTGCGCCTCCCATGCCATCGCCGGCAAGGATGATGTCTCCATCGCCGACGGCGCGTTCACCATTGTTTCCGGCAAGGACGGCATCCACGCCGAAAATGCCGACGATGCCGCGTCAGGCTTTGTCTGCATTCTGAATGGTACGTATGACATCTCCGCTCAGGGCGATGGGATCAGCGCCTCTGCCTATATGCAGATCGACAGCGGCACCTTCTCCATCACCACAGGCGGCGGCAGCGCCAACGCCGAAAAGGAAACCTCGGATTCCTGGGGCGGCTTCATGGGCGGCGGCAGGCACCAGAGCGGCAGCACCGGCGGCAAACCCGGCGGCGGCAAGGGCGGTTTCAACAACAACTCCACTGCCAACACTGCCGGCACGTCCACCGACAGCACCAGCATCAAGGGCATCAAGGCGGGCACTGCCCTGACCATCAATGGCGGTGTCTTTACCATCAACTCTGCCGACGACGCCGTTCACTCCAACGCCTCCCTGACCGTCAGCGGTGGAACCTTCACCATCGCCTCCGGCGATGACGCCTTCCACGCAGAAGACACACTGACCATCACAGACGGCACCATCCACATCTCCGAAAGCTATGAGGGTCTGGAGGGCCTGCACGTGGTCGTGTCCGGCGGCGACATCACCCTCATCGCCAGCGACGACGGTTTGAACGCCGCAGGCGGTACGGATTCCAGCGGCTTCACCGGCGGCCGGGACGGAATGTTCGGCCGCGGAATGGGCGGCGGTTCCTCCAACGGCAGCATCACCATCTCCGGCGGCACCCTGCATATAACGGCATACGGCGACGGTATCGACGCCAACGGCACGCTGGACATCACCGGCGGCTACACCACCGTCTGCGGCCCCACTCAGGGCGACACCGCCACGCTGGACTACGACTCCCGGGCCACCATCTCCGGCGGCACCTTCATCGGCACCGGTGCTTCCGGCATGGCCCAGAGCTTCAGCACATCTCCTCAGGGCGTCATCGCAGTCAGCGTGGGAAGCCAGTCTGCCGGCACGCAGATCACGCTGACGGATAAAAAGGGAAACACCGTCATCTCCTATGCACCTGACCTGAAATTCGCAGTGGTGATCCTCAGCAGTCCCCAGATCATCACAGGAGAAACCTACACCATCACTGTAGGCACCGCCTCCGGCGAATTTACCGCCAACTGAGAAAAGCAGCGGCTGTCCGACCAGAATTCTGGCGGGACAGCCGCTGTATCGTTTTTTGACGCAGGTTCTCCCGTCGTCAGCCCCACAGGGCGGACAGCGCCGGGATGACCTGCTTTTTCCGGCTCATCACCTTGGGCAGGAACACCGTGTTTTCACTGACCTTGCAGTTGAATGCCTGACGGATGCTCTGCTCGTCACCCAAATAGAGAAGACGGGTGCCTTCCAGCAGGACGTCGGTGAGCATCAGCAGGATCATGTCATAGCCGCGGCTCTTCTTCATAGCTCCCATGGCCGACAGGAACTCCTCCTTGCGGAGCATCATGTGGTCGGAGTCGGCGCAGGTGATCTGCGACACCGCCAAATTATAGCCGGCGATATGGAACTCCTTGAAGTCGGTCTTCAGCAGCTCCTCCACCGTGCGGTTATCGCCGCCGGAGGCGGAGAAGATCATGTGGCCCAGCTCCTCCAGAGACACGTTGGCGATGCGGGCCATGCGGTTGGCCATGTCGATATCCCGCTGGGTGCAGGTGGGGGATTTGAACATGACCGTATCGGAGGTGATGGCCGCCGCCATCAGGCCCGCCATCTTCTCCGACGGCATCAGGCCCTTGTCCTGATACATCTCCGCCACGATGGTGGTGGTGCTGCCCACCGGCTCGTTGCGGACGTAGATGGGGTTGCCCGTCTGGATATCCGCCAGCCGGTGGTGATCGATGATCTCCAGAATTTCCGCCTGATCCAGGCCACGGACGGACTGAGCCACCTCGTTATGATCCACCAGCACCACCCGCTTGCGGCGGGGACGCAGCAGATGACGGCGGGACAGCGTACCCACTACCTTTTCATTTTCGTCCAGAATGGGGTAGATGTGGAACCGGCTCTGCAGCACGATCTCACGGACATCGTCGATATAGTCCTCCAGATGGAAGAGGATCATGCCCTCCTGCTTGCAGATGCGGGAAATGGGCAGGGCGTGGTTGATGAGCCGCACGGCGCGGTAAGCGTCCAGAGGCGTGGAGATCAGGCAGGTCTCCGTGGGCATGGTGCGCAGCTCCTCGCTGATCTCCGCCTGACAGGCGATAACGCAGCACACGCCCAGCTCCATAGCCTGACGGATCATCTCCGGCTGGTCGCCGCAGACAACGATACTCTCCTTTCCGGAGAACTGCAGGTTCTTCCGGGAGGTGGGCAGGGCGATGACCACATCGCCGCTGATGGAATCCACCATCTGTCCGGCGGAATTCAGCAGCTTGCCCTCCACCACGGACAGCAGGTTATACAGCGGCACATTTTCCACCCGGGAGTTCTGTACGGAGGACATATCGTGAGCAGCCACGTCGCCTGCGGAGAGCATACTGAACAGCGTTCCGTCCTCGTTGGTGATGGGAATGGCGGAAATACCTTCGCTGTGAAGTACCTCCCAGGCACGGCCAATGGTAGCCCCCGCATTCAGCGTGGGCGGCGTGTCATAGGCCAGGTCGCAGACCTGCGTGCGCACATTTTCCAGCAGCTGGGGCGGCTTGCTCTGAAAACGCTCCAGCACGGCCTGCGTCTCGTCGCTGAGACGGCCCAGACAGGCGGCGGTGTATTCCCGGTCGCCCAGTGAGTTCCGCAGGGCGGCATACGCCATGGCGGAAACGATGGAGTCAGTGTCCGGATTCCGGTGTCCGGTAACGTAAATGGTATCCATAAAGAATTCCTCCCTTGCTTTGCGTTGGTTTGATCAGAGGATCAGCAGCTCCTTGGAAAGCCCGGTGATGTTGCGGCTTCCGCCCTCCGTCAGGATGATGACGTCCTCGATGCGGACGCCCAGCCTGCCCGGCAGGTAGATGCCCGGCTCCGCGGAGATCACCGCGCCGGCAGGCAGCGGCCGGTCATAAGAGGGAGCCGCCGTAGGCGCCTCATGCACCTCGATGCCCAGACCGTGGCCGAAGCCATGCCCGAAATATTCACCGTAGCCGGCGGCGGCAATATGATCCCGGGCAGCGCCGTCCACCTGACGGCCGGTCACGCCGGCCTTCGCCGCGGCAATGCCCGCCAGCTGCGCCTGCAGCACCGTGTCGTAGACCCTGCGCATTTCCTCCGTGACGAAGCCCACTGCCACAGTGCGGGTGGTATCGGAGCAGTAACCGTCCTTCATGGCGCCGAAATCGAAGGTGATGAACTCGCCCTCCGCAACGGGCTTGTCGGAGGGCACGGCGTGGGGCTTGCTGCCATTGGCACCGGAGGCCACGATGGTGTCAAAGGAAGGCTTCTCCGCGCCATAGGTGAGCATCAGATAGTCCAGCCGTGCCGCCAGCTGACGCTCGGTGACGCCGGGGCGGATCTCCTTCAGCAGCTCCGTGAAAGCGTTTTCCGCGATCTTCTGGGCCGCCAGCAGCTTCTCGATCTCCTCCGCGTCCTTCACCATGCGCAGCTCATCCATCCGGGCCCCTGCCCTCACCAGCTCGCAGGGCAGCGCCTTGCGGTAGACCTCATGGGACGCCACGGACATACGGTCATCCTCAAAGCCCAGGCGGGTGATCCCCTCTGTTTCGATGACCTCCTTGGCCAGCGCCGTATAGCTGTGAGCGCTGTCCACCAGACGCACCTGTGCATCCTGCACTGTACGCTGGGCCGCCTCAATGTACCGGGAGTCGGTAAAGAACCACGCGCTCTTCCGGGTCACCAGCACCATGCCGGCGCTGGAACGGAATCCGGCAGCATACAGGCGGTTGGGCGCGGCAGTGAGCATCATGGCGTCCAGCTCCCAGCCGGCCAGCTTCTCCGCGATCTGTCTGAAATGATTCATATTCCACATCTCCTTCCGTGAGAAAGAAATTTTCCACCTTTACCTTTACCAAAAATTTGCCGCAAATACAAGTCCCCGGCGGATATTTCATGTCCTCTGAATACCACACAGCCGTTGTCAGAACGCGAAGAATGTGGTAATGTCGTAGTAGATCCCCACACGGGAGGTGCTCCATGACCAAAACCTTGTTTGTACAAGCCATCGCCAAGTTTTCTCTGGGCGTTGTGCTGGTGGGTCTGCTGCTGTTTCTTCCGGCGGGAACCATGCAATATCCCGGCGGATGGCTGCTGATGGCCATTCTGTTTATTCCCATGTTTGCCGCGGGATCGGTGATGATGGGGAAAAATCCCGACCTGCTGAAAAAGCGCCTGCAGGCCAAAGAACAGCAGGCAGAGCAGTCCACAGTGGTCAAGCTCAGCGGCCTGATGTTTCTGGCCGGATTCATCATGGCCGGACTGGATTTCCGCTTTCGGTGGCTGCCGCTGCCCGACTGGGTCTCATACGCGGCAGCGGCTGCCTTTCTTCTGGCTTATCTGCTGTATGCCGAGGTACTGCGTGAAAACACGTATCTCTCCCGCACCATTGAGGTGCAGGAAGATCAGAAGGTCATCGACACCGGACTGTACGGCATCGTACGCCACCCTATGTACAGCGCCACGCTGCTGCTCTTCCTGTCCATACCGCTGGTACTGGGTTCTCTGCTCTCCTTCCTGTGCTTCCTTGCCTATCCCGGCATCATTGCCAAACGCATCCGCAACGAGGAGGAAGTGCTGAAGGCCGGTCTGCCGGGTTACGCGGAGTATCTGCAGCGGGTCAAGTGGAGACTTCTGCCCCTGATCTGGTAGTTTTTCCGCACAATACCGATCCCAAAATATATTTCGCGCGGCCGCTGTGCCGCCGGAGGAAAGGACATACACAATGAAGCTGATTACTTACCGTCATTCCGGCAAGGAGGCCGTGGGCATTCTGGAGGGAGAGGCTGTTCGTACCCTGCCCGTGAACAGCATGATCGAATTGATCGAAAGCGGCAGCGTTCCCGCTCCCACCGGCGAGACGCTGTCTCTGGCCGATGTGGAGCTGCTCGCCCCCATCCCCCGTCCCCGGCAGGACGTGATCTGTCTGGGTATCAACTACAAGGCCCACGCCGACGAAGCCGCCGGCTATGACGCCGCCTTCATCAAGGAAAAACCCATCCCCATCTACTTTTCCAAGCGCGTCTGCGAGGCCGTGGCTCCCGACGGCATGATCCAGAGCCATCCCGGTCTGGTGGAGCGGCTGGACTACGAGGTGGAGCTGGCCGTTATTATCGGCAAAACCGCTAAAAACGTTCCCGCCGCACAGGCAGCAGACTACATCTTCGGCTACACCATCCTCAACGATGTTTCCGCCCGGGTGCTGCAGACCGCCCACAAGCAGTGGTACTTCGGCAAGAGTCTGGACGGCTTCACCCCCATAGGGCCCTGCATCGTCACGGCAGACGAGATCGCATTTCCGCCCGCTCTGCCCATCCGCGCCCGTGTCAACGGTGAGCTGCGGCAGGACAGCACCACGGACCTGCTCATCACCGGCATCGCGGACATCATCGCGGAGCTTTCCTCCGGCATGACACTGCTGCCCGGCACCATCATCGCCACCGGCACCCCCTCCGGCGTGGGCATGGGCTTTGATCCGCCCAGATTCCTGAAACCCGGCGACGTGGTGGAATGCGAGATCGAGGGCATCGGCGTACTGCGCAACACGGTAGATTGACCCAGCATCAAAACCTCTCCTTATAGCAGACATAAGAAAATACGATTCTTCGGCCATCTTGTCACATTTCCTGTTTTTCGTTAATATGGTAAACGGAAGCAGTTTTGCTCCACGCACTGCCCCTGAGAAAGACATTATTATAAAAGAGGGAGAAAAATCATGGAAAAGTTTTTTCGTCTGAAAGAGAACGGCACTGACGTACGCACAGAAATCGTGGCCGGTCTCACCACCTTCATGGCCATGGCCTACATTCTGATGGTCAACGCCAACATGTTTGCCGATCCCTACGGCATCGGCGGCGTGGAGGGCCAGCTGCTGGGTGTCAGCTACGGCGCCATCTACATCGCCACCGCCCTGTCCGCTATCGTTGGCACCGTTCTCATCGGTCTGCTGTCAAACCTGCCTCTGGCTCAGGCCTCCGGTATGGGGCTGAACGCCTACTTCGTCTACACCCTGTGCCTGACGCTGGGCCTGACCTACGCCAATGCTCTGGTGCTGGTCCTGATCGACGGCGTGATCTTTATTCTGCTCACCGTCACCGGCCTGCGCAAGAAGATCTTCGACGCCATCCCCCACACTGTCCGTGTGGCCATTCCCGCCGGCATCGGCCTGTTCATCGCCTTCCTGGGTCTGCAGAACGCCGGTCTGGTCATTAAGGACAGCTCCACCGGCGTGGCGCTGGCCAGCTTCAACCTCTTCTCCGGCACCGCCACCTGGGCCACCATCATGCCCCTGCTGGTGACCTTCTTCGGTCTGCTGTCCATCGCCATCCTCACCAAGCGCGGCGTCCGCGGCAGCGTTCTGTACGGCATTCTGGGTTCTGCCGTGGCCTACTATGTTCTGGGCTTCACCATCCCCGGCTTCTATGACGGCTTTGCCGCCAGTCTGTCCTTCGATCCCTTTGCTGCGTTCGGTGCATTCTTCAACGAGGCATTCCTGAAGGTCTTTACCCAGGGCTTTGACTTCTCCGCCTTCATCGCCGCCAACGGCATGAGCGGCTTCATCGTTGTAGTTGCCACCTCTTCCATGGCTCTGTGCATGGTGGATATGTTCGATACCCTGGGCACCCTGTACGGCGCCTGCGCCCGCGGCAATATGCTGGTAAACGGCGAAGTCCCCAACATGGAACAGGCCATGCTGGCTGACGCCATCGCCACCACCACCGGCGCTGTCATGGGCACCTCCACCGTCACCACCTTCGTGGAAAGCTCCGCCGGCGTTGGCGAGGGCGGCCGCACCGGTCTGACCTCCATGGTCACCGCAGGTCTGTTCTTCATCGCCATGTTCCTCTCCCCCGTGGCACAGCTGATCCCCACCTACGCCACCGCCACCGCCCTGATCTATGTGGGCGTTCTGATGATGAACTGCGTCAAGGACGTCGACTGGACCAAGACGGAGCACGCCGTTCCCGCATTCCTGACCGTGGCCATGATGCCCTTCACCTACAACATCTCCTACGGCATTGCCTTCGGCATCATCTCCTACGCCGTCATCGCCGTGTTCACCGGCCGCGGCAAGGAGATCAAGCCCGCCACCTGGGTCATCGCCCTCCTGTTCGGCCTGACCTTCTTCCTGACCCACTAAGCAATTCATGAAACCAACTGCTCCTGCGGCGCGGCCGCAGGAGCAGTTTTCTTGTCTGTTCTTATGTTTTCCGCTTCCGCAGCTTCGCCAGCACCAACAGCGCCAGCACCGCCGCGATCAGATACGACAGTGCGTTGCGGGAAACATGCAGGCCAAAAATGTAGTGATACGAAACGCACATCACCAGCCACACAGCCATCATCACAGCAATAACAGGCCAGCCCGGCAGCTCTGCTTTTCCGGTACGGAAGCGCCACGCTGTCACTGCCGCCAGCACCGCCAATGCCAGCCACAGCAGCCATGCAATCAGCAGCTGTATCGTCACCGCCCCATAGGATGCGCGGCGGAACACCATGAACAGGCTCACCGACGTATAGCCATAGCATATTGCAGCCGCCGCCAGCCACAGCAGCCAGCCTACCCCCAGTCCCGTTATCCGCTTGGTTACGAGACACAGCAGACCCAGCACCAGCAGCGGCCAGATCAGCATGATCAATCCGAACTGCAGAAAGCCGGCGATACCGCCCACGGCCAGCAGCACAATGCCGGCGATCTTCTGACGGTGGCTGCGAAGAGTCTCCGCCATGGCGGCGGCATCCTGTGTCGGCGCCGTATAGATGACCTGCGGTTCCGGAGCAGGCGGCTTTTCCGCCGCTTCACCCTTCACCAGCTCATCCAGACTTATGCCAAACACCTGACTCAAACGCACCAGCTTGCCAAGCTCCGGCACACTGGCATCCGTCTCCCATTTGGACACCGACTGACGGCTGACATCCAGCAGCTCCGCCAGCGAATCCTGCGACAACCGCGCTTTTGCGCGGTACGCCGTGATCCGCTGACCCAGCGTCATATCCTTTTCTTCCATGGGCATCCCCCTTGCTATTTTCGTTTTTTGATGCCTTCAGCATAGCTTTTTCCCGTCCTGCTGTCCACCAAGAGGCCTTGGAAATTCCGCAACCGGCGGTTGCGGCAGCCTTTTCGCGGATAAAATCACACAAAAGCCGCCGCAAATTCTTCGTCCGTCAGTCTTGCGCCCCGGACGCCGACCACGGCGGCAGCCACCCGGTTGGCTGTCTGCAAAGCCTCCGGCAGCGACACGCCGCTGTGGAGCTGACCCATAAGGGCGCCGATGTGGGAGTCGCCCGCGCCGATGGTGTCCACCGTCACCGCCGGACAGCCTTCCGCATAGCCGGTCTCTTCGCCGGTACAGTACATGCAGCCCCGCTCGCCCAGCGTCACCACCACGGTATTGCCCGTCAGCCCGTGCAGTGCCGCTGCCGCGGCTTCCACGGAATCGTCCGCAGGGCAGCCATACATGGCGGCAGCCGCTATGGCTTCCTCCTCATTGAGGTGCAGCACCGGATGCAGCGCAAGGATCCGCCGGAGCCGATCCGGCTGGAGGCGGGTGATCCGGGGACCGGGTGCAAAGTACGGCGTGATGTGGGGATGCTCCTCCAGAAATGCGATGATATTCTCTCCCGGCGGGTCCTCCACCTCAATGCCGCAGAAGTAGGCGCCGCCGATCTCCGAGGCATCCAGTGCGTCAAACCATTCCTTTTCAAACAGATACTCCGCCCCGTGGTAGGAGACAAAGGTGCGCTCACCGTTGGGCTCCACAAAGCAATAGCAGCAGCCGCTCTCCTTCTCCGGTCTGGGGATGGGCACCCGGATGCCCTCCCTGTCCAGATGCGCCTGCACATAGTCGCCGTAAATACCGGCACCCACGGGAGAAAACAGCTGACAGGGTGCACCGAAGCGTCTTGCCATGCTGAAAGCATTGAAGGCGCAGCCGCCCATGGCCAGTTCCTGACCGTACACGTTCACATCCTCACAGGTGCGGGGCAGATGGTCGATATTGATGATGACATCCACCACAGTGGAGCCGATAAACAGGAGTTTTTTCATAAAGTCCTCCTTGGTATTGTCCTGCGGGGACAGCGCCGCCGCAGCTTCAGTTTACCACCGCCGCCGCGCCTTTGCAATCCGCTGATCCGCAAAATGCGCAAATCCGCACTTATCCGAAGGAAAAAAGCCACTTTATTGGCGGAAAACTTTCTTTTTCGCTCACTTGACAGGGTAATCGTTTAACAGTATAATATCTTTCGGAAAATAGGGAATACCGCTATTCCTATTCAGAAATACAAGAGAAAGGACGCGCAAAACCATGATCTATTCTACCGAAGTTCAGCATATGTGCCCCGTTGC